>NZ_JBEPCY010000003.1:0-524539 GCF_040299965.1 Streptomyces sp. NPDC000594 | reverse complement strand
GGCCCCCGCCCCCGGGGCCCGGCCCCCCCCCCCGCAGCCGGCCCGTGCCCGGGGACGGCGGCCCTCGCTCCGTCTTCCCCTCCGTACGGCCCGTCTCCCCCTCCGTACGGCAGGATGAGCACCATGCCCAGCGCAGAGGAGACGAGCGTGCACGACGACCGCCCGGACGTCCGCCCCACCCGGCGCGACCCCCTCGCGGCGTCCGGCAGCGAGATCATCGGCGGACCGGCGGGCCGCTGGGCCCGGCGCGCTCCCGCGGGCTCCGCCACCCCCGTACGCGTGGTCGTCCTGGTGGCCCTCGGCACCTTCGCCCTGGGCATGGTGCAGAAGATGCCCTGCTACAACTGGGCCTGGTTCCGGGGCGTGAACTCGCAGTACACCCACGCCTGCTACTCCGACATCCCGCACCTCTATGTCGGCCGGGGCTTCTCGGAAGGGCTGATCCCGTACTTCGACCGGCTCCCGGGCGATATGCCGTATCTGGAGTACCCCGTCCTGACCGGCCTCTTCATGCAGGTCGCCGCCTGGTTCGACTTCTCCGGCGGGACGCTCCAGCAACAGCAGCAGATGTACTGGATGGTCAATGCGGCCATGCTGATGATCTGTACCGCGGTCATCGCCGTCTGTACGGCCCGCACCCACCGGCGGCGCCCCTGGGACGCACTGCTCGTCGCCCTGGCGCCCGCCTTCGCCCTCACCGCCACGATCAACTGGGATCTGCTCGCCGTCGCGCTCACCGCCGCCGCGATGCTGATGTGGTCCCGGGAACGGCCGGTCGCCTTCGGCGCCCTGATCGGCCTGGCGACCGCCGCGAAGCTCTATCCGGTCCTGCTCCTCGCCCCGCTGCTGCTGCTCTGCTGGCGGGCGGGCCGCTGGCGGGAGTACGGGGCCGCCGTGCTCGCCGCCGCGGCCACCTGGCTCACGGTGAATCTGCCGGTGATGGTGTGGGCCTCCGACGGATGGCGGCAGTTCTACACCTTCAGCCAGGAGCGGCAGGTCGACTTCGGCTCCCTGTGGCTGGTGATCAAACAGCGCACCGACACGGTGATCGAGCCGGACACCGCGAACGCCTGGGCCGTGGCGCTGATGGTGGTGGTCCTCGCCGGCCTGGCCGTGCTCACCTTCTGCGCGCCCCGCCGTCCGCGCTTCGCCCAGCTGGCGTTTCTGGTGGTCGCCGCGTTCATCCTCACCAACAAGGTCTACTCGCCGCAGTATGTCCTCTGGCTGATTCCGCTTGCCGCTCTCGCCCGCCCCCGCTGGCGCGACTTCCTGATCTGGCAGGCGTGCGAGGTGATGTACTTCCTGGGCATCTGGATGTACCTCGCCTTCACCACCGGCGGGAAGAACCAGGGCTTGCCCGCGGAGGGCTACCACGTCGCCGTCGCCCTGCATCTGCTGGGGACGCTCTATCTGTGCGTGGTGGTGGTACGCGACATCCTGCGACCGGACCGGGACCCCGTACGGCAGGACGGCTCGGACGATCCGTCGGGCGGGGTACTCGATGGGGCCCCGGATGAATTCGCCCTGCTCAGCACCGTACCCACCGATCAGGACAGCGATGGTCCCGTGGTCGAGTGGGGGACGGGGGCCGAGGCCGGCACGGGGGCGCGGAAGCCGGTCCCCGACGGGCCCGGCACCGCGCCGAACGACGCCCCCTGACGGCGGGAGCCTTAGTGGTCGACCAGACGGTCGAACTGGGTCGTGGTGTGCCGCAGATGCGCCACCAGCTCGTCGCCGACCCGGGGCTCCTCCGCGTCGGAGGGGACGAAGAGGATCGAGACCTGCATGTGCGGCGGCTCGGCGAACCAGCGCTGCTTGCCCGCCCAGACAAACGGCGACAGATTCCGGTTGACCGTCGCCAGACCGGCACGGGCCACCCCCTTGGCCCTCGGCATCACACCATGGAGCGCCTTCGGGGCCTCCAGGCCCACCCCGTGCGAGGTGCCCCCGGCGACGACGACCAGCCAGCCGTCGGAGGCCGCCTTCTGCTGGCGGTAGCCGAAGCGGTCCCCCTTCGACACCCGGGTCACATCGAGGACCGAGCCCCGGTACTGCGTCGACTCATGGTCGCCCAGCCACAGCCGGGTGCCGATCCGGGCGCGGAAGTGGGTCTGCGGGAACTGCTGCTGGAGCCGGGCCAGCTCCTCGGCGCGCAGATGGCTGACAAACATCGTGTGCAGCGGCAGCCGCGCCGCCCGCAGCCGGTCCATCCAGCCGATGACCTCCTCGACCGCGTCCGACCCGTCGGTGCGGTCCAGCGGCAGATGGAGGGCGAACCCCTCCAGCCGGACATCGTCGATGGCGCCGGCCAGCTGGGGCAGCTCATGCTCCAGCACACCATGGCGCTTCATCGAGCTCATGCACTCGATGACCACCCGGGCGCCCACCAGCGCGTACACCCCGTCCACGGAGGAGACGGAACGGACCACCCGGTCCGGCAGCGGCACCGGCTCCTCGCCCCGGCGGAAGGGGGTGAGCACCAGCAGATCGCCGCCGAACCAGTCCTTGATCTTCGCGGCCTCGTAGGTGGTGCCCACGGCCAGCATGTCCGTGCCGAAGCGGCTGACCTCCTCCGCGAGCCGCTCATGGCCGAAGCCGTAGCCGTTCCCCTTGCAGACCGGTACGAGGCCGGGGAACTGGTCGGTCACGGACTTCTGGTGCGCCCGCCAGCGTGTGGTGTCGACATACAGGGAGAGCGCCATGGCCGGCCCGGAACCTTTCTGGTGGCTGCGGTGCAGCAGGGGGTGTGGCAGAGGGGTGTACGGGATCTACGAGGTTACGGGGTGGAATCAGCCGACGTCAGCGGTGCCGGGCGGTCCGGCGCCGACGGCGGGCGGGGCCGGGGTCAGCGGCGGGACATATACATGTCGAGCGCCTTGTGCAGCAGCTTGTTCAGCGGGAAGTCCCACTCGCCGACATACTCGACGGCCTCGCCGCCGGTGCCGACCTTGAACTGGATCAGACCGAAGAGATGGTCGGTCTCGTCCAGGGAGTCGCTGATGCCCCGCAGGTCGTAGACGGTGGCGCCCATGGCGTACGCGTCGCGCAGCATCCGCCACTGCATCGCGTTGGAGGGCCGCACCTCGCGCCCGATGTTGTCCGAGGCGCCGTACGAGTACCAGACATGCCCGCCGACGACCAGCATGGTGGCCGCGGAGAGGTTCACCCCGTTGTGCCGGGCGAAGTACAGCCGCATGCGGTTGGGGTCCTCGGTGTTGAGAACGGTCCACATGCGCTGGAAGTAGGAGAGCGGGCGGGGCCGGAAGCGGTCGCGGATCGCGGTGATCTCGTAGAGCCGCTGCCATTCCTCAAGGTCGTAGTAGCCGCCCTGGACCACCTCGACACCGGCCTTCTCGGCCTTCTTGATGTTGCGGCGCCACAGCTGGTTGAAGCCCTTGTGGACATCGTCGAGGGAGCGGTTGGCCAGCGGCACCTGGTAGACGTAGCGCGGCTGGACGTCACCGAAGCCGGCGCCGCCGTCCTCCGCCTGCTGCCAGCCCATCTTCCGCAGCCGGTCGGCCACCTCGAAGGCGCGCGGCTCGATGTGGGTGGCCTCCACGTCCCGCAGACGCTTCACATCCGGGTCCTGGATGCCGGCCTTGATGGCGGGGGCGTCCCAGCGGCGGATGACCACCGGGGGGCCCATCTTCACGGAGAAGGCGCCCTGCTGCTTGAGGTGGGCGAGCATGGGCTGGAGCCAGTCGTCCAGGTTGGGCGCGTACCAGTTGATCACCGGCCCCTCGGGGAGGTAGGCCAGATAGCGCTTGATCTTGGGAAGCTGGCGGTAGAGCACCAGTCCCGCGCCGACGAGCTGCCCGGTCCGGTCGAACCAGCCCAGGTTCTCCGAGCGCCACTCCGTCTTCACATCGGCCCACGCGGGAACCTGGCAGTGACTGGCCGATGGCATCGACTGGATGAATGCCAGATGCTGCTCTCGGCTGATGGTCCTCAGGGTCAGGCTCATGCGGGGCGCTCCTCGGCAGGTGTGTCCCCATGGATCAGGGGCTCCGGCTCTCGCGCCGAAGCCTACTGGGCGTGGGGAGGACCCCGGATGGCCGCACGGCCCTCGGCCCGTGCCGGTGGCGCCGCTGAGGTGCGGAGGCGGCACCGGACGGGCCGGGGGCCGTGTCCCGGTCAGCCGATCAAGCCGCCGAAGAGCCCGCCGTGGGCCATGCCGAGGAAGAAGCCGATGGCCGATGCACCCAGCCCGATGACCAGCACCGTGCGTTCCCGGGTCGTCACCGAGATGAACTGTCCGTAGCCGCCGCTGAGGATGCCCAGCAGCCCCGCCCACGAGGTGAGCAGATGCAGAGAGGGGAAGCCCGCGGTCGCCAGGGCGAGGAGACCGAGGGCGGCCGTGACCACGGCCAGGGTGTCCTGGAGCGGATGCGGTTTGCCGTCCGTGGCGAAGAGGGATGTCTGACGTCGCGCTGCCTGTGCCATCTGGCACCTCCTGGCGTTGCCGGAACACGGCGCTTCGTAGTGCCGTGCACACCCGATGTATCCAGATTGCGGCCGTGGACCGCCGGATTTCAACCGCACGGCCCTGTGCGGGTACTCTGTACGGTCTGCACCGGTGTCTGCCCAGTACCAGGCCCGATCGTCCGCCGCTGTCAGTGGCGGATGGTCTGATGCTGAAGTGCTCAGGCGCCGGTGTTCACGCATCACGACCCTCCTGCCACGGAACGACCGTGGCCGCTGAGTCCAAAGGAGGTGGGTTCCACATGCGTCACTACGAGGTGATGGTCATCCTCGACCCCGATCTGGAGGAGCGCGCTGTCGCCCCCCTGATCGAGAACTTCCTCTCCGTCGTCCGTGAGGGCAACGGAAAGGTCGAGAAGGTCGACACCTGGGGCCGTCGTCGTCTCGCCTACGAGATCAAGAAGAAGCCCGAGGGCATCTACTCGGTCATCGACCTGCAGGCCGAGCCTGCGGTCGTCAAGGAGCTCGACCGGCAGATGAACCTGAACGAGTCGGTCCTCCGGACCAAGGTCCTCCGTCCCGAGACCCACTGAGCTCTCCGCTCAGAGGTCATCGGGCCTGAGTAGCAGCAAGCAGCCAGAAGCAATCCCCGCCGAGAGGTTCCCCCATGGCAGGCGAGACCGTCATCACGGTCGTCGGCAATCTTGTCGACGACCCCGAGCTGCGTTTCACCCCCTCCGGTGCGGCGGTCGCGAAGTTCCGTATCGCGTCCACCCCCCGCACCTTCGACCGGCAGACCAATGAGTGGAAGGACGGCGAAAGCCTCTTCCTGACCTGCTCGGTCTGGCGTCAGGCGGCGGAGAACGTCGCCGAGTCGCTCCAGCGCGGCATGCGTGTGGTCGTGCAGGGTCGGCTGAAGCAGCGGTCGTACGAGGACCGCGAGGGCGTGAAGCGCACGGTCTATGAGCTGGACGTCGAGGAAGTCGGCCCCAGCCTCAAGAACGCCACGGCCAAGGTCACCAAGACCACCGGTCGTGGTGGCCAGGGCGGCTACGGCGGCGGTCAGCAGGGTGGTGGCGGCAACTGGGGCCAGCAGGCTCCCGGTGGTGGCCAGCAGGGTGGCGGCGCTCCCGCCGACGACCCCTGGGCCACCGGTGCACCGTCCGGCCCCCCCGCCCAGCAGGGCGGCGGCGGCAGCTGGGGCGGAGGCTCCGGCGGCTCTTCCGGCGGCGGCTACTCGGACGAGCCCCCCTTCTAAGGACCCCCTGTGGGGCCCTTCGGGGGAGTTCGCACTCCCACTTCTTGATCACACAGGAGAAACATCATGGCGAAGCCGCCTGTGCGCAAGCCGAAGAAAAAGGTCTGCGCATTCTGCAAGGACAAGACCGTGTACGTGGACTACAAGGACACGAACATGCTGCGGAAGTTCATTTCCGACCGTGGCAAGATCCG
The DNA here is from genome assembly GCF_040299965.1 of Streptomyces sp. NPDC000594. NCBI lineage: Bacteria > Bacillati > Actinomycetota > Actinomycetes > Kitasatosporales > Streptomycetaceae > Streptomyces > Streptomyces sp. NPDC000594. The sequence continues at coordinate 518,665 of NZ_JBEPCY010000003.1, read as the reverse complement.
TGCCCGCCGCGTGACCGGCAACTGCACTCAGCACCAGCGTGACGTCGCCACGGCTGTCAAGAACAGCCGTGAGATGGCACTGCTGCCGTACACGTCCACCGCGCGATAAGGGAAGGGTGACAGCATCATGAAGATCATCCTCACCCAGGAGGTCACCGGTCTCGGTGCCGCCGGCGATGTCGTCGAGGTCAAGGACGGTTACGCTCGCAACTACCTGGTCCCGCGTGGTTTCGCGATCCGCTGGACCAAGGGTGGCGAGAAGGACGTGGCGCAGATCCGCCGCGCCCGCAAGATCCACGAGATCGCGACCATCGAGCAGGCCAACGAGATCAAGGCCAAGCTCGAGGGCGTGAAGGTTCGTCTGGCCGTTCGCTCCGGCGACGCCGGCCGCCTGTTCGGCTCCGTCACCCCGGCTGACGTCGCTTCGGCGATCAAGGCCGCTGGTGGCCCGGAGGTCGACAAGCGCCGCGTGGAGCTCGGTTCGCCGATCAAGACCCTGGGCTCGCACCAGGTGTCCGTGCGTCTGCACCCGGAGGTCGCTGCGACCTTCGGCGTCGAGGTCATCGCTGCCTGAGGCAGCGTGTGAGCACGACATGAAGGGCCGCACCCCCTGGGGTGCGGCCCTTCATGCTGTCCCTGGCCTGGTCACGGCCCTGTGGCGGGCCCGGCCCCGGCGGTGGGCTTGATCATGTTTCACGTGAAACCGGATGTTTCACGTGAAACATGCCCGGCGGGGTGGTCAGCGGGTCGCGCCGAGGACGATCCAGCGTCCGGAGCGGGCACGGAGCCAGAGGGTGACCAGCCGGACGGCCATCATCAGGGTCATGGCCCACCACAGTGCCGCCAGCCCGCCGCCCAGGGCGGGCACCAGCAGGGCGACCGGGGCGAAGACCGCCAGGGTCACCAGCATGGCGCGGGCCAGATAGGGGCCGTCTCCCGCCCCCATCAGTACACCGTCGAGAACGAAGACCACTCCGGCGACGGGCTGGCAGACCGCGACCACCAGTAGTGCGGGCAGCAGGGCATCATGGACCACGGGGTCACCCGTGAACAGCGGCAGGAAGAGCGGCCGGAAGATCACCAGCAGCACCCCCAGCGCCACACCGGAGGCGATCCCCCACTGCACCATCCGGCGGCATGCCTGCCGGGCCCCCTCGGCGTCACCGGCCCCCAGATAGCGGCCGATGATGGCCTGCCCCGCTATGGCTATCGCGTCCAGGGCGAAGGCCATCAAACTCCACAGCGAGAGAACGATCTGATGGGCGGCGATCTCGGCGTCCCCCATCCGGGCGGCGACCGCGGTGGCGATCATCAGCACGGCACGCAGGGAGAGCGTCCGGACCAGCAGGGGAACACCCGCGCGGGCGCTGGCCCGTATTCCCGCCGCATGGGGGCGCAGGGAGGCCTGGTGGAGCCGGGCACCGCGGACGACGACGATGAGATAGACGGCGGCCATGCCCCACTGGGCGATGACGGTGCCCCAGGCGGACCCGGCGATACCCAGTCCGGCTCCATAGACCAGCACCACATTGAGGACCGCGTTGGCCGTGAAGCCGCCGAGGGCCACATAGAGCGGGGTACGGGTGTCCTGGAGCCCCCGGAGCACGCCGGTGGCGGCGAGCACCATCAGCATGGCGGGGATGCCCAGGCTGGAGACCCGGAGATAGGTGAGGGCGTAGGGGGTGGCGGTGTCGGAGGCCCCGAACAGATCGATCAGCCAGGGGGCGGTGGGCAGGGTGAGGACGACCAGTGCCGTGCCCAGGATGGCCGCCAGCCAGATGCCGTCCATGCCCTGGCGGATCGCGGCGGTGAGATCGCCCGCGCCGACACGGCGGGAGACGGCGGCTGTGGTGGCATAGGCGAGGAAGACGAAAACACTCACGGCGGTCATCAGCAGCGCCGCGGCGATGGCGAGCCCCGCCAGCTGGGGGGTGCCCAGATGGCCGACGACCGCGCTGTCGACCATCACGAAGAGGGGTTCGGCGACCAGTGCCCCGAAGGCGGGAAGGGCGAGGGTGACGATCTCTCGGTCATGGCGTCGCCGGAGCGCCTTCGGGGATGTGGATGCCTGTGCCATGTGCTTACGGTAATCGTCCACAGGTAATGGATGCAAACGATCTAAGCCTCTTACATTCGTCCCGCCGGCGCGGCGGCGGGCGCCGTGTTTGTCGCGATCTTGGTCCAGTCGGGAAAGTTTTTCTCCCCCACAGGCGGTGGATGGAAGAGTCGCAGGTCAGAGCCAGCCTCTCGGTCGTGACATGATTTTGTCCACAGTGCTGTCCCCCGGTCCGTGCACAGGTTCCGGCGAGTTCTCCACAGCATCTGGTCGATCGTCCACATGGCCTGTGGATAACCAGATTGGCTGACGGTGCCCGGGGGCCTACCGTGGACCGTCGCCCGACGCGCCGTAAGCGGAGTTGGGCCGCTCGATTTGTCAGTCCTGTGCCGTAGAAAGAGGGGGCACGGCGAGGTCCGCTGCGCGGACGGGAGGAGGTGGCCCGGATGAGTGTCTCCGAGCCCTTGGACGACCCGTGGGCGGCTGAGGACACCCCCGGTGATCGTCTGCCCGTCTCCCGCCAGCGCCGGGGCGAGCAGCGCGGCCGTGACGACCAGCACGAGCGCGGCAGGGACAGTGGTGGCTGGGAGGGCGGCTCCCCCGGGTTCGAGCGGGTACCGCCCCAGGATCTCGACGCCGAGCAGTCGGTCCTCGGCGGCATGCTGCTCTCGAAGGACGCCATCGCGGATGTCGTGGAGGTCCTCAAGGGCCACGACTTCTACCGGCCGGCCCACGAGACGATCTACACGGCCATCCTCGACCTCTACGCCAAGGGCGAGCCCGCCGACCCGATCACCGTCGCGGCGGAGCTGGTCAAGCGGGGCGAGATCACCCGCGTCGGCGGCGCCTCCTATGTGCACACCCTCGTCCAGTCGGTCCCCACCGCGGCCAACGCCTCGTACTACGCGGAGATCGTCCACGAGCGGGCCGTACTCCGCCGGCTGGTGGAGGCGGGCACCAAGATCACCCAGATGGGATACGCGGCGGACGGCGATGTCGACGAGATCGTCAACTCCGCCCAGGCCGAGATCTACGCCGTCACCGAGCAGCGCACCAGCGAGGACTACCTCCCCCTCGGGGAGATCATGGAGGGCGCGCTCGACGAGATCGAGGCGATCGGCTCCCGCAGCGGAGAGATGACCGGCGTCCCCACCGGCTTCACCGACTTCGACTCGCTGACCAACGGCCTCCACCCCGGCCAGATGATCGTCATCGCGGCCCGTCCCGCGATGGGCAAGTCCACCCTCGCCCTGGACTTCGCCCGCGCCTGCTCGATCAAGAACAACCTCCCCAGCGTCATCTTCTCCCTGGAGATGGGCCGCAACGAGATCGCGATGCGTCTGCTGTCGGCGGAGGCACGGGTCGCCCTCCACCACATGCGCTCGGGCACCATGACCGACGACGACTGGACCCGGCTGGCCCGCCGGATGCCGGATGTCTCGCAGGCGCCCCTCTACATCGACGACTCGCCCAATCTCTCGATGATGGAGATCCGGGCGAAGTGCCGCCGGCTGAAGCAGCGCAACAATCTGAAGCTCGTGGTGATCGACTACCTCCAGCTGATGCAGTCCGGAGGCTCCAAGCGGGCCGAGAGCCGTCAGCAGGAGGTCTCGGACATGTCCCGTAACCTCAAGCTGCTCGCCAAGGAGCTGGAGCTCCCGGTGATCGCCCTCTCCCAGCTGAACCGTGGCCCGGAACAGCGCACGGACAAGAAGCCGATGGTCTCCGACCTGCGTGAGTCGGGCTCCATCGAGCAGGACGCCGACATGGTCATCCTGCTCCACCGTGAGGACGCCTATGAGAAGGAGTCCCCCCGCGCGGGCGAGGCCGACCTGATCGTGGCGAAGCACCGTAACGGCCCGACCGCCACGATCACGGTGGCCTTCCAGGGCCACTACTCCCGCTTCGTGGACATGGCCCAGACCTGATCCGGCGCCGGGCGGGGACCCGCCTCCGTGCGGGTGGTCCCTCGCCTCAGTCCAGGCGCTTGCCGCGCAGGACGCGCCAGAGGGCCCAGGCCTGGACCAGGCCGGCGCCGGTCAGGAGGGCGAGGAAGACCGGCCCCGAAACCGGCAGGGACGCGACCGGTACGGAGAGCGGCAGGGTCGCCCCGATGAGCCAGACGCCCGAGAACCCCGGGTCGTCGAAGACGGCCAGCCAGGTGATCCAGAGGACCAGCCCGACGACGGCGGCGGCATAGGCTCCCGCGACCCACACCGCGACGCGTCCGTTCCGGTAGGGGGAGCGTCCCTGGATGGCCATGCTCACGGTGGATCTCCTTGCTCGGTCATGTCCGCTGAGGGACCTCGATGGCCCCATGGTGGTTCCGCCGGGAGCCGCCCGGCCTCGGTACGCCTACTCACTTCGGGCTGAGTACCCCCGGCCGGCGGCTGCGGAGGTACCCGGGCACGGCACCCCCGGGGCAAACCCCGTCGACTCGGCGCGGGGTGCTCGGATAGACCTGTTCCATGACCTTTTCCCCCTCTTCGATGACACCCCTTCTGCCCACGACCGAACGGGCCCTGCTCGGCCGACTCGCCACCGCCCAGACAGAGGGTCGGTGCCCCTCCCTGGTGGCGGGGGTCGTCAGGGACGGTGAACGGGTGTGGAGCGCGGCCCGGACGGGCACGGAGGGCGCCGGATCCGTGGCGGCGCAGTACCGGATCGGTTCGATCAGCAAGACCTTCACCGCGGTCCTGGTGCTGCGCCTCCGTGACGAGGGGCTGCTCGACCTGGAGGACCCGGTGGAGAAGTACCTTCCGGGGTCGGGCCTGGGCCGGGCGACCATCGCCCAGCTGCTGGGACACAGCGCCGGGCTCAGCGCGGAGAGCCCCGGCCCCTGGTGGGAGCGGACCCCGGGAACGCTCCGTCCTGAGCTGGCCGATGTCCTCGGCGACGGCGCGGGGACGCACCCCGTGGGCCGGGTGCACCACTACTCCAACACCGGGTACACCGTGCTCGGTTCGCTGGTGGCCGCCGTCCGCGGCCGGACCTGGGAGGAGGCTCTGCACACCGAGATCCTGGAGCCTCTGGGGATGACTCGGACCAGCGTGCTGCCCCGGCCCCCGGCCGTCCAGGGCTGGGCGGTGCACCCCTGGGCCGATGTCCTGCTGCCCGAACCCGCCGAGGACCTGGGGCTGATGACCCCGGCCGGAGGGCTCTGGTCCACCGTGGACGACCTCGGCCGGTTCGCTGTCTTCCTGGCGGAGGGCGACGACCGGGTACTGGGCGCGGCCTCCGTACGGGAGATGAGGACCCCCTCCGTCCCGGCGGAGAGCGGTGAATGGGGCGCCACCTACGGCCTGGGGCTCCAGATCGTCCGGAGCGGGGAGCGCACCCTGGTGGGCCACGGCGGTTCCCTGCCGGGCTTTCTCGCGGCGCTCTGGTTCAGTGTGGAGGACCGGATCGCCTCGGTCGTGCTCGCCAATGCCACCTCGGGGCCGTCGACCGGGGTGCTCGGGGCCGAACTACTGGAGATCGTCGCGGCGGCCGAGCCCGTGCTTCCGGCGCCCTGGAAGCCGCTCCCCGAGGTCGACCAGGAGCTGCTGGCGCTGACCGGTCCCTGGTACTGGGGGACCTATGCGTACGTCCTGCGGCTGCTGCCGGACCGCGCGATGGAGCTCCAGCCGCTGCGGGGAGCCGGTCGTGGCGCCGTCTTCACCGCCGAGCCGGACGGGAGCTGGACGGGACGGAACGGATACCACGCGGGGGAGACCCTGCGGGTGGTGCGCCGGGAGGACGGATCGGTCCGCCACCTCGATGTGGGGTCCTTTGTGTTCACCCGGGAGCCCTATGAGCCCGACGCGGGCGTCCCCGGCGGAGTCGACCCGGAGGGATGGCGCGCTCTCCCGGATCCGTCCTGATGTTTCACGTGGAACGGGCGGCGCGCCCCGGGACGGTACGGGTCGGCCGGGCGCGCCGGTCACAGGACTAGGGAGTTTCTTACGGATCAGGCTGGATCAGGGAGCGGGGTCTGGTGACGTGCATCGCAAGGCGGAGGATTGAGCCACTGCGGAGCATTGGTGATTGATGACAACGCGGCGAGGTGCGGTGCCAGGGCACGCGAGCCCAGCAAGATTCGAAAGAGACGACCTAGACGGCGGCGGGCAGCTCCTGGACCGTACGGACCAGGGGGGCCAGCAGCGGGTTCCCGGACGCCTCCTCGAAGGCGTCCCGGAGTGCGGCGTCATGGGTGGGGCGGGCCTCCCCGAGCAGGGTGAGGCCGGCCTCGGTCACCTCGGTGTAGATGCCCCGGCGGTCGGTGTCGCAGAGATAGCGCCGCAGCAGACCGCGGTCCTCCAGTCGGGTGACCAGCCGGGTGGTGGCGCTCTGGCTGAGGGCGACGGCCTCGGCGACCTCCTTCATCTGGAGATGCCCGCCCGGACCGTCGTGCTGGCGGCTGAGCACGTCCAGCAGGGAGAACTCGCGGACGCTCAGCTCATGGCTGCTCTCCAGGGCCCGTCCGATCCTGCTCTCGATCTTTCCGTGCAGCAGGGACAGGGCGCACCACCCCTGGGCGAGTCCGGTGAGCGAGGGGTCGGTCGCAGCCATGTCAGTCCTCCTCCACGCCCGAGCGGCGTACACCCAGGGTAGACGACCGATGCAATAGCCCGCGCGTGCATGTACTTTCGGAATGCCTCCCGGGCGGGCGTCGGACGGGAGGTCAGCCGATCGCCAGGGACAACGGCGCGAAACGTCGGGTCCAGTCGCCGGGAAGGGCGTCGAGCCCATGGTGCATCACGCTGTTGAAGGCGACCGTCTCCAGCCCGCGTTCCTTCAGCCAGCTGAGGAGTTCGCCGTGCCGGACATCGATATCGGTCCGGAAGGGGCGGTCCGTGGCGGGGGCGAGCGAGGCGATCAGAGCCTGGGCGGTCCCGGTGTCCGCGGCGATCAGCGGGCCGATGACGTGGGTCTCCACATTGGGCCAGGCCGCCGCGTACCCGGTGAGCCGGCCGTTCTCCTCGGCGACCCGGATCTGGTCGGAGAAGGCGGGCAGCCGCGTGATCATATGGGTCCGGTCCACCCCGAAGACCTCGGTGTCCAGCCGGATGATCGCGGTCAGATCCTCGGCGGTCGCGGGACGGGTGGCGACCTTGAACGTCTCCATCGCGTCGGGCGTGAAACGACCCTGGACCATCTCGGCCCGTCCGGCGAGGCCGAAGCCCAGCTCCTGGTAGAGCGGCTGACCGGAGGGGGTGGCGTACAGGGTGAGCGGGATGTCCCCGGACTCCGTCAGGGCATGCCGCATCAGTCGGCGGCCGATCCCCTGCCGGGCGTGCTCCTCGGCGACCAGCACCATGCCAACAGCCGAGAAGTGGGGCCCGTACGGGGTCACCACATAGGTCGCCGCCAGCCCTTTGCCCGAGGGATCGTCGATGCCGTAGCCGGTACCGGCGGTGAGCAGCAACCCCCACTTGTGTTCCTCGCGTGGCCAGCCCCGGTTCTCGGAGAGATCGACACAGGACACGAGATCGCCCATGGTGAGGCGACGGATGGGCAGATCGAGGAGGGGTGTCGGCATAGGGATCAGGCTCGCTGACACAGTGATCGCTCGTCCAGTGCTTTCCAGGAAGTGAGCGACTCGGACCACAGGGTGAACCGCCGGGTGGAGCGCGGACCGCGGGCATGACGGTGTTTCACGTGAAACGCCGCTCCGGGCGGTGGTTCCCCCTCGGCAGCACGGGCGCCGGGGCGAGGAGTCAGCCCAGGTCGGGGGCATGCATGGCACGGACTCCCTCGATATTGCCGTCCAGATAGTGCCGCAGGGACAGCGGGACGAGATGGACGGCGGCGATCCCCATGCGGCTGAAGGGCACCCGTACGATCTCGTACTCCCCCAGGGGGGCCTCGATCTCGGGGCCATGGCGCCGGCCGGGGTCCATCGACTCCAGTCGGCAGACAAAGAAGTGCTGGACCTTCACTCCGGCGACCCCGCCCCCGGCGATGTGTTCCACCGTGTCCACAAAGCACGGCACCACATCGGTGACCTTGGCGCCCAGCTCCTCGTCCAGCTCGCGGTGGAGGGCGGCGACCACGGTGGCGTCCTCCGTCTCCACCCCGCCGCCCGGTGTCACCCAGTAGGGATCGACCCCGGGCTTGGTGCGCTTGATCAGGATGAGATCGTCGCCGTCGAGCAGAACGGCACGGGCGGTGCGCTTGACCACGGGTCGTTCGGTCATGTCTGAAAAATGGCCCGTACCGGGCGTTCTGAAACTCTTCTGGGCCGGACGCTCACCAGTCGACGGCGGCGCGCATCAGCCACTCGTGCGCCCGCGCGATATGGGGCAGGGAGAGCGTTCCGGTGCGGATGACGAGGAAGTAGGTCCGCAGCGGGGGGACCGGGGGGTCCAGCAGCGCAACCAGACGTCCGCGCTCCAGGGCGTCCTCGCAGAGGTAGCGCGGCAGCACGGCCAGCCCGGCACCCGAGGCGGTGGCCTCCAGGACCGCCCGCAGATCGGGGGCGATGGCGGCACCCGCCGCGGCGGGACGGGACTCGAAGACCGCGGCCCAGTAGCGCGAGACCAGGGGCAGGGACTCGTGGACATCGACGACGGGGAGCTGTTCCAGCAGGACATGGCCGCCGCGCAGCACCTCGGGGCCGAGCCGGGCCGCCCAGCGGGGCGAGGCGACCAGGACATGCTCCTCGTCGCAGAGCGGGGTGGCGGCGAGCAGACCGCCCCGTGGACGGGCGGTGGTGATCGCCAGGTCGTGGTGGCCGGCGGCCAGGCCCTCCAGGGTCTCCTCGGCGGTCCCGAAGGAGGCGCGCAGCGCCACCCCCTGGGCGATCAGCGGGGTCAGCGCGGGCAGCGCCCGCAGGGTGGTGAACTCCGGCAGACCGGCGAGATGCAGGGTACGGACGCCCGACTCCTCGTCCAGACCGGCCTCGGCGATCTCGACCAGGGCGTCCAGATGGGGTGCGGCCCGCTGGGCCAGCTCGTCCCCGATGGTGGTGGGGGTCACCCCACGGGCCTGGCGGAGGAAGAGCGGGCGGCCCAGCTGGCGTTCCAGCGTACGGATCTGGCCGGTCACCGCCGGCTGGGAGAGTCCGAGAAGAGCCGCCGCCCGGGTGAAGGAGCCGGCCCGGTGCACCGTGACGAACGTGCGTAACAGGGCCAGATCCATACCGAGCCCCTCTCGGCCGACTATCACCACGGACCGGACAACTATAAATAAGTCGATAGGTCTCTGTCGCTACCGTGATTGGACACTGACGCAGAGTCAATTAGCCTAGTGGGCGCGGTTCTTCGGGGGGATGAACCGGGGCGGTCCGAGCCACGAGGGGGGAGGCTCGGACCGCTCGCCGCCATGTCCGCGACCGGGCGGTCCGCCGCGCGCTACCCCGTAACCCGCCGCTCCGCCGCCTCGTCCAGCGCCCGCAGAACATCCGCCACCAGGTCGTCCGGATCCTCCACACCCGCCGAGAGACGGATGAAGCCGTCCGGCACCGCGTCACCGCCCCAGCGCCCGCGCCGCTCCGCCGAGGACCGGACCCCGCCGAAGCTGGTCGCGTCGTCCACCAGTCGCAGCGACTCCAGGAACCGCTCGGCGTACGCCCGGTCCGGCAGGACGAAGGAGACCACCCCGCCGTACCGCCGCATCTGCCGGGTGGCCAGGGGGTACGAGGGGTCGTCCGGCAGTCCCGGATAACGGAGCCCCGACACCTCACGGCGCTCGCCCAGCGCCTCTGCCAGCGCCAGCGCGTTGGCGCACTGCCGGTCGATCCTCAGCTGGAGCGTGGCGAGGGAACGGTGGGCCAGCCATGCCTCCATCGGCCCCGGGATCGCGCCCGCGACCTTGCGCCAGCCGCGTATCTCCTCCGCACGCGCCCCGTCCCGGCAGGTCACATGGCCGAGCAGCAGATCTCCGTGCCCGGTCGTCCCCTTGGTGTCGCTGGCCACGGAGAAGTCGGCACCCAGCTCCAGGGGCCGCTGGCCCAGCGGGGTGGCGAGGGTGTTGTCGACGGCGACCAGCACCCCGGCGGCATGGGCCGCGGCCACCAGGCGCCGGATGTCACAGACATCGAGACCCGGATTGGACGGCGACTCGATCCACAGCAGCCGGGCCCCCTCCAGGAGCTCCAGCTGGGCGTCCCCGGCGGTCGGGGCGGTCCGCACCTCGATGCCGTAGGCGCGCAGCCGCTCGGCGATCAGCGGCAGCGCCTGATACCCGTCGTCCGGCAGGACCACCGCGTCCCCCGCCCGGAGCTGGGAGAAGAGCACCGCGGAGATCGCGGCCATGCCGGAGGCGAAGCAGACGGTCTCCACCGGGCCGCCGGGGTGCTCCAGCTCCCCGATCGCCCGTTCCAGCAGGGTCCAGGTGGGGTTGGAGTCCCGGCCGTAGGTGTACGGGCCGGTCGGCTCGCCCGGCAGATGGAAGTGGGCGGCGAAGACCGGGCCCGGCAGGGTCGGCTCGTGCTTCACCGGCGCGGGCAGTCCCGCCCGTACCGCTCGTGTACCGTCCCCGGGGGTGAGGGCGCTGTTCATAGGGGTCGCTCGGTTCTCTGGTCGTTCGGGTTCTGTCGGGTCCCTGTGGGGCCTGGGTGGGGCATCCGCGAGGCCTGGGTGGGGCCTCTGCGGGGTCTCTGGCGGGCTTCCATCGGGCTCCCGCCGGGCTTCTGTCGGGCGGATCCGGCTTCAGTCCCGGTCGGGTATGACGACATTCAGGGCCCAGGAGACCACGGAGACGATCAGTCCTCCGAGGAGGGCGGCCCAGAAGCCGTCGACATGGAAGCTCAGATCCAGCGAATCGGCCAGCCATGAGGTCAACAGCAGCATCAGCGCGTTGATGACCAGCGTGATCAGCCCCAGGGTGAGGATGAACAGCGGCAGCGCCAGCAGGCTCACGACCGGCTTGACGACCCAGTTCACCAGACCGAAGAGCAGTGCCACGCCCAGCAGGGTCAGCGTCTTGTCGCCGGCGTTTCCGCCGGTGAGGGTGAGACCGCCGACCAGCCAGATGGCCACCGCCAAGGCCGACGCGTTGGCGATCGTCTTGACGAGAAAATTCATCATGTGTCTGATCGTGACAGACGCGATGGTCACCAGGGCAGGGGTATAAAGCGGATGAAAGCGTTCCGACTGGACGAACTGGAAGCGGAGCGGGCCGCGAACGACGGTGCCTATCTGCGGTTCCTGCGGGAGCGGAATATGTCCGTCGGTCTCTACGCGCTCAACGCGGGCGAGCTGGACCCTCAGCTTCCGCACGATCAGGACGAGGTCTACCTCGTGGTGAGCGGACGGGCGTCCCTCACGGTCGGCATGGAGACCACGCAGGTGGGGCGGGGAAGTGTGGTCTATGTCCCCGCCGGGGTGCCGCACAAGTTCCACCACATCACCGAGGACCTGCGGGTGATGGTGGTCTTCTCGCCCCCCGAGGACTGACAACACGGCCCGGCCCGGGGCGCCGGACGTCCGGGGCATCCCTGAGAGGGGGCCGCCGGGCGGCCCGTTCTCCCTAGGGGGTCGCTCAGGGGAGTTCAAGGGGCCACGACCGGCCTGTTCGCCACCCCGCCCGCCTAGCATCGACAGTGGACGCAGGAGCTGGAGCGCCGGGGCCACAGGGGAGCGCCGGGGATCACAGAGCCGAGGGATCACAGGGCCGGGGCCGGCCGGGCGGAAGGGGCAGGGCACATGGCGGTTGGGAAGATCTTCGCGGGGATGCCGTGGTGGGTGACCTGGGTGGCCGTGCCCGCCCTCGCCCTCGCCGTCTTCGGCGGCATGATCGTGAGCGTGGTCGGCTTGATGATCCTGCTGCTCTTCAAGGTGCTGCTGTTCATCGGGCTCATAGCCGGACTGGTCTATTTCGTACGGAAGTTCACCTCCTCCTCGAAAACCAGGAAGGACTGGTAACCGCCGGAGTGCAGGTGTTAACCCGGCCGGGGGACGCCCCTTGACCGGGCCGGGCCGACCGGGACCGGGGCCGTTACAGTGACAGGCCGCCGCCGCGACCGCCGTCCCGTCCTCCGGGGCGTTCCGGGCGGTCGGCGACGGGTACGCGGGGGAGGCCCCCGCGGGCGGGCCGCTCGCCCGTCACCACGCCCGGGGGTGCCCTTTGGCCGCAGACGGAAGCGCCGCCGCCCCGACACTGATCGGGTCCGTACAGCGCGCCCTGAGGCTGCTGGAGGCCGCCGCCTCGCATCCGGACGGAGCCCCTGCCAAGCAGCTCGCGCGGGAGGCGGGGATCCCGCTGCCCACCGCGTACCACCTGCTGCGCACCCTGACCCATGAGGGATATCTGCGACGGGAGAACGGTGTCTTCGTCCTCGGTGGCGCCGTCGGGCGGCTCGGCGGATGAGGACGCGATCGAACTGACGCCGATCGAACGACCTCTGATCGAACGACCGCTGTCGAAACGGTCCGGCGCCAAGCAATGCCTACAGTCGGTCACGGAACGCCAGGAATTTTCTCTATCAGTATCTGAAAAATCACTCCTTGTAGTCCCCGGTTGGTTGCAGCACGATGGCGGGACGAGGTCGGGCGGATCGTTCCTGGCCCTTTTTCGACAGACTTTCAGCAGTCTTCATCCACCGCGGGGTACACGATGCGCGAGTCGGTCCAGGCCGAGGTCCTGATGAACTTCCTCGTCTCGGAGGAGCTGTCCTTCCGGATCCCGGTGGAGCTGCGCTACGAGAGGGATGATCCCTATGCGGTGCGTATGACCTTTCACTTGCCCGGCGATGCCCCGGTGACCTGGGCGTTCAGCCGCGATCTCCTGGCGGGGGGAGTGACCGGGCCCACCGGTGACGGCGATGTGCGCATCGCCCCCACCGGGAGGGGCCGACGGGCCGACCTCGGCATCCGGCTCCAAGTGGGCCGGGAGAGCGCCTGCTTCGTGGTGGGCGCGGTACCGGTGGTCACCTTCCTCGACCGCACCGACCGTCTGGTGCCGCTGGGACGGGAGCAGGAGTACGGGGACTGCGAGGGCGATCTCGACTCCGCGCTCAGCGGCATCCTCGCCGAGGCGGAGGAGAACGCGGGCTGAGCCGGGGCGGCCGGGAGCGCCCCGGGGACAGTCGCTACCGCTTGCGGCGGCGCCCCTTGCCGCCGAGTCCCGGCCGGAGCCCGCTCCGGGCCGGGGGCGGCTGCTGGCCGGGTACATCCCCCATCGGGGGACGGCCCGGCGGGAAGCCTCCGGTGGGCGAGGCCGCCCCGGCCCAGGCGCCGGTCCCGGCCGTGGCTCCGGGAGCGGTTCCGGCAGTGGCTCCCGGGACGGGGCCGCCGCCGGGGCCCGGAACGGCGGTGGGGGCCGGTGCGGGGGAGCCCGGTCCGCCGGCCGCCGGCCGGTCGGCGGAGACCACCAGAGCGGCCAGCGCGGTGGTCACCGGCACCGAGGCGACCAGCCCGATCGAGCCGATGAGGGTCCGGACGATCTCGGTCGCCACCACCTCGCTGCCCGCGACCGCGCCGACGCTGCTCTGGGCGATCGAGAAGAGGAGAAGCAGCGGGAGGGCGGCGCCCGCGTAGGCCAGGACAAGGGTGTTGACCACGGAGGCGATATGGTCCCGGCCGATCCGGATGCCCGCGCGGTACAGGGCCCGTGGGCCCATCCGGGGATCGGCCTGGTGCAGCTCCCAGACGGCCGAGGTCTGGGTCACCGTCACATCGTCGAGGACTCCGAGCGAGCCGATGATCACGCCCGCGAGGAGGAGCCCGCTCATATCGATATTGGGGTAGAGGCCATGGATCAGACCGGTGTTGTCATCGGTGTTCCCGGACAGCGCGGCCCAGCCGATGAAGACCGAGCCCAGCAGTCCGATCAGCAGCAGCGAGATCAGGGTGCCCAGGACCGCCACCGAGGTCCGCGCGGTCAGGCCATGGCAGAGATAGAGGGCGATCAGCATGATCGCGCTCGCCCCGACCACGGCCACGATCAGCGGGTTGGAGCCCTCCAGTATCGCGGGGAGGATGAAGAGTGTCAGTACGGCGAAGGAGGCGACCAGGGCGATCAGCGCCATCACTCCGCGCATCCGGCCCACCAGGACCACCGCCAGTGCGAAGATCCCGGCGAGCAGCGCCATGGGCAGGGTCCGCTTGACGTCGATGACGGCGTACTGGAGTTCGCGGGGGGCGTCCGGCGCATAGGCGACGATCACCTCCTGGTCCTGGGACAACTGCCGCGGTGCGTCGGGATGGACGATCTCGGTGAAGGTCCGGCCCTTGTTCTTCCCGGTGGTGACCTCGATCCGGGCCTTGCCGCAGAGGCCCTTCTGCTCGGCGACCTCCTTGCGGCCCAGGGGGGTGCTGGTGTCCCCGGTGGGCGGGACCTGTCCCGCGTTCGCCTTCTCGCAGTCGATCCGTTCGACCCCGGTCACCACCGCGCTCTCGGTCTGGCGGTCGAAGCCCACTCCGGTGCGTTCATGGTCGGGAGCCGAGCCCGGCCAGAGCACGGCCAGTCCCACGACGACCGCCGCGGCGAAGGGGATCAGCACGGCGGCGATCACCCGGCGGAGATGCCGGGAGACGGGCGCGGCGGGGCCATGGCTGTGGCTGTGCCCGTGTCCCCCATGTCCCCCGTGACCATGACCATGGCCGCCATGCTTCTGCTGCCCCATGTCCCCGGCCCCGGACCCATGCCCGGCTCTGACCTCGGGCCCGTGTCCGTGCCCGTGTCCATGTCCGTGTCGGGGGTCGGGGTGCGCATCGGGGCGTGGGGCGGCGGGAGTCGGCGCGGGGCCCGGCACCGGCGCGGGGGCATGACCGGCCCCGGGCACCGGACCATGCTCATAGCCGGGAGGCAGAGCCCCTGGAATCTGGGGCTCCGGTGGCCCCGGCGGCCAGGGGGGAGCGGGCTCCTGCTGGGGGTCGTGCGGCGAAGAGGTCACCGACCGATCATCGCAAGAACGCGAGGGGGCCTCTGTTCAGCGCGCCAGCGGGGACGCTAGCGTGGTGGCACCTTTGCACACGCGGGAGCTCGGAGCACCGGGCTGAGAGGGCGCTGACCTCCGTATCCGCCGAAACTGGCCCGAGCCAGGAACCGGCCGCGGACATCGCTGCGTCGACCGCCGAACCTGTTACCGGGTAATGCCGGCGTAGGGAGTAGGTCTCATGACCGTTCAGGATGCACGCACGCCTGCCGCCGATCGGCCGTCCGACGGTGCCGAGCGCACGCCGGGCTGGCACAAGGGGTATGTCGAGGGCTCCCGCCCCGACCTCCGGGTGCCGGTACGGCAGGTGCACCTCACCAATGGCCGGGATGTGACGCTGTACGACACATCCGGCCCGTACACCGACCCCGCGATCGAGACCGATGTACGGCGGGGCCTGCCGCCGCTGCGGGAGAACTGGATCATCTCCCGGGGCGACACGGAGGAGTACACCGGCCGCCCGGTGCGCCCCGAGGACGACGGCATCAAGCACACCTCGCCCCGCGGTGGGCTGCGCAACCTCGACGCCGTCTTCCCCGGCCGGCCCCGTCAGCCGCGCCGGGGCCGCTCCGGGCGGGCGGTGACCCAGCTGGCGTATGCCCGGCAGGGTGAGATCACTCCCGAGATGGAGTACGTCGCCGTACGGGAGAACGTCTCCCCCGAGGTGGTGCGGGAGGAGATCGCGGCCGGTCGCGCGGTGCTGCCCGCCAATGTCAACCACCCCGAGATCGAGCCGATGATCATCGGGAAGCGCTTCCTGGTGAAGGTCAACGCCAACATCGGCAACTCGGCGGTCACCTCCTCCATCGAGGAGGAGGTCGAGAAGATGACCTGGGCGACGCGCTGGGGCGCGGACACCGTCATGGACCTCTCCACCGGCCGCAATATCCACACCACCCGTGAGTGGGTGCTCCGCAACTCGCCCGTCCCGATCGGGACCGTGCCGCTCTATCAGGCGCTGGAGAAGGTCGACGGCCGGGCGGAGGAGCTGACCTGGGAGATCTACAAGGACACCGTCATCGAACAGGCCGAGCAGGGCGTGGACTACATGACCGTGCACGCCGGGGTCCGGCTGCCCTACGTCCCGCTCACTGCCCGTCGCAAGACCGGGATCGTCTCGCGTGGCGGGTCCATCATGGCGGCCTGGTGTCTGGCCCATCACCGGGAGTCGTTCCTCTACGAGAACTTCGAGGAGCTGTGCGAGATCCTCGCCGCCTACGACGTGACCTACTCGCTCGGGGACGGGCTGCGGCCCGGTTCGATCGCGGACGCCAATGACGAGGCGCAGTTCGCGGAGTTGCGGACGCTCGGTGAGCTGAACCGGATCGCCAAGGGCTTCCAGGTGCAGACGATGATCGAGGGGCCGGGACATGTCCCGATGCACAAGATCAAGGAGAACATCGACCTTCAGCAGGAGATCTGCGAGGAGGCGCCGTTCTATACCCTCGGCCCGCTGACCACGGATGTGGCGCCCGCCTACGACCACATCACCTCGGGCATCGGCGCGGCGATGATCGCCTGGTGGGGCACGGCGATGCTCTGCTACGTCACGCCCAAGGAGCATCTGGGGCTCCCCAACCGCGACGATGTGAAGACCGGCGTGATCACCTACAAGATCGCGGCGCATGCGGCCGATCTGGCGAAGGGGCATCCGGGGGCGCAGGAGTGGGACGACGCCCTCTCCGACGCGCGCTTCGAGTTCCGCTGGGAGGACCAGTTCAATCTGGCGCTCGACCCGGACACCGCGCGGGAGTTCCATGACGAGACGCTGCCGGCCGAGCCCGCGAAGACGGCGCACTTCTGCTCGATGTGCGGACCGAAGTTCTGCAGCATGAAGATCTCGCAGGACATCCGCAGGCAGCACGGCGGGACGGCGGAGGAGATCGAGCGGGGGATGGCGGAGAAGTCCGAGGAGTTCGCGGCGGCGGGGAACCGGGTGTATCTGCCGATCGCGGACTGACCGGCCGCCTGTCCGCCGCCTGCTCCGCCGGTGGTCCTGGCCTGGTGCCTCTGACCCCACGGCCCGGATCCGGCGGTCCCGACCCGATGGTCCTGAGCCAGTGGCCCTGATCCGACGGCCCTGACCTGGTGGCCCGGCCCATTGGGTCGGGCCACCGGTCGGGGGTCAGTGCGGGAGGGGCAGCTGCCGGACGAGAAGCTTTCCGGCCATGGTCACGCCACCGTCCATCGCGATGGCCAGACCGTCGGCGTAGACATGCGGACCCTCGACCACCGGGCGGTCGCCGTCCTCGCCGTCCTCGGTGCCGACCTCACCCGTCAGATACGGGATGGGGCTGTGACCGTGGACGACGCGCTCGCCCCCGTACGCGGAGAGGAGTTCCCGGACGGCCAGCGGCCCCGTCTCGTCGCGGAAGGCGAAGCGCTTGGTGAACTTGCGGAAGAGGTCCCAGCACTCGTCGGCGTCATTGCGGGTGAGGATCTCGTGGACGGTCTCGTTGACGTCCTCGATGGTGTCGCCGTACTCCAGATACGCCGTGGTGTCGGAGTGGAGCAGCAGATGCCGGTCCTCCTCCACGATGGCGTCCAGCCGGGACATCCACTGGAGGTGCACATCCTGGAGCCGGTCCATGTCGTACTTCTGGCCGCCGTTGAGCAGCCAGGCGGCCTGGAAGGTGGCCGTTCCGGCGCCGGAGTTGATCGGGGTGTCGCCGAACCGCTTGGCGCCGAGCAGCAGCAGTTCGTGGTTGCCCATGAGGGCCTTGCAGTAGCCCCCGGCGGCGGCGGCCTCGGCGGAGAGCCGCATCACCAGGTCGATGACGCCGATGCCGTCGGGACCGCGGTCGGTGAAGTCACCGAGGAACCAGAGACGGGCGTTGCCGGCGGCCCAGTGGCCATCGGCGTCGATCAGCCCCTGGACGGTGAGGGCGTCGATCAGCTCATCGAGATAGCCATGGACATCGCCGACGACGAAGAGCGGGCCGAGTCCGTCGGGGACGTCGGTGCCCTCGGGGGCGAGCCGGGTGTGGAGATCGCCGGCCAGGCCGCGGCCGATCACGGGCAGATCCCGCTCGGTGGGGGTGTAGCCCTCGGGCGGCTCATGGTCGGGCAGGGCGTTTCCCGGGTGCGCGGTGTGCGCGGCGGGAACGGCAGCCACGGCGGGCGCGGCGACGGCGCGCGGGTCGGCCAGGTGATCGCCCAGATGATCGGCCGGATGGACCGGGTGCGCGGGGTGCTGCTCGGGCTGGTGTGTCACCGGGTGATGGTGCTGAGGCCGGTCGTGCGGATGCGCTCCGGGATGCTCCGGCGCCTGCTGCGTCTGCTGCGGTGGAACCTGGTGCGGGTGCGGCGGGTGCGCGTGATGGGTCTGGGGTGCTTCGTGCGGATACGGGGGAGGAGCCACGGGCGGAATTCCCGCGTCCGGATACCCCGCCGCCGCCCCGGGAACCGGTGGGCTCGCCACCAGTGCGGGAGGAGCCTGGAGGTGCGTCTGTTCCTCGGGGGTCCGATCCTGGGCCGTCTCCGACTGCACGGGCACCTGAGCGTACGGCGGTACGCGGAAGTCGCGCCCTGTCGCCGTCCGCACCGCGGGTCCCTGACCGGCCCCCTGAGTCATCGACCCCTCCACCACCGTCGCGCCGCCGTTCACCTCTCGGCCCAGCCTGGTCGGGGTGGTCCGCGGTGTCGTGCGCCCATCATAGGAACGAGGTCCGCGCTCTGTGACGCACCAGGGGTGGTGAATCGGTCCGTACCCCTGATGCGTCGGCTGTTTCGTCCCGTTTGGGAGGTCTAGTCCGGTGCCGGTGATCGCGGAGCGCTCACCGTCGTCCGGGGCGACCGGCGCTGGGACGAGGTCCGGACGATCAGTTCTGTCGGTATCACCTGCTCGACCGGACGGTTCTCGTCGATCCCCTCGATCGCGTCGATGAGGAGCTGGACCACGGCCGTGCCGATCCGGCGCGGCTTGAGCGAGAGAGTGGTGATCGGCGGCTCGGTGGTCGCGTACACCGTCGATTCGCTGCAACAGACGAGCAGCAGATCGTCGGGGACGCGCAGTCCGTACCGCCGGGCGGCGGCCAGCAGATCGGTGCCGTTGGGGTCGAAGAGTCCGTACACGGCGTCGGGCCGGTCCGGACGGGCCAGCAGCCGATCGGCGGCCACGGCCCCCGCGCAGGGGTCGTGGGCGGGGTAGGACTCGTAGACCGGGTCCTGACCCACCCGCTCGCACCAGCGGAGATAGGCGGTTGTGGAGAGTCGGGTATAGGTGTCGGTGGTGGTGCCGGTGAGCAACCCGATCCTGCGGGCCCCGGCGTCGGCGAGATGGTCCAGCAGGCCCAGGACGGCGGCCTCGTGGTCGTTGTCGACCCAGGCGGTCACCGGCAGGGTGCCGGCCGGCCGCCCGTCCGAGACCACGGGAAGGCCCTGGCGCACCAGCTCGGTGACGACGGGGTCGTGGTCGGAGGGGTCGATGACGATGGTGCCGTCGAGGGCGACGTTGGACCAGACATCGTGGCGCGAGGTGGCCGGAAGGATCACCAGCGCATAGCCGCGGGCGAGCGCGGCCGATGTGGCGGCCCTGGCCATCTCGGCGAAGTAGGCGAATTCGGTGAAGGTGAAAGGTTCATCCCCGTACGTGGTCACGGTCAGGCCGATGAGCCCCGATTTCCCCGTACGGAGGGTGCGGGCCGCCGCGGACGGGCGGTAGCCCAGCCGGTCGGCGACCTCGCGGACATGCCGGCGTGTGGCGTCCGGGAGCCGGCCTTTCCCGTTGAGCGCGTCGGAGACAGTCGTGATGGAGACACCGGCTGCGGCGGCGACGTCTCGGATGCCCGCCCGACCTTGCCGGCTGCCCCGGCGGGATGTATCCGTCCGGCTCACCTGGTGCTTCCCTGCTGCTGTCATGGCGAGCCGATAGTAGGGCTCGCGTGGGGGGTTGGGCCGGTCGCATATTCACTCGTTGACAGGCACGTTTCTCCATGATCATAACCCACTAACTGCCTTGGAAAATAAAGGAGTTGACCCGTACATCTATAGTGAGTGGGGTGTTCGGCGGCTTGTAGGTACAGGCTGATGGATGTCTCGGAGAGGTCTCAACTCACCTCTACGGGGGATGCGCGCCACGGAGTGAGCCACCGGCGTGCGCCATGGTGACGAGCGCCCCTGTATTTCTGATCGGCCCCATACGCGGCGCGCGGGAATCCTTTTAAGGTGAGCAGTATTGGCGCGGGGAGCGGCATTCCGAATCCCGGATTCCGCGATGTCCCGGGCCGCGCGCCAGCCGTACGTCAGCCGGACGGAGCCGGACAGGCCGTTCGGAACCGGACGGCGGCGCTGTACGACCACGCGCTACGAAGCTCTACGAAAAGCTGGACAACAGGTCAACGGTCGAGGAGGACCCGCGGTGAGCGAGACGAGCCCCAAGCTCCGCGCCGAGCTGGACGGCATCCCCACCTACAAGCCCGGCAGGGCCGCGGCGGCGGGCGGTCCGGTCGCGTACAAGCTCTCGTCCAACGAGAACCCCTATCCCCCGCTGCCGGGGGTGATGGAGAGCGCGCTCGCCGCGGCCCACACCTTCAACCGCTACCCCGATATGGCGTGCAGCGGTCTGATGGAGGAGCTGGCGGACCGTTTCGGCGTGCCGGTGGACCATCTGGCCACGGGTACGGGATCGGTCGGCGTCGCCCAGCAGCTGGTACAGGCCACCTCCGGCCCGGGGGACGAGGTCCTGTACGCCTGGCGGTCCTTCGAGGCGTACCCGATCATCGCCCAGATCAGCGGGGCCCGGTCGGTCCAGGTCCCGCTGACGGCGACCGAGACCCACGATCTGGACGCGATGGCCGGCGCGATCACCGAGCGAACCCGGCTGATCTTCGTCTGCAACCCCAACAACCCCACCGGCACCGTGGTCCGCCGGGCCGAACTGGAGCGCTTCCTCGACCGGGTGCCCTCCGACGTCCTGGTGGTGCTGGACGAGGCGTACCGGGAGTTCATCCGCGACCCCGAGGTCCCGGACGGCATCGAGATCTACCGGGAGCGGCCCAATGTCGCCGTGCTCCGCACCTTCTCCAAGGCGTACGGGCTGGCGGGGCTGCGGATCGGCTTCGCCGTCGCCCACGCCCCGGTGGCGGCGGCGCTGCGCAAGACGGCGGTGCCCTTCGGGGTGAGCCAGCTGGCACAGGACGCGGCGGTGGCCTCGCTGCGCGCCGAGGACGAGCTGCTCGGCCGGGTCGGTTCGCTGGTCTGTGAGCGGGCCCGGGTGTACGAGGGGCTGGTCGCCCAGGGGTGGACGGTGCCGGAGACCCAGGCGAACTTCGTCTGGCTGCGGCTCGGCGCGCGGTCGGTGGAGTTCGCCGCCGCGTGCGAGGCGGCGGGGGTGACGGTGCGGCCGTTCCCGGGCGAGGGTGTGCGGATCACCATCGGCGAGGAGGAGGCCAATGACCTCCTGCTGCGTACGGCCGCCGCGTTCCACAAGGAGTTGTAGCCGGCAGCCGTAGCCGCCTGCCCGGCGAGAAGACGGCGCTGCCCCGGTCCGGATCATCGGACCGGGGCAGCGCCGCGTTCACCCCGGCCCCGGCCCCGGCCCCGGTTCCCGGCGGTACGGCTCACAGCCCCCCGGCCCCCGGCGGCACGGCTCCCGACTCGCTGCTCACCGCTCCGGCTCCCGGCGGTGCGGGACCCGGCACGGACCCGGCGCGGCGCGGCACCGACCGGCGGCACGAACGGGACATTGTCCCTGCCGGGACCGGCCCGGAAAGAGGCACCCCCCGGTCATACCGGTCGATCGGGGATGAGACATAATTGCTTGTGAATGTGAACGCGTTCACAAGCGTGTCCCTGTTCGTCCCGTGATCACTGGGATTAATCGGGCAAACTGCCGCTCGACCTCGTCGATGTAAGGAGATGACGACGTGGACTTGGCTCTGGCGCCGGAGACCTTGGCGCGATGGCAGTTCGGCATCACCACCGTCTACCACTTTCTCTTCGTCCCCCTGACGATCTCCCTCGCGGCCCTCACCGCGGGGCTCCAGACCGCATGGGTCCGAACGGGGAAGGAGAAGTACCTCAAGGCGACGAAGTTCTGGGGCAAGCTCTTCCTGATCAACATCGCCATGGGTGTCGTCACCGGCATCGTGCAGGAGTTCCAGTTCGGAATGAACTGGTCCGACTACTCCCGGTTCGTCGGGGACATCTTCGGGGCGCCCCTCGCCTTCGAGGCCCTGATCGCGTTCTTCTTCGAGTCGACCTTCATCGGCCTGTGGATCTTCGGCTGGGACAAGCTGCCGCAGCGGATCCATCTGGCCTGCATCTGGATGGTCTCCATCGGCACCATCCTCTCCGCGTACTTCATCCTGGCCGCCAACTCCTGGATGCAGCACCCCGTCGGCTACCGCATCAACGAGGAGCGCGGACGGGCGGAGCTGACCGACTTCTGGCGGGTCCTCACCCAGGACACCGCGGTCGCCCAGTTCTTCCACACCATCACCGCCGCCTTCCTGGTCGGTGGCGCGTTCATGGTCGGCATCGCCGCGTACCACCTGGCCCGCAAGAAGCACATCCCCGTGATGCGCAGCTCGCTCCGGCTCGGCCTGGTCACCGTGATCGTCTCCGGGCTGCTCACCGCCGTCAGCGGCGATGTGCTCGGCAAGGTCATGTTCCGGCAGCAGCCGATGAAGATGGCCGCCGCCGAGGCCCTCTGGGACGGCGAGGCACCCGCGCCGTTCTCGCTCTTCGCCTACGGCGACGTGGACAAGGGGCACAACACCGTCGCCCTGGAGATCCCCGGGATACTGTCCTTCCTCGCCAACGGCGACTTCGACTCGTATGTCCCCGGAATCAACGACGTCAACAAGGCCGAGCAGGAGAAGTACGGACCGGGCGACTACCGGCCCAACATCCCCGTCGCCTACTGGGGCTTCCGGTGGATGATCGGCTTCGGTATGGCGTCGCTGACCATCGGCATGATCGGTCTCTGGCTCACCCGCAAGCGGTTCCTGCTGCCCGCGACACTGCGCACCGGTGAGGACGAGGTGCCCCATCTGGTGCTCTTCCGCAAGCCGCTGGGCGCCCGCTTCAGCCGCTGGTACTGGATCGTCGCGCTCTGGACCATGACCTTCCCGCTGATCGCGACCTCCTGGGGCTGGATCTTCACCGAGATGGGCCGACAGCCCTGGGTGGTGTACGGGGTGCTGCGCACCGAGGACGCCGTCTCCCCCGGGGTCTCCCAGGGCGAGGTCCTCACCTCGATGATCATCTTCACCGGGCTCTACGCGATCCTCGCCGTGATCGAGTTCAAGCTGATGGTCAAGTACGCCAAGGCGGGGCCGCCCGAGCTGACCGAGGCCGACCTCAACCCGCCCACCAAGATCGGCGGCGACGACCGTGACGCCGACCGTCCGATGGCCTTCTCCTACTGAGGCCCCGAGGAGCTGAGGCATGGAACTCCACGACGTCTGGTTCGTCCTGATCGCGGTCCTGTGGACCGGCTACTTCTTCCTCGAAGGCTTTGACTTCGGGGTCGGCGTCCTGACCAAACTGCTCGCCCGGAACCGCAAGGAACGGCGGGTCCTGATCAACACCATCGGACCCGTCTGGGACGGCAACGAGGTCTGGCTGCTCTCCGCCGCCGGTGCCACCTTCGCCGCCTTCCCGGAGTGGTACGCCACCCTCTTCTCCGGCTTCTATCTGCCGCTGCTGCTGATCCTCATCTCCCTGATCGTGCGCGGGGTGTCCTTCGAGTACCGCCACAAGCGGCCCGAGGAGAGCTGGCAGCGGAACTGGGAGAACGCGATCTTCTGGACCTCGCTCCTCCCCGCGTTCCTCTGGGGTGTGGTCTTCGGCAACATCGTCCGCGGGGTGAAGATCGACGCGCAGAAGGAGTACGTGGGCAATGTCCTCGACCTGGTGAACGTCTACTCCATCCTCGGTGGACTGGTCACCCTCACCCTCTTCACCTTCCACGGCACGGTCTTCGTGGCGCTGAAGACCGTCGGTGACATCCGCACCCGGGCCCGCGCCCTGGCGCTCAAGCTGGGACTGGTCACCGCCGTCCTCGCCCTGGTCTTCCTGATCTGGACCCAGGCGATGCGGGGCGACGGCGCCAGCCTGGTCGCGATGGTCGTCGCGGTGGTCACCCTGGTGGCGGCGCTCGCCGCCAACCAGGCCGGACGGGAGGGCTGGGCGTTCGCCTTCTCCGGGGTCACGATCGTCGCCGCGGTGGCGATGCTCTTCCTGACCCTCTTCCCGAATGTCATGCCGTCCTCGCTCGACGACGCCTGGAGCCTCACGGTCACCAACGCGTCGTCCACCCCGTACACGCTCAAGATCATGACCTGGTGCGCGGGGATCGCGACCCCCGTGGTCCTGCTCTACCAGGGCTGGACGTACTGGGTCTTCCGCAAGCGGATCGGCACCCAGCACATCGCCGACGCCCACTAGGGAGCGCCCGCTCCCCCTCGTCCGACCCGGCCGGTGTCATCGCTTCGGCGGCGACACCGGCCACCACCACCGCCCAGCAGGGCCCATCGGCCCACCGGCAGGGGATGTTTCACGTGAAACCGATCGACCCGCGGCTGCTCCGCTACGCCCGTGCCACCCGTGGCTTCCTGCTCGCGGTGGTGCTCCTCGGACTGATCGGGGCGGCGCTGGTCGTCGCCCAGGCGATGCTGATCGCCGAGGCGGTGGTCGGGGCGTTCCAGCAGGGGCGCTCCACCGACGACCTCATGACCCCGCTCGCCCTGCTGGCCGCCGTGGCGGTGGGCCGGGCCCTGGTCTCCTGGCTGACCGAACTGGCCGCCCACCGGGCCAGCGCGGCGGTCAAGTCCGAACTGCGCGAGAAACTGCTGGCCCATACCGCCGACCTCGGCCCCGGCCATCTCAGCGGACAGCGCACCGGCTCCCTGGTCGCCCTCGCCACCCGGGGAATCGACGCCCTGGACGACTACTTCGCCCGCTATCTGCCCCAGCTGGGGCTCGCGGTGGTCGTCCCCGTGGCGGTCCTCGCCCGGATCGTCACCGAGGACTGGGTCTCCGCCGCGATCATCGTGGTCACCCTGCCGCTCATCCCCCTCTTCATGGTCCTCATCGGCTGGGCCACCCAGAACCGGATGGACCGTCAGTGGCAGCTGCTCTCCCGGCTCTCCGGCCACTTCCTGGATGTGGTCGCCGGACTCCCCACCCTCAAGATCTTCGGCCGGGCCAAGGCCCAGGCCGCGTCGATCCGCTCCATCACCTCGGAGTACCGGCGCGCCACCCTGCGCACCCTGCGGATCGCCTTCATCTCCTCCTTCGCGCTGGAACTCCTCGCCACGCTCTCCGTCGCCCTGGTCGCCGTCACCATCGGCATGCGGCTGGTCCACGGTGATCTCGACCTCTACACCGGGCTGGTCATCCTGATCCTGGCCCCCGAGGCCTATCTGCCGCTCCGCATGGTGGGGACGCAGTACCACGCGGCGGCCGAGGGACTGGCCGCCGCCGAGGAGATCTTCACCGTGCTGGAGACCCCGGCACCCGCCCGGGGCACCGCGCCCGTACCCGCCCGCGCCCGGCTGGAGCTGGACGGCGTCACCGTCCGCCACCCCGGACGCTCCGAACCCTCCCTGGACGCCGTCTCCCTCACCGTCGAACCCGGCGAGACCGTCGCCCTCGTCGGCCCCAGCGGCATCGGCAAGTCCACCCTGCTCGACACCGTCCTCGGCTTCACCGCACCGGACGAGGGCCGGATCCTGATCGGCGGCACCGACCTCGGACAGCTCGACCGCACCGCCTGGCACCAGGACATCGCCTGGGTCCCCCAGCGCCCCTATCTCTTCGCGGGCACCGTCGCCGACAACGTACGGCTCGCCCGCCCCGACGCCGACGACCGGGCCGTGGGGGCCGCCCTGCGGGACGCCGGAGCGGAGGAATTCGTCGCCGCGCTCCCCCGGGGCGCCGACACCGTCCTCGGCGAGGACGGCGCCGGACTCTCGGCCGGGCAGCGGCAGCGCCTCGCCCTCGCCCGCGCCTTCCTCGCCGACCGGCCGCTCCTCCTCCTCGACGAACCGACCGCCGCACTCGACGGGGAGACCGAGGCCGGCCTGGTCGAGACCGTACGACGGCTGACGGCGGGCCGCACCGTTCTGCTGGTGGTCCACCGGCCCGCGCTGCTCGCCGTCGCCGACCGCGTCGTCACCCTGACCCGTACCACCGCACCGGGTGAAGCCCTTCCCGTACCGAAGGACGCTCCGGCAGCCGCCGGGGCGGTACCCCACCACCGGGCCGGCTCCCGCGACGGCGACCTCCTGGACGAGGAGCTGTGGGCGGCCGTCCTCCCGCTGGGGTACCGCGACGACGACCATGACGACGACCGGGACCCCCAAGCAGCCGGGGAAGCCGAGGAAGCGGACCACCCCGAGGACACCGCGGGAGAGGGGCGCCCGGCACCGGCGCTCACCCGGGCCCGCGAGGCCGCCCGCGCCCAGCGCGGACGGTACGGCCTGGCCCTGCTCCTCGGCACCCTCGCCCTCGGCTCCGCCGTCGGCCTCATGGCCGTCTCCGGCTATCTCATCTCCCGCGCCTCCGAACAGCCCCCCGTCCTCTATCTGATGATGGCCGTCACCGCGACCCGCGCCTTCGGCATCGGCCGGGCCGTCTTCCGCTACGCCGAGCGGCTGGTCTCCCACGACGCGGTCCTGCGCACCCTCGCCGAACTCCGGGTCGCCGTCTACCGACGGCTGGAGCGGATCACCCCCGCCGGACTCCGCCGCAGCAGGCGCGGCGACCTCCTCTCCCGCCTGGTCACCGATGTCGACGCGCTCCAGGACTACTGGCTCCGCTGGCTGCTCCCCGTCGGCGCGGCCCTCGCGGTGGGCGCCGCCTCCATCGGCTTCACCACCTGGCTGCTCCCCGAGGCCGGCGCGCTGCTCGCCGCCGGACTGCTGCTCGCGGGCGTCGCCGTCCCGCTGCTCAGCGGGATGATCGCGCGCCGGGCCGAACTCCGGCTCGCCCCGGCCCGGGGCGAACTCGCCACCCGGCTGGTCGATCTGCTGCGCGGGATCGCCGAACTGACCGTCGCGGGCGCGATGCCCGACCGCCGGGCCGGCGCCCGCGAGGCCGACCGGGGACTGACCCGGATCGCCGCCCGGGGCGCCGCCGCCAGCGCGCTCGGCGCCGGGCTCACCACCCTGATCTGCGGAGTGACCGTCGTCCTCACCACCTTCGCCGGAGTCCGGGCGGTCGGCGACGGACGGCTCGACGGGGTGGCGCTCGCCGTGGTGGTCCTCACCCCGCTCGCCGCCTTCGAGGCCGTCACCGGGCTGCCGACGGCCGTGCGTTACCGGCAGCGGGTCAAGCGCAGTGCCGAGCGGGTGTACGAGGTGCTGGACGCCCCCGTCCCCGTACCGGAGCCCGAGACGCCGGTCGCCGCACCCGCCGCGCCCTTCCCCCTGGAGCTGCGGGGGATCGCCGCCCGCTATCCGGAGGCCGGGCGCGACGCCCTCGCCGGGATGGATCTGACCCTGACGGCCGGGGCCCGGATCGCCGTCGTCGGGGCGTCCGGTTCGGGGAAGACCACCCTGGCGCAGCTGCTGGTGGGCTTCCTGGCCGCGCGCGAGGGCACGTACACCCTCGACGGTGTACCCGCGGGCTCCCTCGACGGGGACGAGCTGCGGGCGCTGGTCGGGCTCTGCGCCCAGGACGCCCATATCTTCGACAGCTCCCTCCGGGAGAACCTGCGCATCGCCCGCCCCGGCGCCGACGAGGAGGAACTGCGGCGGGCGCTGGCACAGGCACGGCTCCTGGAGTGGGCCGATGGGCTGCCGGACGGGCTGGACACCCTGGTCGGCGAGCACGGCGCCCGGCTCTCGGGCGGGCAGCGGCAGCGGCTGGCCCTGGCCCGCGCGCTCCTCGCCGACTTCCCGGTGCTGGTCCTGGACGAGCCCGCCGAGCATCTGGATCTGGCCACCGCCGACGCGCTGACCGCCGATCTGCTGGCGGCGAGCGAGGGAAGGACGGCACGGGGCGGGGCGACCGTACTGATCACGCACCGGCTGCACGGGCTGGAGGCGGTGGACGAGATCGTGGTCCTGAAGGACGGCCGGGTGGTGCAGCGCGGTCGGTACGAGGAGCTGAGCGCGGTGGACGGGCCGCTGCGGCGGATGCGGGAGCGGGAGCGGTCGGCGGACCGGCTCGGCGCGGAGCTGGTGGCGGGCTGACCACCCCCGCCCCCCGGCCACGCCTCCGCGGCCCGGCGGGACAGGAGCCGCTGACTTTCCTCCCTAAAAGGGAATTACTAGGCTCAAGCTCATGATCGTGCCCGCACCGCAGGACGCACAGGAGCCCGGGGAGCCCGGGGAACCGGAGCCCTCCGACAACCCGGCCGGGGGTGACGCGGACCGGGACGACGCGGGCCGGGACCCGCTCGACACCGCGACCGCCGCCCCCCGAGGCCTCCAGGGACTCTCCTCCGAGCTGACCGCCCGGGTCCCCCAACTGCTGGAGGCCATGCGCTCCGTCGGCACCGGACTGGAGCTGCACTCCACCCTCGACCGGATCTGCGAGACCGCCGCCGAACTCGCCGACGCCCGCTACGCGGCCATCGGCGTCGTGGACGAGGAGGGCCGGGGACTCTCCGACTTCGTCACCCATGGCGTCGGCGCGGAGGTGGCCGACCGGATCGGCCACCGCCCGAGCGGCCGGCGCGGACTGCTCGGCGCGCTGATCCACGACCCGGCACCGCTGCTGCTCCGCGATCTCACCGAGGACCCCCGCTTCGCCGGATTCCCGCCGGGCCACCCCCCGATGCGGAGCTTCCTCGGCGTCCCCATCCGGGTCCAGGGCGAGATCTTCGGCAATCTCTATCTGGCCGAGAAGAACGGCGGGGAGGAGTTCAACGAGGACGACCTCCACATGGTGCGGGTACTCGCCACCGAGGCCGGGATCGCCATCGGCAACGCCCGTCTCTACGAAGCCGCCCGCCAGCGGGAACGGTGGATCGACGGCTCGGTCGCCGTCACCACCGCACTGCTCTCCGGCGGCGACGCCGAGGACGCCCTCACCGTCGTCGCCGAACAGGCCCGCCGGCTCGCCGACGCCGCCGCCGGGATCGTGATGCTCCCCGCCGCCGAGGGCGGACTGGAGATCGTCGCGGTCGCCGCCGACGGCCCGGCTCCCCCGCTGGGGCTGGTGATCGGCCCCGAGAGCCCCGTGGTCGCCACCCTGCTCGCC
Source organism: Streptomyces sp. NPDC000594 (assembly GCF_040299965.1). Lineage (NCBI taxonomy): Bacteria > Bacillati > Actinomycetota > Actinomycetes > Kitasatosporales > Streptomycetaceae > Streptomyces > Streptomyces sp. NPDC000594. The sequence continues at coordinate 489,590 of NZ_JBEPCY010000003.1, read as the reverse complement.
GGGGAACCGCTCTTCGTGACCGACACCGCCACCGACCCCCGGATCGGTGTCCCGCAGGCCGCCGCCTACGGCCCCGGCATGCTGCTGCCCCTGCACAGCGAGGGCCGGGTCCTGGGCGCGCTCGCCACCCCCCGGCCGCGCGGGGCACGGCAGTTCAGCGCCGCCGAACGGACCCTCGCCACCCAGTTCGCCGCCCAGGCGGCCCTCGCCCTGGTGATGGCGGAGGCCCAGCGCGACCGGGAACGGCTGGCGGTGTACGAGGACCGCGACCGCATCGCCCGCGATCTGCACGACCTGGTGATCCAGCGGCTGTTCGCCACCGGGATGATGCTGGAGGGCGCCCAGCGGAAGTCGGTGGTGCCCGCCCTCCAGGACGGGGTCGGCAAGGCCGTCGACGAACTCGATGTGACGATCCAGGAGATCCGTACGGCCATCTTCGCCCTGCAACAGGGCCCCGCCGAGGCCCCGTCCGGGCTGCGCACCCGGGTCCTGCGGGAGATCAATATGGCCGCCGTACCGCTGGGGTTCACCCCGGGTCACCGCTTCCTGGGACCGGTGGACTCCGCCGTCACCGAACTGACCGGGAAGAATCTGATCGCCGCCGTACGGGAGGCCCTCTCCAACGCCTTCCGCCATGCCCGCGCGTCCCGGATCGAGGTCGTCGTGGACGCCGGGGCACAGCTGCCGGACGGCACCGCCGGGGTCCGGCTCACCGTCGCCGACGACGGGGTCGGCATCCCCGCCGGGGGGCGCCGCAGCGGGCTGCGCAACCTCGCCCGCCGGGCCGAGTCCCTGGGCGGGTCCAGCCGCTGCGGGCCGGGGCTCGGCCCGGCGGGACGGGGGACCACGGTGCACTGGGAGGCGCCCCTGTAGAGGCGGCCGGGACGGGGCCGGGAGCCGGGGCCGCCGCCCGCTCCCGGATGCTCGGCCAAGTGGCGGTACGACACCCCGAGGTCCCCGGATTCCCCGCCCCGCCACGACACGATCAGGCCATGGGTCTCCGATATCGCGCCCGGCTCCCCCTGGCCGCCGGGGCGGCGCTCTGCGCGCTGCTGCTGACACCGGTCACCGGCCACGCGGGCACCGCCGCCGGACCGGACACGGGTACGGCGACCGCGTCCGTGACCATGCCGGCGCCCGCGCCCTCGGCGGTGACCGTGACCGTGTCGGCGCCCGCGTCCCGGAGCACGCCCGTACCCGTGCCTGCGCCCGTGGCTTCGGCCGAAGCCACGACCGGGGGCATGACCGGCCCGGGAACCGGGTCCGCCGGGGCGGCCGAGGTCACCCGGCTCCACGAGGAGGTCGACCGGGCCGTCGCCGCCCACGCGCGGGGCCGGTACGCCGCCCGGAGCCTGCGGCTGCGCGCGGACGGCCTCCAGCGGCGGCTCGAACGGCAGCGCCGCGAACTCCAGGGCCTCCAGGAGGCCATGGGCGCCTACGCGCGCGCCCAGTACCGGACCGGCGGACCGCTCGCCGTCACCGCCCGGCTGCTGAACGCCCGGGACCCGGACGATCTGCTGCGCGGCCGGAGATACGCCCACCAGGCGGAGACGGCCGCCCAGGGCCTGCTGGTACGGGCCCGGCTCGCCGAGCGCCGGTACACGGCGGCCGAACGCCGCGCCCGCGCCGCCTGGCGGGACCTGGAGGACCGCGGGGAGAGGCTGTCGGAGGTCCGCCGGGAGATCGAGGAGAAACTGGCGCGGGCCCGGGAGGTGCTGCTCAGGGCGGAAGGGACCGGCACGGGCAGCGGCTGTACGGGTACCACCCCGCCCGCCGGAACCGCGCCGGAACCACCGGAGCCACCGGAAGCACCGGAAGCACCGGCACCGGCGCGCTGGGTGGCCCCGGTGCGGGGATACCTGCTGTCGGCGGGGTACGGCCGCCGGGGCACCTACTGGGCCGGCCGGCACACCGGGCAGGACTTCGCGGTCCCCGTCGGCACCCCGGTGCACTCGGTGGGTACGGGCCGGGTGCTCACGGTCTCCTGCGGCGGCCCGTTCGGACTGGAGATCGTGGTCCGCCACCCGGACGGTTTCCGGACGCAGTACGCGCATCTGGCGTCCGCGACGGTGGCACCGGGCGCGGAGGTCCGTACCGGCCAGCGGATCGGCCTGGCGGGCACCACCGGCAACTCCACCGGCCCCCACCTCCACTTCGAGGCCCGCACCACCCCGGCCCCCGGTTCGGCGGTCGACCCGGTGGCCTGGCTGCGGGCCCGGGGCGTCCTGCTCTGACCGGGTTCTGTGTTCCCGGCGGGCATCCGGCGGGCACGGGTCAGCGGGCGCCCTCGGCCCGCTCGCGCAGGATGCGCTCGATGACGACCGCCACCCCGTCCTCGTTGTTGGCGACGGTACGCCCGGAGGCGGCGGCCACCACGTCGGGGTGGGCGTTGCCCATGGCGTACGAGGTGCCCGCCCAGGTCAGCATCTCCACATCGTTGGGCATGTCACCGAAGGCGACCACCTCGGCGGCGGAGATCCCGCGCTCGGCACAGCAGCGGGCGAGGGTGCTCGCCTTGCTCACCCCCGGGGCGCTGATCTCCACCAGGGCGGACGGGCTGGACCGGGTGAGCGAGGCCAGCCCACCGGCGGCGTCGCGGGCGAGGGAGAGAAAGGCGTCGGGGGCGAGCGAGGGATGGTGGGCGAGCAGCTTGACCACCTGCGCGCCGCTGCCCGGACCCGCCCCGGGCGGGCATTCGAGGAGCTTCTCGGCGACCGCGACGATCATTCCCGGGTCATGGGCGTGTATCCGGGGGTAGGCGGGCTCATGGTGGAAGCCCTCCGTCGTCTCCACCCCGAAGACCACCCCGGGGGTGGCCGCGCGCAGGGCCAGGACGACATCGAGGGCCGTCCGCCGCTCCAGCGGGTGGACGGTCACCAGCCGGCCCCCGTTCCGGAGATCCACCACGGCCGCCCCATTGGCGCAGATCGCCAGCCCATGGCCGTGGACATAGGCGCTGACGACATGCATCCAGCGGGCCGGGCGGCCGGTGACATAGAAGACCTCTATCCCGGCCTCCTCGGCGGCGGCCAGCGCCGCGACCGTGCGCTCCGAGACCGATGTGTCGTCGCGCAACAGGGTGCCGTCCAGATCGGTGGCGATCAGCCGGGGGACTGGGGCCACGGCCTGGGGGTCGGTAGCTGAGGTCACCGGTCCATTGTCCCGTACCCCTCGGACGGGACCACGGGCGGGAGCGGCCCGGCGGTCCACCCGGGCCGTGACCCGGGCACATGGCCACGGGGGTACGGCCCAGGGGGGCACGGGCGCGCGGTCCGGCGGGCGAGGGGCCGCTGTGCTCCGGGGGCCCGCGGGACCCCTGGGGAACGTACGCTCGCGGTATGCGTCTGAGCACCGTGATCCTCCCCGTCCGTCCCTGGCACAGCGGTGGCCGCGATGAGTGGCTGCGCGCCGAAGAGCTGGGGTTCCACACCGCCTACACCTATGACCATCTGACGTGGCGCACCTTCCGCGACGGCCCCTGGTACGGGGCCCTGCCCACGCTGGCCGCCGCCGCGGGGGTGACCGCACGGCTGCGTCTGGGCACCCTGGTGACCTCCCCGAACTTCCGGCATCCGGTGCCCCTCGCCAAGGAGCTGATGTCGCTGGACGATCTCTCGGGCGGACGGTTCACCCTGGGGGTCGGCGCGGGCGGCAAGGGCTTCGACGCGGTGGCGCTGGGACAGACGGCATGGACCCCCAGGGAGCGGGCCGACCGGTTCGAGGAGTTCCTCCCGCTGCTGGACCGGCTGCTCACCGAGGAGGCCGTGAGCCAGGACGGGACCTACTACACGGCGGTCGAGGCACGTACCCTCCCCGGCTGTGTCCAGCGGCCCCGGCTGCCCTTCGCGGTCGCCGCGACCGGTCCGCGCGGGATGCGGCTGGCGGCCCGCCACGGTCAGGCATGGGTGACCACCGGCGATCCGGCGATCTTCGAGACGGGGACGCCCGAGGACTCCCGGGAGGCGCTGCGGCGCCAGCTCGACGGGCTCGGCAAGGCCTGCGCCGAGATCGGTCGGGACACGGACGAGCTGGAGAAGGTGCTGCTCACCGGCTTCACCCCGGACCGGGGCGCCCCGCTGGAGTCGCTGGACGCCTTTGTCGACTTCGCGGGCCGCCACAGCGAGCTGGGCTTCACCGAGATCGTCGTCCATGCCCCCATCCCGGATTCGGAGTTCGCCGCGGACCGGGCGGTCTTCGAGCGGATCGCGACCGAGGCCCCGGCACAGCTCGCGACGGCCCGCGTCACCGTCTGAGACACCGCCCGCGCTGCCGGGTCACCTCCTGAGTCACCGCCCGGGTCGCCCTCTGGGCCGCTTCGTCCCTGGTGGACCGGCCCTGCTGCGGTCCGTCCCCCGGCCGCCCGAAGGCCGGGGGATCGGAAAAAATCCTGCTCACCAGGTTTGATCCACAGCAAAGGCGAGTTATCCACAGCCTGGAGCGCCATTTTGTGGATAACGACCGTGCCGACCGGAGGTGTTGCCCAATCACCCCCGCCAGAAAGGGCTCTGACGGCCGTACGGTCAACACCTCCGCAGCCGCCCCGGGTTCGGCCCGCCTCGGATACCCCCGGGAAAAGCGCCCCGGAGCAACCCGCCCCGGGGCGCCGGGGATCAGCTCCGGCGGAGCGGGTTCAGCCGGGCCAGTGCCCGGCTCAGCGGCGGGGCCAGGCGGGAGATGGCCAGCATGGTGCGGGCCTCCACGGTGACCGGGACCACCGCACGGTTGTCCAGCACCGTCCGGAGCACCGCGTCCGCCACCTTCTCCGGCGGGTAGCCACGCAGCCGGTACAGCCGGGTGGTCCGCTTCCGCAGCCGCTCCTGCGCGGCCTCGTCCACCCCGGTGAACCGGGCGGTGGAGGTGATGCCCGTATGGATGAACCCGGGACACACCGCCGAGACCCCGATGCCCTTCCCGGCCAGCTCGGCACGGAGGCTCTGGCTGAGCATCAGCACCGCCGCCTTGGTGGTGCTGTAGGCGGGCAGCGTCCGGGACGGCTGATACGCCGCCGCAGAAGCGATATTGACGATATGTCCACCCTGCCCGCGCTCGGCCATCTGCCGCCCGAAGAGCCGGCAGCCATGGACCACACCCCAGAGATTGACGCCGAGGATCCGCTTCCACTCCTCGGTCCCGGTCTCCAGGAAGGGGCCGGTGACACCGATGCCCGCATTGTTCACCAGGATGTCCACCACCCCGTGCTCACGGGCGACCCGCTCGGCGAGCTTCTCCATCGCCTCCGCGTCGGCCACATCCACGGTCTCCGCCCAGGCCCCCGCGGCGCCCGCCTCCCGGGCCTCCGCCACGACCGCGGCGACCCCCTCGCCGTCGCGGTCCACGGCCACGATCCGTGCCCCCGCGGCGGCGAAGGCGAGGGCCGTGGCCCGGCCGATACCGCTCGCCGCGCCCGTGACCAGGACCAGCCGGCCGCCGAACCACTCGGCGTACGTCCGGCGCCCCGCCCGCCCGGCACCGACCTCCCGACGCCCGCCGCCGCCCGGTCTCCCGGCCGCCCCGGCCCGCCGCCCGGCGGTCGCGGCCGGCAGCGAACCGCCCGGCTCCTCCTGCGCCCGGACGAAACCGTCGATCCACGTGGCCAGCTGGTCGGGCCTGGTCCTCGGACACCAGTGCCGGGCCCGCAGGGTGCGCCGGGTCAGCCGGGGCGCCCAGCGCTCCAGATCGTCATGGATGGGACCGGAGAGATAGATGTCCCCGGTCGGCGTGACCAGCTGCACCGGGACCTCGGTGACGGCGTCCGTGCGGGGCCGCCGCAGCCGGGCGCGCACATTGTCCCGGTAGAGCCAGAGACCGTGCACCGCGTCCTGGACCAGCGACGCCGTCGGATAGCCGTCGGCGGGCACCTTCTCCACCCGCCGCAGCGCCGCGGGCCAGCGCGCGCCCACCGGGCCCCGCCACAGCAGCTCGGGCAGGACCGGGGTGTGGAACAGCCCGATGTACCACGACATCGCGCCCTGCCGCAGCAGGTGCGCGAGCGCCCGGGGCGTGGGCCGCTTCACCCGCCCCCGCGCCCACAGGCCCAGATGGTCCAGGGATATCCCGGAGATCGAGGTGAAGGAGGCGACCCTGGACGCCGCCCGCTCCACCGTCACGAACTCCCAGGCCTGGACGGCACCCCAGTCATGGCCCACCAGATGGACCGGCCGGTCCGGACTGACCGCGTCCGCGACCGCCAGGAAGTCGTCCGTGAGCTTCTCCAGGGTGAAACCCCCGCGCAGCGGCTTCGGCGCGGACGAGCGGCCATGGCCCCGCACGTCGTACGTCACCACATGGAACCGGTCGGCCAGCCGCTCGGCGATCCCCGACCAGACCTCCTTGCTGTCGGGGTAGCCGTGCACCAGCACGATCGTGGGCCGTGCCGGATCACCCGTCTCGGCGACGCACAGCTCCACCCCTCCCGTACGGACCCAGCGCTCTCGGGTGTCCTGTCCACTCACGCCCGCCCGACCTCCTTGCGTACCGCGCGCGGCGCGCGGCCACGGTGACACCAACGAGAGTGACCATGCCCGCCGACCGCGTCAACATGCCCGCTCCGCCTGTGGACAACGGCCTGTGGACAACCGGCCGCGACCGTCCCCGGACCCGTAATCTCGCCGTAGGGAACGGGAAGAGGAGGGGGCCGGAGGATGGACAGAGCACGCGCCTTTCGTCGCGCACCCCTGACGGATCCTGTCCTCTTTGGTCGCATCCCCTGGGGGAGGGTCCCCCCAGAGGCTGACACCGAACCAACCATCAGGGCTGACGCCCGTCCCGCCCGGCACCACTACGGTCGGATCGTGACTGTGATCGTGACCGAAAGCCTCAGTAAGCGGTACCCGCGGGTGACCGCGCTGGACCGGCTCACCCTGGACATCGGCCCGGGAGTGACCGGACTCGTGGGATCCAACGGGGCCGGCAAGTCCACCCTGATCAAGATCCTCCTGGGCCTCGCCCCCGCCACCGAGGGCCGGGCCGCCGTCCTCGGACTCGACGTCGCCACCAGCGGCGGCCAGATCCGCGAGCGCGTCGGCTATATGCCCGAACACGACTGCCTGCCGCCCGATGTCTCGGCCACCGAGTTCGTCGTCCATATGGCCCGCATGTCCGGACTCCCGCCCACCGCCGCCCGCGAGCGCACCGCCGACACCCTGCGCCACGTCGGCCTCTACGAGGAGCGGTACCGCCCCATCGGCGGCTACTCGACCGGCATGAAGCAGCGGGTGAAGCTCGCCCAGGCCCTGGTCCACGACCCCCAGCTGGTCCTCCTCGACGAACCCACCAACGGCCTCGACCCCGTCGGCCGGGACGAGATGCTCGGTCTGATCCGCCGGATCCACACCGACTTCGGCATCTCCGTCCTCGTCACCTCGCACCTCCTCGGCGAACTCGAACGCACCTGTGACCATGTCGTCGTCATCGACGGCGGCTCCCTGCTGCGCTCCAGCTCCACCAGCGACTTCACCCGCACCACCACCACCCTCGCGGTGGAGGTCACCGACAGCGACGAGCACCCCGACGGCACCGCCGTCCTCCGCGACCGCCTCACCGCCGCCGGAGTCACCCTCCACGCCGCCACCGAGGAGGGACTGCCCGGCGCCGGACACATCCTTCTCCTGGAGGCCGCCGGAGACGAGACCTACGACCTGGTCCGGGACACCGTCGCCGGCCTCGGCCTCGGCCTGGTCCGCATGGAACAGCGACGGCACCGGATAGCCGAGGTGTTCCGCACCGACCCGGCGGACCAGGGCGCGCACCAGTCGACGGAGGTACAGAGCCGATGAGCGGCCACATTCCCGGGGCGGTCCCCGAGACCACCCGTATCCACAACATCGGATACCGCAACTACGAGGGACGGCGGCTCGGCCGCGCCTATGCGCGCCGCTCGCTCTTCGTCCAGTCCCTGCGCGGCTCCTACGGCCTCGGCCGCTCCACCAAGTCCAAGATCATGCCCCTGCTGCTGGCCGCCTTCATGGTGCTGCCCGCCGCCATCGTGGTCGCGGTCGCGGTCAGCACCAAGGTCAAGGACCTGCCCATCGAGTACACCGGCTATGTGATGGCGCTCCAGCCGGTGATCTGGCTGTACGTCGCCTCCCAGGCACCCCAGTCGGTCTCCCGGGACCTGCGCTTCCGGACCATACCCCTGTACTTCTCCCGCCCGATCGAGCGGTCCGACTATGTGCTCGCCAAGTACGGCGCCATGGTCTCGGCGCTCTTCGTCTTCACCGCCGTACCGCTGCTCGTGCTCTACATCGGAGCGCTGCTCGCCAAGATGGACTTCGCCGACCACACCACCGGACTCGCCCAGGGCCTCGTCGGGGCGGCGCTGCTCTCCCTGCTCTTCGGCGGGCTCTCGCTGGTGCTGGCCGCCCTCACCCCGCGCCGCGGCTTCGGCGTCGCCGCGATCATCGCCACGCTGATCACCACCGCGATGTCGGTCACCGTGGTCCAGGAGATCGCCTACTCGTCGGACTCCCTGGACGTGATCCCGTGGTTCGGGCTCTTCTCGCCGACGACCCTGATCGCCGGCGCGCAGAACGCGTTCCTCGGCGCCGACTCGGACTTCGTCGGCCAAGTGGCGGTCGGCACCGGCCCCGGGCTGGTGTATCTGCTGGTCATCCTCGGTCTCAGCGCCGGCTCGTACGCCGTCCTGATGCGCCGCTACGGGAAGGCGGGACTGTGACACCCCCGGACAGCCCGCAGACCGCCATCAGCCTTTCAAGGAACGGGCAGCGCCCATGAGCACTCTCTCGATCGACCACACCTCCCGGTGGTTCGGCAATGTCGTGGCCGTCAACGACGTGACCATGACCATCGGCCCGGGGGTCACCGGGCTGCTCGGTCCCAACGGCGCCGGGAAGTCGACCCTCATCAATATGATGGGCGGCTTCCTCGCCCCCTCCAACGGCAGCGTCACCCTCGACGGGGAGGCGATCTGGCGCAACGAGTCCGTCTACCGCAAGATCGGCGTGGTCCCCGAGCGGGAGGCGATGTACGACTTCCTCACCGGCCGTGAGTTCGTCGTCGCCAACGCGGAGCTGCACGGACTCGGCGCCAAGGCGGCCCAGCACGCCCTGGCCACGGTGGAGATGGAGTACGCGCAGGACCGCAAGATCTCCACGTACAGCAAGGGCATGCGCCAGCGGGTCAAGATGGCCTCCGCGCTGGTGCACGACCCCGCCGTACTGCTGCTCGACGAGCCGTTCAACGGCATGGACCCGCGCCAGCGGATGCAGCTGATGGAGCTGCTGCGGCGGATGGGATCCATGGGCCGTACGGTCCTCTTCTCCTCGCACATCCTGGAGGAGGTCGAACAGCTCGCCTCGCACATCGAGGTGATCGTCGCGGGCCGCCACGCCGCCTCCGGTGACTTCCGCCGGATCCGCAGGCTGATGAAGGACCGCCCGCACCGGTACGAGGTCCGCTCCAGCGACGACCGCGCGCTCGCCGCCGCCCTGATCGCCGACGCCTCCACCGCCGGGATCGAGGTCGACCTGGCCGAGGGCGGACTGCGGATCCAGGCCGTCGACTTCGGCCGGTTCACCCAGCTGCTGCCCCGGGTCGCCCAGGCCAACGGCATCCGGCTGCTGACGGTCTCACCCGCCGACGAGTCCCTCGAATCCGTCTTCTCGTACCTCGTAACGGCCTGAAAGGAGCTGTGACGTCTCATGTACAACCCCACAGTCGCCCGGCTCACCTACCGGGCCGTGCTCGGCCGGCGCCGGGCGGCCATCCTCTTCGTCCTGCCCGCCCTGCTGCTGCTCATCGCCACCGCGGTACGGATCTTCAACGGGGCCGATGACGAGATCGCCCAGACGGTCCTCGGACAGTTCGCCCTCGCCACCATGGTGCCGCTGATCGGTGTGATCGCGGGCACCGGGGCGATCGGCCCGGAGATCGACGACGGTTCGATCGTCTATCTCCTCGCCAAGCCGGTGAAGCGGTCGACGATCATCATGACCAAGCTGACCGTCGCCATCGCCGTGACCATGGTCTTCTCCGCCGTACCCACCATGATCGCCGGGCTGATCCTCAACGGAAACGGCCAGCAGATAGCCGTCGCCTACACCGTGGCCGCGCTGATCGCCTCGATCGCGTACAGCGCGCTCTTCCTGCTCATCGGCACGGTCAACCGCAATGCGGTGGTCATCGGACTGATCTACGCCCTGATCTGGGAGTCCCTCTTCGGCAGCCTGGTGCCGGGGGCGCGCGCCCTCAGCGTCCAGCAGTGGGCCCTGGCCCCGGCGGAGCGGATCGCCACCGAGGGAATGATCGGCTCCGAGGTCGGGCTGCCGATGGCCGTGATCCTGCTCGTCGGGGTGACGGTGGCCGCGACCTGGTACGCCGGACAGCGCCTGCGGGTCCTCAAGCTCGCGGGCGAGGAGTGACCCAGGGCCCCCCGGAGCACCAGGGACACCCGGACCCGGCCGGCCCCTGGGGCTCCGCCGGGTCCTGAACCCGCGAACATGCGTCGGCCCCCGTCCGGAAGAGGACGGGGGCCGACGCATACAGGGAGTGTTCCGGGCCGGGACGGGGCGGCCGGTGCGGCGGTCAGGCCGCGAGCAGGCTCTCCAGCACCACCGCGATGCCGTCGTCCTCATTGGAGGCGGTGACCTCGGTGGCCACCGCCTTCAGCTCGGGATGGGCGTTCGCCATCGCCACCCCGCGCGCCGCCCAGCCGAACATCGGGATGTCATTGGGCATGTCACCGAAGGCGATGGTGTCCGCCGCGCGCAGCCCCAGCCGCCGGGCGGCCAGCGACAGCCCGGTGGCCTTGTTGAGCCCCAGCGGAAGGATCTCCACGATCCCGGCGCCCGCCATGACCACATCCACCAGATCGCCGATGGTCCGGCGGCCCGCCTCGGTCAGCTCGTCGTCGCCGAGGGTCGGATGCTGGATATAGATCTTGTTCAGCGGAGCCGCCCACAGATCGGCCGGGTCGGCCAGCGGCACCACCGGAAGCGGCCCGTCATGAAGCGCGTAATCCGGGCTCACCAGCACCTCGCCGTCCAGCCCGTCCCGGCTCGCCGCCACCGCCAGCGGACCGACCTCGGCCTCCAGCCTCGCCAGGGCCAGCCCGGCGAGCCGCCGGTCCAGGGTGAGCGAGGTCAGCAGCCGGTGCTCACCCGCGTGGTAGAGCTGGGCGCCCTGCCCGCAGACCGCCAGACCCCGATAGCCGAGCCCGTCCAGTATGTGCCGGGTCCACGGCACCGAACGGCCAGTGACGACGATATGGGCCGCGCCCGCCTTGGTGGCGGCGGCCAGCGCGGTACGGGTCCGCCGGGAGACGGACTCGTCCGAACGCAGCAGGGTGCCGTCCAGGTCGGTGGCGATCAGACCGTACGGGAAGGACGGGGAAGGGGACTCGCTCACCGGGCGACCGGCTCCAGCAGCTCCCGGCCACCGAGGTACGGACGGAGCACCTCCGGCACCCGGACGGAGCCGTCGGCCAGCTGGTGGTTCTCCAGGATCGCCACGATGGTGCGCGGGACGGCGCACAGCGTGCCGTTGAGCGTCGCCAGCGGCTGGGTCTTCTTGCCGTCCCGCATCCGGATCGACAGCCGGCGGGCCTGGAAGCTGTCGCAGTTGGACGCGGAGGTCAGCTCGCGGTACTTGCCCTGGGTGGGGATCCACGCCTCGCAGTCGAACTTGCGGGAGGCGGAGGCGCCCAGATCACCGGTGGCCACATCGATCACCTGGAACGGCAGCTCCAGCGAGGTCAGCCACTGCTTCTCCCACTCCAGCAGCCGCAGGTGCTCGGCCGCGGCGTCCTCCGGAGCGACATACGAGAACATCTCGACCTTGTCGAACTGGTGCACACGGAAGATGCCCCGGGTGTCCTTGCCATAGGTCCCGGCCTCACGGCGGAAACAGGGCGAGAACCCCGCGTACCGCAGCGGCAGCTGCTCCGCGTCGAGGATCTCGTCCATGTGGTACGCGGCGAGCGGCACCTCGGAGGTGCCCACCAGATACAGCTCGTCCTTCTCCAGCTGGTAGACGTTCTCGGCGGCCTGGCCGAGGAAACCGGTGCCCTCCATGGCGCGCGGACGGACCAGCGCCGGGGTGAGCATCGGGGTGAAACCGGCCTCGGTGGCCTGCGCGATGGCGGCGTTCACCAGGGCCAGCTCCAGCAGGGCGCCGACACCGGTCAGATAGTAGAAGCGCGAACCGGAGACCTTGGCGCCGCGCTCGACATCAATGGCGCCGAGCGCCTCGCCCAGCTCCAGATGGTCCTTGGGCTCGAAGCCCTCGGCGGCGAAGTCACGGATCGTGCCCTGGGTCTCCAGCACGACGAAGTCGTCCTCGCCACCGACCGGAACGTCGGGGTGGACGAGGTTGCCCAGCCTGAGCAGCAGCGCACGGGTCTCGTCATCGGCCTCGTGCTGCGCCGCCTCGGCGGCCTTGACCTCGGTCTTGAGCTGCTCGGCCCGCTTCAGCAGCTCCGCCCGCTCCTCGGGGGAGGCCTTGGGGACGAGCTTGCCGAGCTGCTTCTGCTCGGATCGCAGCTCATCGAAGCGCACGCCGGACGACCTGCGCCGCTCATCGGCGGAGAGCAGGGCGTCGACAAGATCGACGTCCTCTCCACGGGCGCGCTGGGAGGCGCGAACTCGGTCGGGGTCCTCACGAAGCAGGCGAAGGTCAATCACCCCACCAGGCTACCCGGGCGCACTCGTGGCCCGGCCACTCCTTTACCGGCCCGCACGGCTTTTTGCCTAAATTGATAGATTTTGGCTCATTGGTGCATTTTGTGAAATGGGCCCTTGTGATGTCTGCGCTGCTCCCGCCGTCCGCCACGCGCATGCCCCGCCCCCGCATGCCCGCGCCCGCGCCACGGCCCGCCTCCGGTCGCCCCGACCGGATCGGATCCGATCCATTCCGCCCCTTCCGCCGACCGCTCGGAGGGGCGTCGAAAGGCTGTGCGCGACGGCGCCCGTGCGTCAAGCGGATGGCGCGGCCCCTCCCCGGTACGGGGCAGGGGTGAGGCCGGAATTTGACCCATGTCCGTTGTGCGACGCGGTACTTGGGTCGCCTTGTCCACAGGAGCGGTGGAATCCCGGAAAGTTATCCACAGGCTGTGCGGAACTCTTGTGGATCGTGCGAGTCTGGTCTTCCCGGGACAGTCAACGAGCACCGGAATCCCTTCCGTGGCCACTCTTATGCGGTCATTCGGGTGGGAATTGCTCGCTCCAACGAGTTGATCAATGAAAGGAGGGTGACGGGGAGGCGGCGGGCGGGGGGTGGGGGGCTTGGGGGGAGGGGGGAGCCCCCCAAGGTGTCGAAGCGGCTGGAGCCCATCGCCGACGGTGAAGATGTCGACTTGTCCCCAGCCTCTTCCCGTCCCCTGTGGATAACTCTGTGGACAGTAAAAGTCAGCAGGTAGGACAGTTCCGGTCATCGGATTGGAGCTACCTCGCAGGGCACGGAAGGCATGCGGGATGCCCACGCTTTCCCGGGAGGCACCGGGAGGCACCGGGAGGCACCGCGAGGTGCCCCGGCCTCAGGCCCGGCCGTCCTGGCAGCGGGTCAGCCAGTCCGCCGCGTCCGTGAAATCCGTGTCCGAGGTCCCCGGCCGCGGAGTCCCCACTTCCGCCGGGTCCACACCCGCCCGCGGATACGAACCGAGGAAGCGCACCTTCGGAGCCGTCCGCCTCAGCCCCATCAGCGCCTCACTGACCCGGCGCTCGGAAATATGACCCTCCGCGTCCACGGAGAAGCAGTAATTTCCGATTCCCTCTCCCGTGGGGCGGGACTGGATCAGCATCAGATTGACCCCCCGCACCGCGAACTCCTGGAGCAGCTCCAGCAGCGCGCCCGGCCGGTCGTCACCCAGCCAGACCACCACCGAGGTACGGTCCGCCCCCGTCGGGGCCGAGGGCCGGGCCGGACGGCCCACCAGGACAAATCGGGTCTCCGCGTTCTCCGCGTCATGGATCTCGGTGACCAGGGCCTCCAGGCCATAGGTCGCCGCCGCGAACTCCCCCGCGAAAGCCGCGTCGTACTTGCCCTCCCGCACCAGACGCGCCCCGTCCGCGTTCGAAGCCGCCGACTCCCACACGGCGTCCGGCAGATGTTCCCGCAGCCACTTGCGGACCTGCGGCTGTGCCACCGGGTGCCCGGTCACCGTACGGATCTCGGAGAGCTGGGTACCGGGCCGTACCAGCAGCGCGAACGCGATGGGCAGCAGCACCTCGCGGTAGATCATCAGCGGGCCGCCCGAGGCCAGCTCGTCCAGGGTCGCGGTGACCCCGCCCTCCACCGAGTTCTCGATCGGTACGAGGGCCGCCGCCGCGTCCCCGTTGCGCACCGCGTCGAGTGCGGCCGGCACGGACACCATCGGGATGAGTTCCCGGGTGGCGGCCTCCGGGAGCGTACGGAGAGCGGCTTCGGTGAACGTGCCCTCGGGGCCCAGGTACGTGTAGCGCGTGGCTGACATACGGTCACCCTAATGGGACCGCGAGAGTCCTCCCGCCCGTACCGGGACCCCGGGGTGCCGTCTTGGTCCGGCCCGGGGCGGTGGCCCGTACCGGAATCCCGGGGCTGCGTTCTGGACCGGCCCCGGCGGTGTTCCGCACCGGCCCCGGGCGGTGCCACCCGGCCCCGGGCGGTGTTCCGCACCCGGGCCCGGGACGGTGTCAGGACTCCAGCAGCCGCTGGCCCACGTACTCGCCCTGCCGTGCCCCGCCCGGTACGGCGAAGAGGCCGCTCGCCTCATGGCGCAGGAACGGCGAGAGCGCGTCCCCCCGGTCCAGCTTCCGCTGCACCGGGACAAAGCCCCGCAGCGGATCGGCCTGCCAGCAGATGAAGAGCAGCCCGGCGTCCGGTGTGCCGTCCGTGTCGATCCCGTCGTGGTACGAGAACGGGCGCCGCAGCATCGCCGCCCCGCCGTTCTGCTCCGGCGCGGAGATCCGGGCATGGGCGTTGGCCGGGATCACCGGCTTGCCGTCCCGGTCCAGCCGTTCCAGGTCGAGCTGGGTGGTCTCGGAGCCCCCGGTGAGCGGCGCGCCGTCCGCCTTGCGCCGCCCGATGACCCGCTCCTGCTCGGTGAGGCCGAGCCCGTCCCAGTCGTCCAGCAGCATCCGGATGCGGCGCACCACCGCGTACGAGCCTCCGGCCAGCCAGGAATCGGCGCTGTCCGGTGATGACGCCGGGACGAAGATCCGCCGGTCGAAGTCGGGTTCGGAGGGCGCCGGGTTGTTGGTGCCGTCCACCTGGCCCATCAGATTGCGTGTGGTCATCGGGCGGGCGGTCGCGCCGGGCGAGCGGTTGAAGCCGTTCATCTGCCAGCGCACGCTCGCCGTGTTCCCGGCCGCCCGCTGGACGGCGCGGAGCGCGTGGAAGGCGACCAGTCCGTCGTCGGCGCCGATCTGTACCCAGAGGTCGCCGTTCGACCGCCGGGGGTCCAGCCGGTCGGCGGAGAAGGGCGGCAGCGGGTCGAGACCTGCGGGCCGCCGTGCCGCCAGCCCGGTGCGGTCGAAGAAGGAGCGGCCGAAGCCGAAGGTGAGGGTCAGCGAGGAGGGCCCGGCGTCCAGGGCGACCCCGGTGTCCCGGTGGTTCCCCGCCTCGGCGGGCCGCCCCTCCATCAGCTCGGCCGCCAGCGCCGACCAGCGGCGCATCAGGGCGGCGGCCTCCTTGCGCCCCGCGCCCCGGGCGAGGTCGAAGGCGATCAGATGGCCATGGGCCTGAAGGGGTGTGGTGATCCCGGGCTGGTGGCCGCCGTGGAAGGCGACAGCGGTGGAACCGACCGAGGAGAGCGCGGTGGGGGCCTCCTCGGTGGTCACGGCCCGTGCCACCGCGCCGCCCACCGCGCCCAGGGCGAGTCCGCCCGCCCCGGCGGCGCCCGCCGTGCCGAGCAGCCTCCGCCGGGAGACCGCCCCCGGGGCGCCCGCCCTGCCGTCGACGGGGTCGCCCACGGTGTCCGGGGAGCCGGGGGCGGTGCCCGCCCCTCGTTCCACGGTCTCCGGGGTGGTGCTCGCCCCTCGGGAGCCGGGAACGGTGTTCTGCGGGTCAGGGGCCGGCGACGACCCGGGCTTCAGATGTTTCACGTGAAACGTCAGCCGATCGTGAGGTTCTTGGAGACGGTGGCCTGGTCGATGTCGGAGGTCCGTACGGTCACCTGGACCTTCCAGTCGCCGGGCATCGGGATCTGGACCGAACCGGCGCTCCAGTGTCCCGCCGCCAGCCGCTCGGGGGTGATCGGCAGCGGGCCGATCTGCTTGGCCTCCAGGGTGAACGAGAGCTTCAGCTCGGGCACGTCGAGGGGAGCGCCGTCCTTCCCGTTGACCCAGAGATGCAGCTCGTTGCCGCCGGGCCGGGCCGGGTCCAGAGTGAGGCGGACGGTGCCGCTGCCGCCCTGGCCACCGGTGTCGAAGGGCAGCTTCAGCTCGACCGTGGCGCCGGGTGCCGTCGGGGCCGCCGCGCCGGGGGCGGTGGAGTCCTTCGCCGCCTCGGCCGTACGCCCCGGTTCGGTGGTGGTCAGCACCGTGGTCACGGCGAGCAGAACGACGGCGATCCCCGCCTCCGCCAGGACGGAGCGGCGCAGTCCGGCGCGGTCGGGGTCGGCGTCCCGCTCCTTCTTGCGGAGGGCGGTGGCGACGGCGGTGCGCTGCCGGGCCAGCTGGGCGGCGCGCGCGGGGTCGAGACCGGAGGCGTCGCCACTCCCGGCACCCTCGTCCCCCCGCTCGTCCCCACTCTCGGCTTCTTCAGCTTCGCCGCCTTCGTCGGTGTCGTCGGCTTCGCCGGGCTGCGGGGCGTCCGTGGCGGTCGTGGCCAGTCGCGCGGTCCACTTCCGGGAGAACCAGGCGATCCCCACCATCACCGCCACCAGCGCCACCTTGGCCAGCAGCCACTGTCCGTACGACGTACCGGTCAGCGCCGACCATGAGCCCACCTGCCGCCAGGACTGATAGAGCCCGGTGGCGGTCAGCACGATCACGGAGACGAAGGCGACCCTGGAGAAGGCCCGCACCGCGGCGGGTTCGATGGAGGGCGCCCGGTAGAGCGCCGTCAGCAGCGCCGCGAGACCGCCGAGCCAGCAGGCGACGGCCAGCAGATGGATGACATCCAGGGGCATCGCGAGCCCCGGCTGGATCCCGGTCGAGGCGTGCTCCGAGAGCGCCCAGGTGGCGGCGATCCCGGCGGCGACGACCGTTCCGCCCACGGCGAGCCCGAAGCTCAGGTCCTTCTCGCGGTTCCCCGGGGCCCCGGAGCCACCGGCGTCATGGACATCACCGGCATCACCGTCGTCGTCCGCTCCCTCCGCTTCCCGGCGTGCGGTCTCCTTCGCGTACGCCCCGAAGAGCACCGCGATGAAGAGCGCCGCCGCGCCGAGCAGCAGCAGCCGGGAGACGAGCGCCGCGCCCGTCTTGCTCTCCAGCACCGGCTGGAGCCCGGCGAGATCGAACACATCCGTGAGCGAACCGTTCAGGGTGTACGGGCCGCGCAGCAGCAGCATCGCCAGCGTGGAGGCGGTCAGCGCGACCCAGGACCGGGCGACCAGCCGTTGCAGCGGCCGTACGCCCGCGCCTCGCCGCCAGCACAGCAGGATGAACGCCACCGCGCCGACCATCAGCGCGAACGACGTGTACGCGGCATAGCGGGCGATGTCGTAGAGCAGCCCCACGGCTCCGCCGCCCGGCTCCTGGTCGGGCAAGGCCACCGCCGTCTTGGAGGGGGCCCCGACGGAGAAGGTGAACGCCCCCGAGATGGGGTGGCTGTCGGCGGAGACGCCCTGCCAGGCGACGGTGTACGTGCCGTCGGGCAGCCCGTCGCGGAGTTCGACGCCGTAGGTGACGGTCCCGCCCTCGGAGAGATCGAGGACGGCACCGGTGTCGGCGCGCTTGGCGCTGGGCTCCAGGACCCGGATCGAGTCCTTGCCCATGGCGATCTGTTCGGAGAAGGTGAGGCTCACTCTCCCCGGGGCGGTCTCCACCACCGCCCCGTCCTTGGGGTCGCTCCCGGTCAGCGCGGCATGCGCGGCGGCGGGTCCGGCGGTGGCGAAGAGCGTGCCGAGGACCGTGCCGAGCAGCACGGCCAGGGCGAGCAGGGCCCGTGGCGCACGGGCCGGTCGCCGTCGTCGTGGATCCGCGGGCCGGACCGGGTGCGGTCCGAGGCGCGGGGCGGTGGTGGCGGTCATGGTGTGTGGTCCGTCCCCTCGTCCTCAGTGCCCGGCCGAGTGCGACGGCGGATGCGTCGCCGCACCGCTGCCCGCACCCTCGCCCGGGCCGCTGCTGTCGCCGCCGGTGGTGGTGGCCGGGTTGTACGAGGCGGACTTCACCGGCAGGTCCACCGTGACCGGTTCCGACTTCTCGAACCGCAGCTCCACGGTGACCGTGTCGCCCTCGGCGGGCCGCTTGCCGAGCCCCATGAACATGAGGTGGTCACCACCGCGCCGCAGGCTCAGCTCGCCTTCGGCGGGCACCGCGAAGGAGTCCACCTCGTGCATCCGCTGGTCCTTCGCGGTGTGCATGGTCACCTCGTCGGCGAGGGTGCTGGTGACGGAGGTGAGCCGGTCGGCCGTGCCACCGTCGTTGCGGACGGTCAGAAAGCCCGCCGCCATGTCGTCGCCGACCGGCCGGGGCATGAACGCCCCGGCCACGGAGAGCCGGGGACGGTCGCCGCCGCCGTCGCTGTCCGCCTTCGCCGGTGTCCCGGCCGTGGAGCAGCCCGCCAGGGTCAGCCCGGCGCAGAGCGCGAGGACCGTCCCGGTCAGGGCCCGGCCCCGGCGTCGGCCCCGGCGCCGCTCGGCGCGGGAGGTGGTGTGGGGCGTCACGGCTTCTCCCCCCGTACCAGCTTGGGCAGGTCCTGGGCGAACTCGTCGGGCGTGGTGCCCTCGCCGTAGAGGACATAGCCCTCGTCGGTCTTGGGGGAGAAGGCGATGACCTGCGCGCCGTGCATGGACACGACGGTGCCGCCCTTCTCCTTCTTCGGCGGGTCGATGCCGATGCCCATCTGCCGGGCGCCCGCCTGGATGGTCGCGAAGTCGCCGCTGAGCCCGATGAAGGACTTGTGACCGGCGCTGGGCAGCCACTCGCCCAGGATCTTCGGGGTGTCCACCTCGGGGTTGGTGGTGACAAAGACGACCTGGAGCTTGTCCTGGTCGGCCTGGGGGAGGGTCTTCTCGGCGATGGCGATATTGCTCATCGTCATCGGGCAGACATCCGGGCAGGTGGTGTAGCCGAAGAAGACCAGCGTGGGCTTGCCCTTGGTCTCCTCGCGGAGGTCGAACTTCTTGCCCCGGGTGTCCGTGAGGACCAGATCCGGCTTGGTGTACGGGCGGTCCAGGACGGTGCCGGGGTCGGCCTTCTCGGTCGCGGAGACCTCGGCGACGGCGCTGTCGTCAGTGTCGTCCTTCGAGCCGCCGCAGGCCGTGAGAGTGAGCGACCCCGCCATCGCGAGGGCGGTCAGGAAGGTGATCCGCCGGCCGCGGCGGGGCCTGGGGGCGTGCCCGGCGAGGTCCTGGACCGGGCCGGCCGGGTCGATGAGGTCGCTCTGCTGGGGCTGCTGGGGCTGCTGACGCGGGTTGCGCATGGAGAGACGTCCCAAGAGTGTGTACGGAACAGGGGTACGGGGGCGGTGGGTCATCAGGCGCGGCGGCGGCCGGCCAGCACACCGAAGGCGACACCGACGGCACCGGCCAGGATGCCGACCACGCCCAGGATCCGGGCGGTCGGGTCCGACGCGTCGGAGTCGCCGGAGGTCTCGGCGGAGGCCTTGCCGTGCTCGTCATGGCCGTTGCCCCGGTCGTCCCCGGCGCTCTCCCCGGCCTTCTCGGAACCCTTGGAATCCTTGGAGTCCTTGGCGCTCGTTCCGTGGTGGTCGCCGGTCGGGGCGGTGAGGGTGAGGACCGGTGCGGGGGAGTCCGGCTCCTCGGCGCCCTCCTGCGGCACCTCGATCCAGCGGACGACCTCGTCGTTGTCGTACGTCTGGAGCGCCTTGAAGACGACCCGGTCGGTGTCCTCGGGCAGCTGGCCCAGCGAGACGGGGAACTGCTGGAACTGGCCCGGACCGATCTTCGAGCCGTCCGCCGTCCAGGTGATCTTCGAGACGGTCTCGGTGATCTGCCGTCCGTGCACGGTGAGCGGCTTGTCCAGCTTGGACTTGGTGACCTTGACCTTCCACCCCGGGACGGGCTGCGGCAGCACCGAGGCCATCGGTCGGTCGGCCGGGAGGTTGATCTCCAGCTTCACGGTGGCGGAGTCGTCGCGCTCATTGGGGACCTTGAAGTTGACCGTGGCGTAACCGCCCTGGGCGGCCTCGCCCTGCGGCTGCACGCTGACATGGGCGGCGGCGGGCCCGGCCAGCAGCAGTACGGCGGAGGCGGTGACCGCGGCGGTGACCGCCGTACGGACACCGGTGGTACGGGAAACCCGGAAAGCGCGCATAACTGTCATTTTGATGACACTCCATGAAGAGGCAGGAGAAAACTGGGAGGAGCGGCTGGAAAGCCGCGGGCGAGGGTGTTCCGCAGATGCGACGGCCGTACCGACGGACCCGCTGACGGGTGTACGTCCGAGGGCGCCGACGCGGGTGGGTGCGTCGGCACCGGCGGGAGGTACCCACGGCGGCGCCGAAGCGGAACCGGCGTGGGAACCGGCGTCGGAACCCGTGTCGGACAGGCGTCGGATGTCGGATGAGGCCTCGGATCAGGCGGCGAGAACGCAGCGCGCGGGCGGACCCCGCCTGATCACCAGATGCTGGAGTGTCTCCCCCGGTACCGGCGGGACGGGCTCGTCGCGGGAGTGCCGGGCCGCCGCGGGCCCCGCCGGGTCGAGCAGCTGCCCCGCCCGGAACGCGACCACCAGCGCCAGCGCCGCCCGGAGCGGACGCAGCCGGGCGGCCCCGGCCGCGGTCTCCCGCGCGGTACGGGCCGAATGCGCCGAGAGCCGGACCAGCCGGGCCAGCGCCAGATCACCTCGGCGCAGCAGCCAGCCGGTGGCCAGGGCGGCCAGCAGATGGGCCAGCAGCATGGGCAGCGACGGCAGCAGCTCCGCCGGGGGCACCGGCGCGCCATGGGCCCCGCCGGCCGCCGGGGCCGGCGGTCGCAGACCGGCCAGGTCCACCACCCGCCGGGCCTCGCCGGCGCTGAGCGTGGCCGGACCGGCCCCGCAGACCAGCTCCGCCGCCAGCCGGATCAGCGCGTCGTCACCCGTCGCGCCTCCCGGGCCGTGCGGCCGGTCCGCCCCCAGCCTGCCCCCCAGACCGAAGAGCACATGCAGGGCGAGCTGCCCCGTACCCAGGGCCGCGGCGACCGCGCCCAGGGAACGCGTCCGGCCCGCGAAGGGCAGGACCAGGGCGAACACCCCGAGGAAACCGGTCGGCAGGGTCCACCAGGGGACCGTGGCACAGGCGGCCAGCGCATGTCCCGTCGCGGACAGCGCGACACAGACCGCGGCGAACACCGCGGCCCTCAGCAGCCGTGGACCGGCCTGCACGCGTGCGTCACCGGAGCGGGCCGACGGGCCCGGATCCCCCGGTGCGGACGGTGCCGAGGACGGCGAGGACGGGGACGACATGGCCGGGTCATCATCCCACTGCGGTTCCGGCGCCGGTACGGCAGGTCCGCCCCCGCCCCGACCCGCCCACCGTTCGTCTTCGGCCATGTCCGGTGCCGCGCCCCCGACCCGTACCCGGGTGCGACCGGCGCGTACGACCACGGCACGGCCGCCCCGTCGGCCGAATGAGCGCAATCGGCGCGACCGCGCGCTTATGGTTCACCTCCCAGGGGCAATACGTATCGGTATGTCGAGCCGCGGCCAGGAGGCTGAGCATGAGCATCTGGTGGTCTCTCCATTTGCGGCGTGAGGCCGCGAGCATCCCGCTCGCACGGCGTCTGCTGGTCGGCACGATGGAGACGGCCGGGGTCGACCCCGATGTCTCCTTCGACCTCTCCGTCGCGCTCAGCGAGGCGTGTGCCAACGCCGTGGAGCACGGTGGCGACCGGGGCCCGGGGGACCACTCGGGGGCATACCGCGTCACCGCGTATCTGGACGGCGAGAAGTGCCGCATCGAGGTGGCCGACTCCGGGCCGGGCTTCCCCGCCCGCCGGCCGGGGTGCGCCCACACCCGGGAGTGGCAGCCGCCCGTGACCGCCGAGAGCGGGCGGGGACTCTGTCTGATCGAGCAGCTGGCCGACCATGTCCACTTCGGCAACCGGCCCGGTCATGGCGCCGTGGTCAGTTTCGACAAGGTGCTGAAGTGGCAGGAGGGCGCGCTGCTCAGGGTCTCCTAGCGAGGCTTCCCGGGTGCCGATATCGGGTAGGGGGCGCCGAACGGCCGCCCGCCCCGCCCACTCCCGCCCCGCCCACACGCCGACGCTCCGCCCCGGCACGTCCCCGCCCCGGCCCGGCCCGGCCCCGCACGCCGACGACCCCGCCGGATCACCGGCGGGGTCGCGAAGGCTCCGGGCCGCGGGGCCGCCCGGTGAGGCCGGATGATCAGCCGCGCAGCGCGGCCATCCAGCTCTCGACCTCGTCGGCACGGCGCGGCAGCGCGGCCGAGAGGTTCCGGTTGCCGTCCTCGGTCACCAGGATGTCGTCCTCGATCCGGACGCCGATGCCCCGGTACTCCTCGGGCACGGTCAGATCGTCCACCTGGAAGTAGAGACCCGGCTCGACCGTCAGGCACATGCCCGGCTCCAGCGTGGCGTCGACATACGCCTCGGTGCGCGCGGCGGCGCAGTCGTGGACGTCCATGCCGAGCATGTGACCGGTGCCGTGCAGGGTCCAGCGGCGCTGGAGACCGAGTTCGAGCACCCGCTCCACCGGGCCCTCCAGCAGGCCCCACTCGACCAGGCGCTCGGCGAGCACCCGCTGCGACGCGTCGTGGAAGTCACGGAACTTGCCGCCGGGCTGCACCGCCGCGATGCCCGCCTCCTGGGCGTCGTACACCGCGTCGTAGATCTTCCGCTGAAGCTCGCTGTACCGGCCGTTGATCGGCAGGGTGCGGGTGACATCGGCGGTGTACAGCTCGGTGGTCTCCACACCGGCGTCGAGCAGCAGCAGCTCGCCGGAGCGGACCGCGCCGTCGTTGCGGACCCAGTGCAGCGTGGTGGCGTGCTCACCGGCGGCGCAGATGGAGCCGTAGCCGACATCGTTGCCTTCCACGCGGGCGCGCAGGAAGAACGTTCCTTCGATGTACCGCTCGCTGGTGGCCTCGGCACGGTCCAGGACCTTGACGACGTCCTCGAAGCCGCGGGCGGTCGAGTCGCACGCCTTCTGGAGCTCGGCGATCTCGAACGCGTCCTTCACCAGCCGGGCCTCGGAGAGGTAGACGCGCAGCTCCTCGTCCCGCTCGGCGGTGACCTTGTCGGTGAGGGCCGTCTCGATGCCGGCGTCGTGGCCGCGGACCGCCCGGACGGGGCCGGTGGCCTCGCGCAGCGCCTCGGCCAGGTCGCGGACGTCCTTCGCCGGGATGCCGAGCAGCTGCTCGGCCTCGACGAGGGAGTGCCGGCGGCCGACCCACAGCTCACCCTGGCCGGAGAGCCAGAACTCACCGTTCTCACGGTTGGAGCGGGGAAGCAGATAGATGGTGGCGCGGTGCCCGTCGGCGGTGGGCTCCAGGACCAGGACGCCGTCCTCGGTCTGGTCGCCGGTGAGGTACGCGTACTCCGTGGAGGCGCGGAAGGAGTACTCCGTGTCATTGGAACGCGTCTTCAGATGACCGGCGGGGATCACCAGACGCTCACCCGGGAAGCGCCGGGAGAGGGCCGCGCGGCGGGCCGCCGTGTGCGGGGCCTGCGCTATGGGCTGGAGGTCGTGCCGCTCGGTGTCGGCCCAGCCGCCCGCCATGTTCTCGGCGAGTTCGTCGGACACGCCCGCGTAGAGACCGTTCTTACGCGGCTTGATCTGCTGCTCTTCTTCTTCCGCTGCTTCCGGAGTGCTCGGGTTGAGCTCCTCGGCCACGTCTGCCTCCTCGATACAACACTGGACCGGTGTCCATCGTATGTGGGAGCCGGGTACGGGTTCACGAGGTGTGAGAAGCGAGACAAAAACCTCCAAACCCTCCAGGTGCCTGCGGGCACACCGGCCCCGCGCCCCGGCCCCTTCCTCGCGCCCCGGCCCTCCCCCTCCCTCATGCACCGCCACCGCGCACCGCGTCCCGGCCCCTCCCCCGCGCCCCGCCACCGCGTACCCGCTCGTACCGTCAGTCGAAGCGGGCGGCCAGCAGGACCACGTCCTCGTCCCCCGCGCTCCCGTCGGGCGGGAGCATCGCGCGCAGGATGTGGTCGGCGACCGCCCCCGGGTTCGCCCGTGCCGCCGTCGGCACCCCCGAGGCGGCGGTGTGCAGCCGGGCGAAGGCGCGGTCCATCGAGTCGCCGGTCTGCCGCAGCAGGCCGTCGGTGTAGAGCAGCACCGTTTCGCCGGGCGCGGGGGACAGCTCCACGCTCGGCGCCTCCCAGCAGGCGAGCATCCCGAGCGGGGCGGAGAGCGAGGTCTCGATGTACTCGGTGCGCCGCTCGCCGATCACCAGCGGCGGGGTGTGCCCGGCCCCGGCCAGCACCATTCTGCGGGCCGCCGGTTCGGCGTGGGCGAAGAGCGCGGTGGCGGTCCGGGACGGTTCGGTCAGCCGCAGCAGCAGCTCCAGATCGGAGAGGACGGCGACCGGGTCCTCGCCCTCCATCACGGCGTACGCGCGCAGCGAGGCCCGCAGCCGCCCCATCACGGCGGGGATACCGGGGCCCGAGCCGTTGACCGAGCCGACGGCGAGACCGAGCGCGCCCTCGGGGAGGGCGAGGGCGTCGTACCAGTCCCCGCCGCCGAGTCCACCGGCGCGGTGTCGGGCGGCGAGCAGGACCCCGGGCACCCGGGGGAGCCGGGTGGGCAGCAGCTCCTCGGTGACGGCCGCCACGGCCTCGCGCGCCCGCTCGACCTCCAGCAGCCTGGCCAGGTGCTCGGTGGCGTACCGGGCGTACAGGGCGACGAGGTGGCGGCGCCGGTCGGTGGGGGCGCCGGGTTCGTCGTACAGCCAGACGGCGGCGCCCAGGGTGCCGGAGGTCTCGGTCGCGAGCGGCTGGGTGTAGCTGGCGGCGCAGCCGAGGCGGTGGGCGACCTCCCGGCCGTGGGGGTCGAGGGTGAGGTCGCCGACGATGTCGGGGTGGGCGACGGCCCGCGGGATCCGGCCCGCCGCGCCCCCCGAGCCTGCCGAGCCCCCTGTGTCCGTGGTGTCCGCCGTGTCCGTGGTGCTGCCCGTGGTGCCGGTGCCCCCGGTGAGTGGTGGGGCCGTTCCGGCGGTACGGGGGCCCGCCGCCCCGTTCCCGTACCCCCTGAGGGTCCCGTGGCCGGGGTCCTGGCCCCGGCCACGGGACTCATGGTCACCGGCGGCGTCCAGGATCCGCCCGTGGGCGGTGGCGTCCCGGGGGATGGTCTCGATGTGCCCCAGTTCCGCGTGGGTGAGGCCGAGGCCCCGGGTGAGCGCCGGGCGGCGCCCCTCGCCCCGGTGGCCGGCCCCGCCGTGCCCGCCGTGACCGGTTCCCGTGGGCGGTTCGAGGATGACCAGCCCCCGGCGCGCGCCGATCAGCGCGGCGCCGGAGCGCAGCAGCTCCTGGAGGGCGGAGTCCAGACAGCGGGTGGCGGCGAGGCGGTCGGTCAGGTCGTGGAGGGTGGCGAGATCGGTCACCCACCCGGCGAGTCGTTCCTGGACCACCCGTCCGGGGGTGGTCGCGGGGGGAGGCGGGGTGGTGCGGGTGTCTCCCGTGTCCCCGGTGGCACCGGGATTTCCCGTCTCCCCGGGCCCGTCCGGCCGGTCGGAGGGGGCGGCCGTGGTGGCGCGGGGCGAAAGATCCGCAGGAGTCTGGGCGGGTTGAGGAACCGAAGAGTTGATTCCAGCCACTTTCGGCAGATGAGGGACGCTCATCGAAACCGGCTTTCCGACTGGCGCAATTCGCTCAAGAGCATGGCAAACCCCCATGTCATTCATGTCATTCTGCGCCGCTGTCAGCAGATCCACATCTACACGCAGAAGGAAGGGGATGTCCAGCATTGCACCAGTGGGATTGATGGTGTCTATGGGACTTTGAACGCTCCTTGGGACAATCTTGAACTTGGCTCAAAAATGCCGTTGAGGGCGGCCAATTGAGGTCGACTGAAGGCGTTCGGCGAAGGATCCCTCGGTGGATCTCCCCGGGGCGCCCGCCCCGGTGGGACCCTGCGGAAAGCGTCGCACCGGACAGGGTGGGTACGGAGAAGAGTGATGGCCAGGGTCCTATGAGGGCCGCCCCGGGAACCTGAGGATCGGGTCCGGCGTCCTTAAGGCTGTAGGCCGCTGCCGGAAGTCCGCTGCCGGAGCTGTCGGAGCCCGTCCGGCGGATCCCGGTGGACGGGGGCGATCACGCGAGCGGGTCGGCGCGGACCATCGACGCCGGGCGCACGCCACCACTGGTCCTGTGTGATGGAGTACAGCCCACGTTCTGCCATCGGCGGCGACCCTGCCGCCGGCGAAGCGGGGGTCCGCCCACGCCGCAGGCGATCGGGCGGTGATACGCCGATCGGTATGTACCCGTACGTCCGGTACCTATCTGTATGCACAGTAAAGACTCGCACACATGGTGTGATGTGGACCTCGGCGTTCAACGGAAAGGAACGAGCGCATATGCGCGAGATCCTCGGAAGGCGACGCAGGCTCCGGTTCTGGCGCAACAAGGGGCCTGCGCAGCCGGCACAGCTGGACGTGGCACTTACCTGCGCCACCGAGTGGGGATGGCCCGTACTCCCCGGCGTGGGATGGAAGGCCGTCGGTACCGGAGCCGGTGCCGGCAATGAGCGGGGCCGTGGCTGCGCCTGCCCGGACCTCGAATGTGTGGTGCCCGGTGCGCACCCCTTCGACCCGGGCGTCCTGGCGGCGACCGCCGACGAACGGATGCTGCGCTGGTGGTGGGCGAACCGTCCCACCGCACCGGTCGTCCTGGCCACCGGGGGGACCGCGCCGTGCGCGGTGAGCCTCCCGGCGGTGGCCGGCGCCCGCGCGCTGGCGGAGCTGGACCGGCTGGAACTGCGGCTGGGGCCGGTGATCGCGTCGCCGACCCGGTGGTCGGTGCTGGTCGCCCCGTACAGCCTGGAACAACTGGGTGAGCTGCTTTTCGCCAAGGATTGCGTGCCCAGCTCGCTGCGCTTCCACGGCGGTGGCGGTTATGTGGTGCTGCCGCCGTCGGAGACGGGGGCGGGACAGGTCCGCTGGGAGCGTGCGCCGCTCCCGGGGTCCGCGACACCGTGGCTGCCCCGGGTGGAGACGGTGATGGATGTTCTGGTGGAGGCGAGCATCAACGCCCCCGACGGCGGCAGCCGACTCGCCTACTGAGTCCGCTGGAGCCCGCCGGGCTCGCTCTTCCTGCCGCGCCAGGCGGAGGGGCGGGCGCACCGCGTCGACGGCCGGTCCGGACCACGGACCGGCCGTTGCGCTTTCCCCGTCTCCGGGTCTTACCGCCGGGGCTTCCCGCCGGGCCTTTGCCATCGGGTCCCGCCGTGCGGATCCCGTTTCGGCGGAAGCATGGACTCCGGGACCGGATCACGGGCCGAATGTGACGGCCGGGGCCGACGGAGAGCGGAGGGGCCACAGAGCCGTCCACAGGGTTCCTCCGGGCCGTTCCGGAATCCCTCGCCGGTGCCGTTGGTACCCGTTCCGCCGCCCCTCCCGTGGTGACCGCCGCCCGCTACCGTCCGTGTGGCCGGCGCGGCGACCCGGTCCGGGGGTGTGTCTTCCCCCGCACGGGGCCCGATGCGCCTCTACGGGAAAACCTCTGGCTGGTCAAGGCCGCGAGAGTCGGCCGAAACCGAGCGGGCCGACCACCGCGTGATGTCCGATTGGCGGCCCTTGGCATCGGCGTGGCGGACCCCGAGGGCTCCCGGTGGCTCCTGGCGGTTCGGGATGCTTCCGGGCGGTCCGGGTTGGTTCCGGGTGCCGTGCGAGGGGGCGGTGTGCCGTACGGGGCCGCGCTCCGCGTACCGTTCCGGCCCGCCCGTTCGGGGCGCGGTACGACCACCGGCCCGGTGCCGTCCTCCCCGGCGCCCTCTCCCGTACCGGCGAGCCGTCCCGTACCGACAGCTCCGTCCCGTGCCGACCGTGCCCCGCCGACCGACTCCGTCCTTCCTCGCCCCGCAGCCGGGCCGGCCCCGCCGGTGCGGCCGGGCCGACCCCGTCGGGTACGGGCATGAGAGGCGGGAACGCATGTACGGAATTGCCGCGTCGACTTCCGTCGGCAGCCGTCCTCGCAGGAGAGCGGCACGAAGGCGCGGGTGAGCGTGGTACAGACCGGTGACAGGAGATGAAGGCCGTTGTCCTCGGTGATCTCTCCGGCTTTTTCCGGCACGCAAAGATGACATGCCCATGGAATTCCTGGGAGATGTCCGGGAATGCTGGAGTGCGTGCGGCGGATCGCCGCAGGGGTGGGGGTGCGCGGCCGGGCCGCCGCCGAGGGGCCTGGGGCAACTCGCCCGAGGAGCATGGCCGCTGACGATCTGTCAACAGGATGTCAGCGGAGTGTTAGCGGAAGAATCCATTCCGCCAGGGTCTCTGGAAATGGAGACGCCCGATCGCTGGCGACGGGGGATGCACCAGCGACCGGGCTTCTAGAACCGTAACAAGAGATCGGCCGTTCGCAAATTCGATCTCGGGTATTCGGACAGGGATTCAGCTTCTCTTTGTGTGAGTTGTGACTGGAGTCACTCGGGTTTTCCGATCCCCCTCCAGCGGGGCTCCCGTCACCCCCGGTCCGGCGGTGCGGGGCCCCGGACCGGGGCCCGGATCAGCTCAGGGTGATCTGACGGTTGGTCAGGCCGCCGCGCGCCCGACGCTCGTCGGCCGTAAGCGGAACGTCCTGGGCGAGCGCGCCGGCCAGCCTCTCGGCGAACGCGGCGGCGGGCTTCTCGCACTCCTCCGCCCCCATGCCGCTGGGCAGGTCCCAGACCGGGACGGTCAGCCCATGGGCGCGGAAGGAGCCGACCAGCCGGGTGTCCTCACCGAGCGAGGCGGTCCCGGCGGCGTGCAGCCGGGCGAGCGCGTCGAGCAGCTTCTCCTCCGGGTACGGCATCACCCAGCGCAGATGGTTCTTCTCCGGGGTCTCGCACCAGTAGGCGGCGTCGACGGAGGCGAGCCGCACGGTCGGGATGGCGGCGGAGTTCGCCCGCTCCAGGGAGGCGGTGACCTCCGGGGAGGCGTCGTCACCGGACTCCGGGAGCCAGAACTCGAAGCCCGTGTGGACCTCCGGCGCGAACGCGGCGTCCGGGTCGAGGAGGTCCTGGAGCCGGGGCCCGTCGCCGGAGACCCGCTCGCCGGCCACCGGGGTGCCCGGCTCGGCCGTCAGGGCACGGCTCAGCGTGTCCGCGAGATCCCGGCTGAGGTCGCCGGAGGCGGTGTCGTTCTGGAGGCCGAGGAGGACGGAGCCGTCCTCGCGGCGGAGCGCGGGCCAGGCCATCGGCAGCACCGTCGCGAGGGTCACCGACGGCACCCCCTCGGGCAGCCCGCCCTTGAGCGTCAGCCGCGCGGTGGCGGCGGGCACCAGCTCGCGCAGGGCGACCCAGTCGCACTCTCCCGCCAGCCCCTCGAACGGCCGCTGCACCAGCTCGGTCACGGCGTGCGCGGCGGCGCGCCCGTGGCACGCCTTGTAGCGGCGGCCCGAACCACAGGGGCAGGGCTCCCGGGCCCCGACCACGGGCACGGGCTCATGGGCACCGGCGACCCGGCCCTGGGGTCGGGCGTTCGATGCCTTGGTCTGGGGGCGCTTCTTGGCCATGGTGCGGCTTCTCCCGAGTGCGGCGTACTGGGCTTCGTGCGTACCGAACGGGCCGCCGGAGCTGTGCACCCGGCCCGCTCGGGTCGGCGGTACTTGTCCGTCGGCGAGCCTAGCCGTCCGGGGTGCCGGGGGCGCCACGCACCCACCATGCCCGGCACCGCCCGCGCGGGGCCGGTGCCGTTCCGCCGGACGTTCCGCCGGACGTTTCGCCGTACGGGCCCGGAGCGGGCGTACCGCCACGGGAGGGAGGCGCATCCGCGCATGGGCGGGAGGCGCACCGGCCCGGCCGGGGGAGCGGAGCGCGGCCGGGTGGGCCGCCGGGTGGGCCGGGTGGGGCCGCGGACGCCGACCACCCGGGGTGATGCCGACCACCCGGGGTCCCGGCTCGCGCGATGGCACGCGCCCCGGGCCTCCCGGGCCCTTCGGCTTCCCGCTCCCGTTCTCCTTGGTCCCTGCCGCTCTTGTTCTTGCCGTCGTTCTGTTTCCGCTGCGGCTCCGGCTCCGGCTCCGGCTCCTGTTTCTGCTTTCTGCTCTCTGCCGCCGGTCCGGGCTCAGGCGGGTTCGTCGAACGCCTCCAGAAGGTCGAACCCGGACGGTGTGACGCGCGTAGCGAAATCGTCGCGACGGCGTCCTTGCTGAAGGACCGCCCACACGGTGACCTCGCCGGATGTGCTGTCCCGTACACCCCAGGCCTGGGTCAGCGCGCTGATGATGTTCAGCCCGCGACCGCCGCGCGCGGTCACCGACGGCGTGGACGGAACGGGCCGGGTGGGTCCCCCGCCGTCCGTCACCTCGATCGTCAGCCGACCGGCCCTGTCGACGCGCCATGCCGCGCGTATGTCGCCCTCGCCCCGCTCCGTGTGCCCCAGCGGCCTGCCGTGCCGGCAGGCATTGCTGAGCAGCTCGGACAGGACCAGGACCGCATCGTCCACCACTGTGTCGGGCACTCCGCCGCCGCGCAGTTCCGCGCGCATGCGGTGCCGTGCCTTGCCCACGCCCGCAGGGCCATGGGGTACGGCCATGCTCGACGACGTGGGCACCTCTTGTGCCACCACCAACGCCACCCCCGAGACCTCCTTTGCCCCACGCCACGGTGTGAATGCCCCAATGGACTGGACCGGAAACCGTTCGAGCCCGGCACTGTGACGCACTCCTGGCGTTCGGGCACAGTTCGAACGCGCCGGTGCACTTCAGGTGAGACGAGTGACTCCTGCTGCTGGGGTTTACCCCCGGCCCAGTTGGGAGAGGACTTGCCGGGGTCGATTGGTGATGATGGCCTCGACTCCCAGCCGGGCGCAGAGCTCGACGTCCTCGGGTTCGTTGACGGTCCAGACATGGACCTGATGGCCCGCCCGGTGGACCCGTTCGATATAGCCGGGCTGGTTCCGCAGGATGCGGATGCTCGGTCCGGCGATGCGCGCCCCGGCGGGCAGCCGCCCGTCCCGCAGCCGGGGGCTCACGAACTGCATCAGATAGACCGTGGGCAGGGTCGGGGCCGCGGCGGCGACCCGGTGCAGTGAGCGGGCGGAGAAGCTCATGATCCGTACGGATGACTCCGCGGCGGTGGCGGGCGCGGCCAGCCCGAAGCGGTCCAGCAGCCCGATCAGTCGTTCCTCGACCAGGCCCGCCCAGCGGGTGGGGTGCTTGGTCTCGATGGCCAGCTCGATGCGGCGGCCGGAGTCGGCGACGAGTTCCAGCAGCCGTTCCAGGGTGAGGACGGAGGTGAGGGAGGGGTCCCCCCGGTCCGGCAGCTCCGCGGAGTCCTCGTGGCCCTTCCAGGTGCCGAAGTCCAGGGCGGCGAGGTCCGCCAGCTCCAGGGTGGAGACGGCGCCCCGGCCGTTGGAGGTGCGGTTGACCCGTCGGTCGTGGACACAGACGAGATGGCCGTCGGCGGTCAGACGGACATCGCATTCGAGGGCGTCGGCTCCGTCCTCGATCGCCTTCATATAGGCGGCGAGGGTGTGCTCGGGGGCCTCCTCGGAGGCTCCGCGGTGGGCGACGACCTGGATGTGGTGCTGCCGTGCTGGGGTCACCGCGACATGGTGTCACCGCGAGGGGCGGGAGGGGATGAAGGGGTCCGATTCCGGTCGGTACGGGTGGTGCGGTTCCGGTGCGGTGGGTGCCCGGCGCGGGGTGCCCGGTGGCGGCGGACCGGGCCGGTGCGGCCCTTCCTGACCCCGTCGAGGCGGCCGGTGCGGGCACCCTCCCCGCCCGCCATCCCATATGTACTAAATCTCATGAAGTAAAGAGGTGCCGGGATAAGCACAGGTCCCGCTTACAGTGGCCTGACGACCTATGGGAAATGCTTGTCCGGGACAGCTTGGGGCGTCTCGGGACACCCCGGGGCCCGACATCGACGCGGAATCTGAGGAGACAGCTGTGAGCACCGAGAACGAGGGAACTGAGGGGATCGCGCAGCCAGCCGCCCCGTCCGTACCTCCCGTGCCGCCGGCGGCTCCGGACCATGCTTCCCCCACTCCTCCTCCGCCGCCCCCGCACCAGCCGTACCAGCAGCCTCCAGCCGCGCCGCCCGCGCAGCCGCCCGCGCAGCCGCCCGCGCAGCCGCTTCCGCAGCACGGCACGCCCGCCGACGCTCCTCCCGTCCCGGCCGCCTACCCGCAGGCCGCGCCGGAGGCCCCGGCCGGCTCCCCGTACCAGCCGCAGTACAGTGCCCCCCACCCGTCGCCCCCCGCCGCCCACCCGGGTCCCGGAGCCGAGCAGACCGCGGGCGGCTGGCCCCCGCCCCCGCCCACCGTCCCCTCGTACGCCGGTGACGGCGCCGCGCCCTGGGGCGCGCCGCTGCCGTCCACGCCCGAGCCCCGGCGCCGCGGTCGCTCCGGTGCCCTGATCGCGGCCGTGCTGATCTCCGCCCTGGTGGCGGGCGGTGTCGGCGGCGGCCTCGGCTACTGGCAGGCGAACCGCAGCGACGACGCGAACTCGACGACGGTGTCGGCGAACGAGCTGCCCAAGGACCTCAAGCGCGACCCGGGCACGGTGGCGTCGGTCGCCTCCTCGGCCCTGCCCAGCGTCGTGACCATCCAGGCCGACTCCGGCGGCCCCGGCGATCTCGGCGGTACGCCCGGCCGGGGCCAGGGCGGCGGCACCGGCACGGGCTTCGTGTACGACAAGGAGGGCCACATCCTCACCAACAACCATGTGGTCGACTCCGCGGCGGACGGCGGCAATCTGTCGGTGACCTTCTCCAACGGCAAGGACTACGCGGCCGAGGTCGTGGGCCGCGCCCAGGGTTACGACGTGGCGGTCCTCAAGCTGAAGGACACCCCCCAGAAGCTCACTCCCCTGCCGCTCGGCAACTCGGACCGGGTGGCCGTCGGCGACTCCACGATCGCCATCGGCGCCCCCTTCGGCCTCTCCAACACGGTCACCACCGGCATCATCAGCGCCAAGGACCGCCCGGTGGCCTCCGGCGACGGAACCAACACCCGGAACTCGTACATGAGCGCCCTCCAGACGGACGCGTCGATCAACCCGGGCAACTCCGGCGGCCCGCTGCTCGACTCGCGCGGCGCGGTGATCGGCATCAACTCCGCCATCCAGTCCACGGGCGGCGGCCTCGGCGCCCAGGCGGGCTCCATCGGCCTCGGCTTCGCCATCCCGATCAACCAGGCGAAGAACGTCGCCGAACAGCTGATCAAGACCGGCAAGCCGGTCTACCCCGTCATCGGCGCCACCGTGAACATGGTCGAACAGGGCGCCGGCGCGGAGATCACCAACCAGGGCACCAACGGCCCGGCCCTCTCCCCGAACGGCCCGGCCGACAAGGCCGGCCTCCGCGAGGGCGATGTCATCACCCGCCTCGACGACCGGCAGATCGACAGCGGCCCGACCCTGATCGGCGAGATCTGGAACCACAAGCCGGGCGACAAGGTGAAGCTCACCTACGAGCGCGACGGCAAGGAGAAGACCGTCGACGTCACCCTCGGCCAGCGCACCGGCGACAGCTGATCCCCACCGCCCCCACCCCCGCCCCCGAGCCGGTACGCTGGACCCGCTCCGCCGCCGCTCGACGTCGGAGCGGGGTGGGTTGCCCGAGCGGCCTAAGGGAACGGTCTTGAAAACCGTCGTGGCGCGAGTCACCGTGGGTTCAAATCCCACACCCACCGCCCTCTGAAACGGCCCCTGACCGGGATCCACGGTCAGGGGCCGTTCTGTTGCGCGTTGTCCCCGAGTCTCTCGTTCCCTGGTGGTGTCCGACCGATCGGGAACGGTTGGATGGAGCCTTCTGGCCGTAGCTCTGGCTGGATCGGTCAGCGACGGCCGTACCGGCCGACGGCCGTACCGGCCGGTGGACGGGTGAGGAGGGACACCGCCGTGCCGGGGCGGTTGCTGGGGTTGCGGTACCTGACTGCCGTACCGCAAGATCCAGACGGGGTGACCATGGAACGGCATGTACTGGAATTGCTGTTGGCCGGTGATGACAAGGCATCCGTGACAGCTCTGGCCACCCTCCGAGGCGGCGCCACCTACTGGGTGGCAGACCGGGCACAACCTGCGGGCTGGCATGCCGGAGTCTTCAGCCGTCGGCTTCAGCGCATGCGGATGTACGGACTTGAGCCTCTTGGGCTGGAACGAGCAGTGCGGCTCGTCCGCGAGCATGGCCGGCCCGTGCGAACAGGTCTGATCGATTCTGCCGATCGGACATGGACCACCCTGCTTTTTCTCAACGAGGACGGCAGTGCACTCGTGGCTTGCGCAGGCTGGGCGCTGCCGCTGCTGGTCGTGGATCCACCGCCTGAGGAGCGGGCGAGTCGCCGGTGACCTGCGGCCTCGGCCGACGGGCACACCGCCTGCACCGACATCACCTGCCGGGGGTGGCGTCCTCGTCTGCCGGTCCCCCGCCCCCGCCCGGTGATCGGCCACTGATCGTGGGGTCGTTGGTCAGGGCCTGAACAGCCAGCGTTCGATCTCGTCGGCG
The DNA here is from genome assembly GCF_040299965.1 of Streptomyces sp. NPDC000594. Lineage (NCBI taxonomy): Bacteria > Bacillati > Actinomycetota > Actinomycetes > Kitasatosporales > Streptomycetaceae > Streptomyces > Streptomyces sp. NPDC000594. The sequence continues at coordinate 454,941 of NZ_JBEPCY010000003.1, read as the reverse complement.
CCGATGCGGCGGCCGAGGCGGCCGCTCTCCTCCTGGGCCCAGCGGTCCAGGAGGGCGCAGTACCGGACGTAGGTGGCGGTGGGCCATCCGTACGCGCCGAGGGAGTCCCAGCCGCAGGTGTTCTTGAGGGTGGCGGCCACCTGGGAGTCGAGGATCGCGCACGGGTGGTCGGGGGAGCCGGCGCCGGCGAAGTACAGGACCTTGGTGGAGAAGGCCGGGCCCAGGTAGGCGATGGCGTTGCGGCCTCCGGGGCGGAGGGCCTCGTACGCCTGGGCGGGGTCCTCGGGGGCCGTGCGCAGAGCCTGGCGGAGAGCCGCGAGGGCGGAGGACGGGTCGTTCGCCACGGCCTGGACGCGCTTGCGGTTGAGGCGGAGCTTCATGCCGCTGCCCCAGGCGAGGACCCGCCACAGAAACCGCAGCAGCTCCTCGTCGGAGTCCGTGTCGAGGCCGGCCGCGTCCTCGAACAGGTCGCCGCGGCTCAGTCGTGTGACATCCGGCCCGGTCACCGGCGTGCCGGGCAGACGGGCGGCGGCTGTCTCGGTGTTCCACCAGTCGGTGGCGATCGGGATGGTGTGGGCGTCCATGCGCTCCGCCCGGGGCTCGGCGAGGGCTTCACGGCATGCGTGCGGCAGTTGCAGACGGGACAGGTCGGTGGGTGCCATGTCCTCATCCTCCCGGTGGGGGAGCCGGTGAGGGGCAGGGGGGAGAGCCGGTGGGAGATCAACACTGTCACGTCCGCCCGCCCTGCCGCCGTTCCGGAAGATTCCGTTCGACCCGTTCCGGAATGAGGGGTTACGCTTCCCAGGTAATCGAACGAAGGTTCGAGAGACTTTCAGCGACTAATCGGGTGAACTGGTTGAAGGGGTGCAAAGTGGCTGGAGGTGTGCCATGGAGGGCTTTACGCATCTGCATGTCGCCTCGGGCCACTCCGCCCGCTATGGCGCCTCGCACCCCCGTGACCTGGTACGACGGGCCGCCGAGCAGGGGATGGGCAGCCTTGCGGTGACCGACCGGGACGGGGTCACCGGGGTGGTGCGGTTCGCCAAGGCCGCGCGAGGGGCCGGGGTACGGCCCGTCTTCGGGGTGGACCTCGCCGTCGAAGCCTTCGGGGCAACGGGAACGGTAATGGCAACGGCAACGGCAGGGGCAACAGCAGCAAGAGCAACAACAGGAACAGGGGCCCGTACGCCCGTACGCGGGGGTGCCTATGTCCGGGATCCCGCGTTCCGCTTCACCCTGCTCGCCCGGAACCCGGCCGGCTGGGCCGCGCTCTGCCGGCTCACCTCCGCCGCGCACGCGCACCCCGTCGACGGCCACCCCGTCGTCCCCTGGCACGCCCTGCGCCGCTGCGACCTGAGCGGTCTCATCGCCCTGCTCGGCCCCCTCTCCGAGCCCGCGCGGGCCCTCGCCGCAGGTCGGGACGGGCTCGCCGAGCGGCTGCTCGCCCCCTGGACGGAGCTGTTCGGCGGGGCGCTGCGGCTGGAGACCGTCTGGCACGGCCGCCCCGGCACCGGCCCCGGCTCGCTGCGGCTCGCCGCCCGGACGCTGCTCCTCGCCGACCGGGCCGGGGTCCCCGCCGTACTGACCAACGCGGTCCGGTACGCCGACCCCCGCCGGCACCGGATCGCCGACGTCCTGGACGCGGCCCGGCTGCTGCGCCCCGTCGACCCCCGCCGGCTCGACTCCGGCGAGCGCTGGCTGAAGGACCCGGCGGCCATGGCGGCGGTCGCCGACCGGATCGTCCGGGCGGCCGGCCTCGGCCCCGCGCGGGCGCTGCGGCTGCTGGCCACCACCGAGGAGACCGCCCGGCTGTGCCGCCTCGACCCCGCCGTCGGCCTCGGCCTGGGCCGCAGGCATCTGCCCGAGCCCCAGGCCGTCGGCGCCCGCAGCGCCGCCGACGCCGCCCGGGTGCTCCGGCGGCGCTGTGCCGACGGGCTGGTCCGCCGGGGCCTGGACCGGGACCGCGACGCCCGCGACCGGCTGGAGGAAGAGCTGGCCCTGATATCCGAGCTGGGGTACGACACCTACTTCCTCACCGTCGCCCAGGTGGTCGAGGACATCCGTGACCTGGGCATCAGGGTGGCCGCACGCGGCTCCGGCGCGGGCAGCATGGTCAACCACGTCCTCGGGATCGCCACCGCCAACCCCCTCGACCACCGGCTGCTGTTCGAACGTTTTCTGTCACGGCGCCGTACCGACCTGCCCGATATCGACCTCGATGTCGAGTCCGCCCGCCGGCTGGAGGTCTACGACCGGATCATCGAACGGTTCGGCCGGGAGCGGATCGCGATCACCGGTATGCCCGAGACCTATCGGGCCCGGCACGCCCTGCGGGACACCGGTCTCGCCCTGGGGATCGCCCCCGCCGAGGTCGACCGGATCGCGAAATCGTTCCCGCACATCCGTGCGTCGGACATCACCGCCGCCCTCGCCGAACTGCCCGAACTGCGCGACCTGGCCGCGCGCGCCGCCCCGTACCGTCTCCTCTTCGAGCTGGCCGAAGGGCTCGACGCGCTCCCCCGGGGCATCGCCATGCACCCCTGCGGAGTGATCCTCAGCGACGCCGGCCTGCTCGACCGGCTCCCTGTCCAGCCCACCCCCACCGGCGGCTATCCGATGGTCCAGGCCGACAAGGAGGACGTCGAGGACCTGGGGATGATCAAGCTGGATGTCCTCGGTGTCCGGATGCAGTCGGCCATGGCCCATGCCGTCGCCGAGATCGAACGGGTCACCGGCCGCCATGTCGACCTCGACGACCCGCGCCAGGTCCCCCTGGACGATCCCTTCGCGTTCAAACTCATCCAGGCCTCCGACACCCTCGGCATGTTCCAGCTGGAGTCCCCCGGCCAGATGGACCTGCTCGGCCGGATGCAGCCGCGCGACCCGCAGGACGTCATCGCCGACATCAGCCTCTTCCGGCCGGGACCGGTCGCGGGCGGCATGCCGGAGCGCTATGTCGCCGCCCGGCACGGCGGCACCCCCGCGTACCCCCACCGCGATCTCGAACCCGTCCTCTCCGATACCTATGGAGTGGTGATCTGGCATGAGCAGATCATCGAGATCCTGCGGGTCATGACCGGCTGCGACCGAGGGACCGGGGATTATGCCCGCCGCGCCCTGAGCGACCGGGAGCGGCTGCCGAAGGTCCGGGAGTGGTTCCACCGGCTGGCCACCGACCAGGGGTATCCGCCCGCCGTCCGGGCCGAGGTCTGGGAGACCGTGGAGGCGTTCGGGGCGTACGGGTTCTCCCGCGCCCACGCCGTCGCCTTCGCCGTACCCGCCCTCCAGTCCGCGTGGCTGAAGGCCCACCACCCGGCCGCCCTCTACGCGGGACTCCTCGAACACGACCCCGGCATGTGGCCGAAGCGTGTGGTCGTCGCCGACGCCCGGCGCCATGGCATTGCCGTCCTCCCCGTCGACATCAACCGCTCGCGCGCCGTCCACACCGTCGAACGGGCCCCGGACGGCACCTGGGGCGTACGGCTCGCCCTCGCCGGTGTGCGCGGCATCGCCGACGCCGAGGTCTCCCGGATCGCCGCCGGACAGCCGTACACCTCCCTCCCCGACCTCTGGCAGCGCGCCCGTCCCGGCCGCCCCACCGCCGAGCGGCTCGCCGACATCGGCGCGCTGGCACCGCTCGCGGGGCCCGGCCGGACCCGGCGCGATCTGCTGCTGGGGATCGCCGAACTCCACCGCCAGTACCGGGGGCGGGGCATCGGCGACGGACAGCTCCCGCTCCGGATCGAGGGTCTGGAGGAGAGTGGCTCGAAACCTTCTTCACGAACGGGCAAGAAGGATGACAGGGGTGACAGGGGTGGCTACGGGCTGCCGGAGATGACCGGACGCGAAGCCCTCAACGCCGAACTCCATGTGCTGGGCATCGATGTGACCCGGCATCTCATGGACTACCACCACCGGCTGCTGCGGGAGCTGGACGCCACCCCCTCCCGGCGCCTCGGCGACCTCCGTACCGGCGAGACCGTGCTGGTCGCGGGGGTGCGCGCGGCCACCCAGACCCCGCCCATCGCCTCGGGCAAGCGGATCATCTTCGTCACCCTGGACGACGGCACCGGCCTGGTCGACCTCGCCTTCTTCGAGGACAGCCACGCCGCCTGCGCCCATACCGTCTTCCACTCGGGGCTGCTGCTGGTCCGGGGCACGGTGCAGCGGCGCGGCGGGCGGGCCACCGTCGTCGGCACCATGGTCTGGGACCTGGAGGCGCTGGCGGTGGCCCGGCGCGACGACGGCCCGGAGGCGGTCCACCGGCTCCTCGGCAGCGCCCCGGCGGGCCGTGCCCCGCAGCGGCGGGAGACCCGGCGCACCATCCCGCAGGAGACCGGGGCGCGGCTCCACCCCTGGGCCGACCTCCGGCCCGCCGGGGAACGCACCGCCGACCCGGCCGCCCTGGACCTGGTCTCCCTGGGGTACACCAGCCCCGGAAGCGCGGGGTGAGCCGCCATGACACCGCGTTCCCCCGACCCACCGGGTGCCGGCGACCCGCCGCGCACCGCCGAACGGCATGTGCTGCGCGTCCACTTCCATCTGTACGGGTACGGGTACGGGAGCGAGTACGGGAGCGAGTACGGGAGCGGGAGCGGTCACGGGTACGGGTACGGGGACCGGCCGCCCCCCGACGGCGACCCCTTGTACGAGTCCCTCGGCCCGGAGCGCGAGGAGCGAGACGATTCCGGACCCCATCGGCCCGACCCGTACGAGCGGCTGGTCGGCCTCCTCCAGGGCATCACCCCCCGGGTCCAGGCGCTCCCGCCCACCGACGCCGACTGCGACATCACCGGCGCACTCCGCTATTTCGGCCATGATCCCCAAGGGGTCGCCCAGCTGATCCGGATGCGCTCCCTGGCGCTGTACGGGGTGGACACCACCATCGGGTCCGCCGGTAACCGCCTGCTCGCCGCCATGGCGGCCGACGCCACCGCACCGGGCGGTGTCACCCATGTGCCCGCCGACCCGGAGGCGGTCGCCGCCTTCCTCCGCCCCCGGCCCGTCGCCGCGCTCCAGGGTGTCGGACCGGCGCTCGCCCGGGTGCTCGTACGCCATGGACTCCACACCGTCGGCGCGGTCGCCGACACCCCGCCCGGCACCCTGCAACGCCTGCTGGGCGCGGCCCCGGGACGGCGGCTGTACGAGCGTGCCCACGGGATCGACCCCCGTCCGGTGACCCCGGGGGAACCGGACCGCTCGTACGGGGCCGCGTACGCCTTCGACCGCGACGAGCTGGATCCGGAACGCCGGCGCCGGACCGTGGTCGCCCTCGCCGAGCGGATCGGTGTACGGCTGCGGGGCGAGGGAAGGGTGGCCCGCAGACTGACGCTGACGGTCCGGTACGCCGACCGGAGCACCACGGTCCGCACCCGGTCGCTGCCCGAGCCGTCCCAGCACGGGCCGGTGCTGATCGCCACCGCGTACGCCCTGTACGAGTCGCTGGGCCTGCAACGGGCCCGGGTCCGGGGGCTCGCGCTGCGGGCCGACGATCTCCTCTCCGACGCGTCGGCCACCACCCAGCTCAGCCTGGATCCGGACGACGAGCGGGCCCGGCGGGTGGAGGCGTCGGCGGACCGGGTCCGGGCGCGTTTCGGACCGGGGTCGGTCGGTCCGGCGGCGGCCCTCGCCGACCGGCGGCGACCTTGACAGGCGCCTGGAGCTGACGGACAGTCAGAAACTCGGGAGGGGGTGGCGATTGACCGGGACAGCCGAGGACAGGAGCGGGCCGGACGCCGGGCGCGGCCCGGACACGGACACGGACGCGGACACGGACACCGGGGACGGCCCGGACGCGGACATCGGGGACGGCGGCCTGTACGCACGCCTCCAGGGGTACGAGGGGCTGCCGCTCGTCACCGGCCGCCCCGGCCCGGACCCCGTCAACGAGCCGATGATCCGCCACTGGTGCGAGGCGATGGGGGACCGGAACCCCGCGTACCGGGGCCCGGACGCCCTGGCCCCGCCCACCATGCTCCAGGCGTGGACACTGGGCGGGCTCGCCGGGCGCGCCGGCCGTTCGTCCGTCCACGCGGAGCTGTTCGCCGTGCTCGACGCGGCGGGGTGCACGGCGGTCGTCGCGACCGACTCGGAGCAGGAGTACCGGAGGCCGCTGCGGCCGGGGGAACGGATCACCTACGACGTGGTGGTCGAGAGCGTCTCACCGCGCAAGACGACCCGGCTGGGGACGGGCCACTTCATCACCACCCGGACCGATGTCCGGGCGGACGGCCGCCTCGCCGGGACCCATCGCTTCCGTGTCCTGCGGTACGCCCCGGCGAAGCGCTCCCCCGGGGGGCCCGTGGCCGGGGAACCACCCCGGCGGCCCCGGCCGGTGATCAACGACGACAACGCCGGGTTCTGGGCGGGCGTCGCCCGGCACCGGCTGCTGATCCAGCGCTGCGGGGGGTGCGGGGCGCTCCGTTTCCCCTGGCTCCCCGGGTGCTCCGGATGCGGCTCGCCGGAGTGGGACACGGTGGCGGCGGGCGGCCGGGGGACCGTCTACTCCCATGTGGTGATGCACCATCCGCCCTTCCCCGCCTTCGCCACCGGGCCGTCACCCCGGGGCGGCGGCGGGGCGCCGGAGCCCTACGCGGTGGCGTTGATCGAGCTGGCCGAGGGGGTGCGGATCGTCAGCAATGTGATCGGTGTGCGGTACGACGCGGTACGGATCGGGATGCCGGTGGAGCTGGAGTTCCTGCGGGTGGACGCGGAGCTGGAACTCCCGGTCTTCCGGGCCGCCGGAAGCGGTCCCTCCGCAGAGCCCTCCACGGAGCACGCCGCAGATCTCTCCCCAGAGCCTTCCGCCGAGCCCTGCACTGCGCCGGAACCGGAGCCCGAGGCGGAACCGGAACCCCGGGACGTCGAGATGGTGGCCACGGGCCTCCCTCCGGTCGCGGGCGCGGAACTGGCGCCGCTGGAGATCCCGATCACCCGCACCCTGATCGTCGCGGGCGCCCTCGCCTCCCGGGACCACCAGGAGGTCCACCACGACCACGAGGCGGCGATGGCGAAGGGCTCCCCCGATATCTTCATGAACATCCTGACCACCAACGGCCTGGTGGGGCGGTACATCACCGACCGCCTCGGGGAGGCCGCCGTCCTCCGGAGGGTCGCGATCCGGCTGGGGACACCGAATCACCCGGGGGACACGATGGTGCTGCGCGGCACGGTCGTCTCCGTCACCGACCGCGCTGCCGACCGCGCCGCCGGGCGGTCCGGGGCCACGACCGGGGCCGAGGACGGGGCCATGGCCGGAGTCACGGCCGGAGTCACGGCCGAGGTCCGGGTCGTCGGGACGAACACCCGGGGCACCCATGTCACAGGCACGATCACCGTCACGGTCCCGGCGCCGCCCGCCCCCTCCCCCGTACCCGCATCGCACTCCCTGTCCCCGGCCCCGGCTCCCGGAGGTGGCACCCCATGAGGGACGGTCTCGGCGGACGGGCCGCCGTGGCGGGCATCGGGGCGACCGAGTTCTCCAAGGACTCCGGCCGCAGCGAGCTGAGGCTCGCCGCCGAGGCGGTGCGCGCCGCCCTCGACGACGCCGGGCTGCGCCCCGCCGATGTCGACGGCCTGGTCACCTTCACCATGGACACCAGCCCCGAGATCACCGTCGCCCAGGCGGTCGGCATCGGTGAGCTGTCCTTCTTCTCCCGGGTGCACTACGGCGGCGGCGCGGCCTGCGCCACCGTCCAGCAGGCGGCCCTCGCCGTGGCGACCGGCGTGGCCGAGGTGGTCGTCTGCTACCGCGCGTTCAATGAACGCTCGGGGCGCAGATTCGGTGCCGGGGTACGGGACCGGGCGCCGACGGCGGAGGGGGTCGCGCTCGGCTGGGGCATGCCGTTCGGGCTGCTCACCCCCGCCTCCTGGGTGGCGATGGCGGCCCAGCGCTATCTCCACACCTACGGTCTGGCCCCCGAGGTCCTCGGCCATGTCGCCGTCACCGCCCGCCGCCATGCCGCCCGTAACCCGGCCGCGTACTTCCACGGACGGCCGATCACCCTCGCCGACCATGCCGCGTCCCGCTGGATCGCCGAGCCGCTGCGGCTGCTGGACTGCTGCCAGGAGACCGACGGCGGACAGGCGATCGTCGTCACCGGGGTGGAACGGGCCCGGGAGCTGCGCCGGCCGCCCGCGGTGATCGTCGCCGCCGCCCAGGGCGCGGCGAGGGGGCAGGAGCAGATGACCGGCTTCTACCGGGGGGATCTCACCGGGCTCCCCGAGATGGGAGTGGTCGCCCGCCGGCTCTGGCGGAACTCCGGGCTGACCCCCGGCGACATCGATGTGGGCATCGTCTACGACCACTTCACCCCTTTTGTTCTGATGCAGCTGGAGGAGTTCGGCTTCTGCGGACGGGGCGAGGGGGCCGGATTTGTCGCGGAGGGCGCGCTTCCGCTGAATACCCATGGCGGACAGCTCGGTGAGGGGTATCTCCACGGGATGAACGGGGTGGCGGAGGCCGTCCGGCAGATCCGGGGCACCTCGGTGAACAGCGTCCCCGGCGCCTCCCGGGTCCTGGTCACGGCGGGGACCGGGGTTCCCACATCCGGGTTGATCCTGGGCGCGGACGGCTGAGCCGGGGGCCCCAGCGCTGGCCGGGGGCCGGGGGGAGCCGTTGACTCGGTGCATGCGCACCCGAAGCCGGGCCCCGAGGAGCACCACCGCCGCCGCCCTGGTCCTCACGGCGCTGCTCGGCGCGTCCGATCTGCTGTTCGCGCCGCAGGGGCCGCCCGAGGGGGCCGCGTACAGCTCCACGTCGGCGACCGGGGGCCGCTTGTCACCGGGCGAACGCCGACCGCCCGGCCGGGTGCCGGACACCACCGCCGATACGGCGGTGACCTTCCGGGGGCTCGCGTTCGATCTGTGCCGGGCGCCCTCGCTGGCGGTGATGAGGGCCTGGCGGACGTCGTCGCCGTACGGGGCGGTGGGCGTCCCCTTCGCGGGCCGGGGCGGGGAGTGTCCCGGCCCGGCCCGGGGCGGTCCGCGCCTCACCCGGGCCTGGGTCACCGAGGTGCACCGGATGGGCTGGCGGCTCTTCCCGGTGTACGCCGGGGCCCGCCCGCCCTGTTCCGCCTCCGGCGACAGTGCGACCGGCGACAGTGCGACCGGGGAGAGCGGGGCCAGGTCCGGAGCCGGGAGGGAGGGATCCGGGAGGGAAGGCGTCGGGAGTGAGGGCATCGGGAGAGACGGTGTCGGGAAGGACGGTGTCGGGAAGGACGGTGTCGGGAAGGACGGGGCGACGATCGGCGGTGACGGCGGGACCCCCGCCGCCCAGGGCGGCCGGGACGGAACGGACGCCGTCCGCGCGGCACGGGCGCTGGGCATGATCCACGGCAGCGCCCTCTATGTCAGTCTCAAGTCGTACGATCTGCGCGACTCCTCCTGCGTCCGGGCCACCCTCGACTATGTCCGCGCCTGGAACAGGGAGATCCGCCGCCACGGCTATGTCCCCGGGCTGCGCAGCCACGCGGACGCCGGGGTGCTGCACATGGAGCACGCCCGCCGGGCGGGCACGGGGGACCTGCCGTCGGCGATGTGGTTCGCCCGGTGGAACCGCAGGCCGTCGCTGTACGACGAGCGCGCGCTCCACCCGTACGCCTGGCGGGTCAAACGCCGGATCCACCAGTACGCGGGGGAGGTTACCGAGGAGCACGGCGGGCACCGGCTGACGGTGGGCCGGAGTCTCGCGGACGCGCCGGTGGCCCGTTTCGGCCGCTGACCGCCGTGCGGCGGAAGGCCCGGGGCGGGACCGTGCGGCGCGGCCTGCGGTGGTCCCCGGTGGTCCCCGGTGGGTCCATGCCGGGTCCATGTCGGGGGCCTGTGCGAGGTGGCCCGTACGGGAGCCGGGGCCGGGTTCCCCACCGTGGCCCCGGCCCTCTCCGCGCCGCTCCCACCCCCGAGGAGCAGGTCATGGCTCTGAGGGTCTCCTCCACCTTCAGGAGGTGGGGCCGGCACCACCCGTACAACCTGAGGCGGACATGGCTTCAGGCCCTCCGGGCGATCCGCTGACCGCCCCCTCGCTCCTAGCGTGGGGCCCATGACCACGCCAGTCTGCACAAGAGCTTCGAGGCCCGCCTGGCCCGCTTGGCCGGCGCCCGCCGCGCCCGGCGCGCCCGGCTCCGACACCCGTTACGCGCCCCGCGCGCGCTACACGTCGTTCTCCTCGTACGTACGGGCACGGGGGCCCGTACTGCTGCGGACCGCCCGCTCGCTCACCGCCAATCCGAGCGACGCCGAGGATCTGCTGCAGACCGCGCTCACCAAGACCTATGTCGCGTGGGAGCGGATCGAGGACCACCGGGCGCTCGACGGCTATGTGCGCCGGGCCCTGCTCAACACCCGCACCTCGCAGTGGCGCAAGCGCAAGGTGGACGAGTTCGCCTGCGACGAGCTGCCGGAGCCGGAGACCGTGCCCGCGCCCGACCCGGCCGAGCGGCAGGTGCTGCACGACGCCATGTGGCGGGCCGTGATGAAGCTGCCGGACCGGCAGCGGGCGATGGTCGTGCTCCGGTACTACGAGGATCTGAGCGAGGCCCAGACCGCCGAGGTGCTGGGGGTTTCGGTCGGTACGGTCAAGAGCGCGGTCTCCCGGGCGCTCGGCAAACTCCGCGAGGACCCGGAGCTGGCCCCGGTGCGCTGAAGCCCGACCGTCCGGAGCCCCGCCCCCCGGCCCCGGCCTGTTGAGCCGCCTCAGCCCTTGAGCACCGGCCCTTGAGCACCGGCCTTTGAGTACCGGCCTTCGACCCCCGCCCTTTGAGCACCGGCCCTTTGAGCCCGGCCTGTTGACCCTCGGCCTGTTGACCCTCGGCCTGTTGAGCACCGGACCGCCGAGCCCGGATCGCTGAGCCCGGCCCGTTTGCTGAGCCCCCGGGTGTCCGCATCGGTGTCCAGCTCTCGCACGCGTGCGCAAGACCTCCCTCCAGGGGTAGCGACATACAGCATCCAGGGGTAGTGACATACCGCGTGGTATGCGCGCAGAATCTGCACACCCCTACTGCCATGTAGCGACAGAGCGTTCGCGCTCATCGGGAGGACGCCGTGCGGAGCACCATGCAGGATGTACCGCTGCTGATCAGCCGGATTCTGGAGCACGGCCGCAAGATCCATGGAAAGTCCCAGGTCATCACCTGGACCGGGGAGGCGGAGCCGCACCGCCGCAGCTTCGCCGAGATCGGCGACCGGTCCGCGCGGCTGGCCCACGCCCTCCGCGACGAGCTGGGTATCGACGGCGACCAGCGGGTCGCCACCCTGATGTGGAACAACGCCGAACATGTCGAGGCGTACTTCGCCGTCCCCGCCATGGGCGCCGTTCTGCACACCCTGAACCTGCGGCTGCCCGCCGAACAGCTGGTGTGGATCGTCAACCACGCCGCCGACCGCGCGGTCATCGTGAACGGCTCGCTGCTGCCGCTGCTCGCCCCGCTGCTGCCGCATCTGCCCACGGTGGAACATGTCGTGGTCGCGGGCCCCGGCGACCGCACCCTGCTCGCCGACAGCGAGGCGCAGATCCATGACTACGAGGAGCTGATCGCCGGACGGCCCACCGTCTACGACTGGCCCGAGCTGGACGAACGCTCCGCCGCCGCCATGTGTTACACCTCCGGCACCACCGGGGACCCCAAGGGCGTGGTCTACTCCCACCGTTCGATCTATCTGCACTGTATGCAGGTGAACATGGGCGAGTCGATGGGCCTGGACGACGAGGACACCGCCCTCGTGGTGGTGCCCCAGTTCCATGTCAACGCCTGGGGGCTGGCCCATGGCACCTTTATGACCGGCATCAACCTCCTCATGCCGGATCGTTTCCTCCAGCCGGCCCCGATCGCCGAGATGATCGAGCGGATACGGCCCACCTACGCCGCCGCCGTCCCCACCATCTGGCAGGGGCTGCTCGCCGAGGTCACCGCCCGCCCCCGTGATCTCTCCTCGCTGCGGATGGTCACCATCGGCGGCTCCGCCTGTCCGCCCGCGCTGATGGCGGCGTACGACAAGCTGGGGGTCCGGCTCTGTCAGGCGTGGGGCATGACGGAGACCTCCCCGCTCGGCACCATGGCCCACCCGCCCGCCGGGCTCACCCCCGACGGGGAGTGGCCGTACCGGATCACCCAGGGGCGTTTCCCGGCGGGTGTGGAGGCCCGGCTGGTCGGGCCCGGCGGCGACCTGCTGCCCTGGGACGGCGCCTCCGCCGGTGAGCTGGAGGTGCGCGGTCCCTGGATCGCCGCCGCGTACTACGGCGGTACGGAGAACGAGGAAGTACGTCCCGAGGACAAGTTCAGCGCCGACGGCTGGCTGCGGACGGGCGATGTCGGGGTGATCGGACACGACGGCTATCTCACCCTCACCGACCGGGCGAAGGACGTGATCAAGTCCGGCGGTGAGTGGATCTCCAGTGTGGCGCTGGAGAACGAGCTGATGGCCCATCCGGATGTCGCGGAGGCGGCGGTCGTCGCCGTACCCGACGAGAAGTGGGGCGAGCGCCCGCTGGCCACCGTCGTCCTCAAGGACGGCGCGGCCGCCGACTACCCGGCGCTGCGGGACTTCCTCGCCGAACGGGTCGCCAAGTGGCAGCTTCCGGAACGGTGGGCGGTCGTCCCGGCGGTGCCGAAGACCAGCGTGGGGAAGTTCGACAAGAAGCTGATCCGGAGGCAGTACGCGGACGGGGAGCTGGATGTCACGCTGATCTGATCCGGCCCGGCCCGGCCCGGTCTGATCCGGCCCGGCCCGGCCCGGTCTGATCCGGCCCGGCCCGGCCCGGTCTGATCCGGCCCGGCCCGGCCCGGTCTGATCCGGCCCGGCCCGGTCCGGTCGGACCCCGGTCCGGTCGGAAGCGGTGGAGCCGGGTCGGTCCGGTCTCCCGGGCCGGCTCCACCGCTCTTCGGTTCAGCGCGCGATCAGTTCGTCCCGATCTTCGCCAGCAGATCCACGATCCGTGACTGCACCTCGGCGCTGGTCGAGCGCTCCGCGAGGAAGAGCACGGTCTCGCCCGAGGAGAGCCGGGGCAGCTCGGCGCGGTTGAGCCCGGCCGAGGTGTAGACGACCAGGGGCGTACGGTTCAACTGCCCGTTCGCCCGCAGCCAGTCGATGATCCCCGCCCGGCGCCTTCGGACCTGCATCAGATCCATCACCACCAGGTTCGGCCGGGTCTGGGCGGCGAGCGCCACCGCCTCCGCGTCCGTACCCGCCCGTGCGACCTGCGTACCGCGCCGCTCCAGCGCCGAGGTGAGCGCCAGCGCGATCTCCTCGTGCTCCTCGATCAGCAGCACCCGGGAGGGATGCTGCTCGCTGTCGCGCGGCGCCAGGGCCTTCAGCAGCACCGCCGGGTCGGCGCCGTAGGCCGCCTCCCGGGTCGCCTGCCCCAGCCCCGCCGTCACCAGCACCGGCACCTCGGCCGCCACGGCCGCCTGGCGCAGCGACTGAAGGGCCGTACGGGTGATCGGCCCGGTCAGCGGGTCGACGAAGAGTGCCGCCGGGAAGGCCGCGATCTGCGCGTCGACCTCCTCCCGGGAGTGGACGACCACGGGCCGGTAGCCCCGGTCGCTCAGCGCCTGCTGGGTGGAGACATCCGGTGCGGGCCAGACCAGCAGCCGGCGCGGGTTGTCCAGCGGCTCCGGGGGCAGCTCGTCGTCCACGGGGTGCGGCTGCGGCCGGTTGGCCACCTCCACCGCGCCCCCGGGGCCGTCCAGCGGCTCGGGACCCTCCGCCGCGTCCACGTCGGGCGCGCCGATCGCGTACGCCCGGCCCTCCGCACGGTCCAGCGGCAGCCGGGGCCCGTGCGGGGGGACCGCCGGGGCGGCCTGCGCGGGGGCGGCCGACGGCTCGGGACGCTCGTCCTCGGGCGGCGCGGCGAGCCTGCGCCGCCGGCCGGAGCCCAGTCCGCCCGCGGCCTGCGGGTCCGTCCCGGCCTGCGGATCCGATGCCCGCTCCGGGGTCCTCTCCGGGGCCCTCTGGGGGTCTGCGGCCGGGGCCGCGATCGGTCGCCGCGTGGGTACGGGCTGCTGGGCACCCGGTACGGGCTGTGCGCCGGTCGCGGGCTGGACCGCCTGGCCTCCCTGACCGAGGGCGCGCACGCTGAACGCGCGTCCCTGGGTGTCGCCCGCCCCGGGCCGGGGGGCCTCGGCGGGCAGCGGCTGCCGGGCGGGTGCCGGGGCAGTGGGCCCGGCTTCGGGCAGCGGCAGCGAGAGCGAACCCGTGCCGTGCGGGTCCATCACCGGGGCGCCGTCCCGCGCTCCCGGTACGGCGAGGCCCGCGCCGTCGGTGTCGTCCTGCGCCCCGGCCGGACGCGCCCGGCGGCGGCCGGTGGGCAAGGGGTGGGGCAGCGGATGGTGCTGTGCCGGGGTGTGGTCGGCGCCCGGCGGGACGCGGACGGCGTCATGGCGCCCCGGCAGGGAGGCGTCGGCCGCTCCGGCGGTCGGCGGGACGGGCCGGTCGGCCGCGGCGGGCGGCAGCGCGAAGCGCGAACCGGCCTCCCGCTCCGGGACCCCCGGTCGCTCCTGCTCGGCCGGGGCGGGCGCCAGCGCACGGCGGGTCCGCCGGCCACCGGGGTACGCCTCGACCTCGCCGCCCGGCACCGCGCCGGGTACGGGGGCCGTGCCGGGCACCGGCGCCAGCTCGGCCATCGCGGCGGGCTGCGGCGGCATGCCCTGCGGGGGCACCGGTCGGCTCTGCTGCTGGGGCAGGCCCAGCGCCCCGGGGGGTACGGGCATGCCCTGCGGCGGTACGGGCCTGGGCGGCCGGGGCACGGAGCCCTGCGGCGGGTCCTGCTGGGGCCGCTGCTGGGGCAGGCTGAGCGCCCCGGGCAGACGGGGCGTACCGGGTGTACCAGGCGTACCGGGCTGCGGCGGCATGCCTTGCGGGGGCACCGGCAGCGGCGGTCCGGCCTGCGGGGGCACTCCGCCCGGCGGGACGGCGTGTCCCGGGGCGGGTCGCCCGGAGGCGCCCTCGGCGGCCGTCACCACGGAGTCCCCGGGGTTCTCCTCGGGGATATCGGACGGCTCCGACGACTCGGTCGGCTCGGGACGCGCGGCTCCCTCGGCCGGCTCCGGGTGCCCCGGGTGTGCCGTGTGTTCCGGAGCACCCGGGTGCTCCGGATGCTCCGGCGAACCGGTTCCCTCGGCCTCCGCCGGGCTGGGGCGCCCGCGCCGTCGGCCGGTGCCACCGGTGGGCGTGCGGTCGCTTCCGTCGCCCGGGGCGGAGCCGTCGGCGGGGTCGGCGGAGGCCGCCCTGCGGCGGCCCGTGGGCGGGGACGCGTCCTCGCCGGAGGCGGAACCCTCCGCCGAGACGGGGCTCTCCAGGAAGGCGTCGGTCGAGCCGCGCCGTGCCCGGCGCCGCCCGGTGCCGGTCTCCACGGGGCCCGTCGGTGCGTCCAGGGGCGCCGCCGGGGTCAGGGCCTCGGCGGGCTCGACGGGCTCGCCCTGCTCGGAGAGGTGCTCCGGGAGCAGCTCGGGCATGGTCTCGGCGGACGACTGCGTACCGACTCCTGCCGTACCGGCCGTACCGCTCGTACCGACTCCTGACCGGCCGGCTCCCGACCTGCCGACGCCGGGCGGAATCGCTCCCGCCGGGTGGGGTACGGGCGGGCGGGCCACGGAGGGGTCGCTCAGCGGCTGCCCGTCGACCGGCCCTCCGACCGGAACAACCGGAACATCCGCATCGGGCACTGCGGGCACCACGGGCGCTGCGGGGGTTTCCGGGGTTTCCGCCCCGGCGGCTGCGGGCTGCGGCACCGGGGCGCCGCTCGGCAGCTCCGGCGCACCCGGGGTGCCGTCCGCCGGGACCGCGCCGTCGGCTTCCGCCGCCGCGTCCCCGGTCACGTCCCCGTGCCCGTTTCCGCTGCCGTTCCCGTCGTCGTCCGTCTCCTCGGGCGCCTTCCCGAGCGGTACCTCCAGGACGTACGCGCTGCCGCTCATCCCCGGCATCTCGTGCGTCTGGAGCACCCCGCCGTGCGCCTCGACGATCCCGCGCACGATCGGCTCGTGCACCGGGTCGCCGCCGACGAACGGGCCGCGCACCTCGATCCGTACGACCTCACCGCGCTGGGCCGCCGCGATGACGACCGTGGAGTCCACATAGCCGCCGTCCGGCAGCAGCCGGGCCTTGCCGGTCGAGTCGACCCCGGCGACATCCGCCGCCAGATGCGCCAGCGCGGTCGCCAGCTGTCGCGGGTCCACCTCGGTCTCGACGGCCGGGGCGTGCACCGCGAACTGCGCCCGGCCGGGCCCGATCAGCTCGATCGCGCCCTCGACCCCGGCCGCGACGACCGCGTCCAGCGGCACCGCCGTCTTGGCGAGGGCCTCCTGGCCGGTGTCGAGCCGCTGATAGCCGAGGACATTGTCGATGAGGGTGGTCATCCGGGCGTACCCGGCGGCGAGGTGGTGCAGGATCTGGTTGGCCTCGGGCCAGAGCTGCCCGGCGGGGTCGTCGGCGAGCGTCCCCAGCTCCGTACGGAGCTCCTCCAGCGGCCCGCG
Source organism: Streptomyces sp. NPDC000594 (assembly GCF_040299965.1). Classification (NCBI taxonomy): domain Bacteria; kingdom Bacillati; phylum Actinomycetota; class Actinomycetes; order Kitasatosporales; family Streptomycetaceae; genus Streptomyces; species Streptomyces sp. NPDC000594. Next base: position 438,475 of record NZ_JBEPCY010000003.1, on the reverse strand, counting down.
CAGGGAACCGCCGAGCACGGCGGTGAGCTGCTCATGCCGGGCGGTCAGCTCCTGCTGGTGCTCGTCGCGCCGCTCGATCTCGGTGGCGTACCGCTCGGACCGGTCCGCCAGCTCGGCCGCGTACCGCTCCTCGTTCCGCTCGATCTCGGCGGTCAAGCGCTCGGTGGTCCCGGTCAGTTCGGCGGTGAGCCGCTCGGTCAGCTCCGCCAGCTCGGCGGCGTGACGCTCGGCCAGCTCCTCGGCCGGCCGCCGGTCGGTGAAGGTCATCACCGCGCCGACCAGCTGGTCCCCGTCCCGTACCGGGGCGGTGGTCAGATCGACCGGCACCCGTGAGCCGTCCTTCGACCACAGCACCTGCCCGCGCACCCGGTGCTTGCGGCCGGAGCGGAGGGTGTCCGCGAGCGGCGACTCGGCGTACGGGAACGGCTTGCCGTCCTCGCGCGAGTGCAGGATCAGCGGGTGCAGCTCCCGCCCGCCGAGGTCGCTGGCGCGGTAGCCGAGGATCTGGGCGGCGGCCGGATTGACCAGCACCACCCGGCCCTCGGTGTCCGTACCGACGACACCCTCGGCGGCGGCGCGCAGGATCATCTCCGTCTGCCGCCGGGAACGGGCCAGCTCGGCCTCGGTGTCCAGCGTTCCCGAAAGATCCCGGACGACGAGCATCAGCAGCTCGTCACCGGTGTATCCCTGACGGGAGGCATAGGCGTCCCGTCCGTCCTCCAGTCCCGCGCTGGTCACCTCGACCGGGAACTCGACACCATCCGTACGGCGCGCCATCATCCGGGTCGGCTTGGTCCGGCCGCGCTCGTCGGTCGCCTCGGGGCGCCGCATCGAGCCGGGGATCAGCCGTGAGTCGAAGCTGGGCAGCAGATCCAGCAGCCCGCGCCCGACCAGGGCGGTCCCCGGAGTCTCGAAGAGTTCCAGGGCGATGGTGTTGGCGTTGACGACCGTGCCGTTGCAATTGACGAGCACGAGGCCGTCAGGGAGGGCGTCGAGTATGGCTGCGAGGCGAGCAGCGCCTCGGGACGGCCGACTGCTCACGACGACGGTTCCTCCCTGGCCTACTGCGTGTGCGGACAGCGGGCCCCATCTTGCCCCTCGGGTCCTCTGCTGTCACTGAAGGCGATTCTAAGGGCAGTGGGTGTCGTCGGAACGGCGGATGAGGGGGAGCTCATACCGGGGTTGTGTGGACGGACGGTGACCACGGCCCTGGCGGGGGCCTGTCAGGCGCCCTGGGAACGGGTGCTCGGAAGCACGGGTTCCAGGATCTGCCAGCGGGAGATCTCGCAGCCGTCGGTACGGCTGAACACGGCATCCACCGGGCGTCCCCGCCAGTTTCCGGTCACCCGCGCGGTGGCCGGGCCGCCCGCCTGCTGGGTGCACATCCGTCCTTCGGGAACGGGGGCGAAGGGGTCCTGCCCCTCCCGCGCCAGCTCCGCCAGACGGGCACAGGCCGCCTCGCGCTCCGGGTGTGTCCCGCCGACGGGTTCGCACGCCAGTTCGTATCGCCCGTCGCTCCGGGGGTCCCCGGTCCCGTCGACCACCACGGTCAGCCGGTCCTGTTCCCCGATCGGTACGGGCGCGATCGGCAGCGGCACGGTCACCACGGGCGGCGGCCACCCGGCCGGCGGCGGCGCGGCGGCCCCGGCGGTTCCGGGCACCACGGCGGCCAGCAGGGCGGCGGACACGGTCATGACGAGGGCGAGGCTGCGACGCGGCACGGGTGCTCCTGACTCGGGATCCTGACGGGCACGGGCGGCTCCCCACCGGACTCCGGCCACCGCCCATGGCGTCTAACGCCCCCCACCCCCGTCCGTTGCGCCCGCCCCCGCCCCGATTCACCCCACCCGCGCCCCGCCCCGGGCGTGTCGCCCCGGAACAGGCCTTTGCCCTGCGGCCCAGGTCCCTAGTACCGTGGGCGGCGATTGGTGACACCGAGCCTGACTGTGTCATCATCTGCACACACCGCGCCCGCGCGGAGTGCTGGAGGCGTCGCCTAGTCCGGTCTATGGCGCCGCACTGCTAATGCGGTTTGGGCCTTAAAGCCCATCGAGGGTTCAAATCCCTCCGCCTCCGCCAGCACCACCACCAAAGCCCCGGCCACCCGGCCGGGGCTTTCGTGTTCCCTCCACCCCGCCCCGGACCCCCGCCCGGACCCCCGCCCGGAGGGCCCGCCCCGGGCGCCCGCCCAACGGCGTTTCCGCAGGTCAGGCAGGGTGAGGGGAATGGATTTCGCGTGACGGCGCAGGTCATGTAATGTTGTTCCCGCAACGCCGACCAGGCAGAAAAGCCCGGGAAGCACAAGCACTCGTAGCTTAACGGATAGAGCATCTGACTACGGATCAGAAGGTTGCAGGTTCGAATCCTGCCGAGTGCACAGCAGGCGAGAGGCCCCGGAGAGATCCGGGGCCTCTGGCGTTTCCGGATCATCACCGGCCGATGATGATCGCCACGGCGCCGGCCGGCCGGGAGCGGTGAAGGGCTGATCACTCCGGCCAGGCCCGGTGCGGTACGCCGCTCCGCTCCGGCACGTCCCGCCGACGGTCTGAACGACGACGTCCAGCTGGGTTGGCGGCGCGTCTCGGGCGTCAGAGGATCCGGCGGCTGTGTGTCGAGATGTCCACGGTCTGCGGCTGTCCCGGGACCGCGCCACGGCGTTTGATCTGTTGCGCGGAGACCCACACGATGTCCGGATGGCCGGTCGCGGCCAGTTGGCGGAGCGAGTCCTCCTGCTCCTGGTTCGGCACGAGCTCGTAGATGTCCGCCACCAGGATCTCCAGGGATTCGGCCCAGGGGCTGTACTGGATCGGATCGACTTCCCGTCCGAGATAGTTGTGCATGATGTGCGGGAAGGTGCCGGGCGGCAGAATATCCGCGGCAATCAATTCTTCCTGGAACTCCCGCCATGGAGAATCCTCGCGGCCCTGCCGGGAGTCGAACCACTGGAAGAACTGGAATATCCTCTTCCCTGGGACCCGTACGCGCAGATCTCCGTAGCTCGCGGGGTCCAGCGGGACCAGATCGTCATCCGTTGCTCCCAAGGCCGAGAGGGTGGCCTTTCCCTGGGGGGAAACCTTGTGGACGCCGCCCACTGGTTGGAAGTGGCTGCGGTACCGTGACCCACGGATCAGCAGGTACTTCCCGTCGACGTAGATCTTGAACAGATATGACGTCGAGACGCGGATGGACTTATTGCGGTAGCGCAGCGAGTACCAGAGGTGTCTGAGGTTCCCCCAATTCCTTGCCACCTCGTCGACCACGGGTAAGAGCAGGCCGACGCTGAGACCGGCTGTCATGTTGACGAGGGTGGCGTCGGTGATGAAAAAGCTGGCCACTCCTGCGGTAATCGCCAGGGAAATATAGACGGTGAGTCGCAGCATGAACCTCTCCCGGTGAGGGGCTATCGAGCATCTGGAGGGAGCCGGCGTCGAGCCGGATCGTGTGGAGGACGATCAGGTCGGTTCGCATCGGGGCTCCGGGCGGGCGGGGGCGGAGGGGGTGGTGGTCTGTGAGTATCGCCCGCGGTCCGGTGCCCCGTTCGGGGGTGCTGGGACGTGACCGGTGCGCGCCGGGTCCAGTGGGGCGGCGCGCCGGGGGGTGAGGGTAGAGATTCGGCCAGGGCCGTAACGTGGGGTTCTCCGGTCCGGCGTGCGGATACGTCCGGGAGAGCCCGGCGTGGGAACGGCCGGAAGTCGGTGTACGGGTCCGGCCGGAAGCGGGCGGCTCGGGTACTGTCGCCGCTTTCGGTGATTGCGCCCGGAGGTGCGTATGACATGGCGGTGCTCCGGGATCGGGTGGCCGCAGGGGACGCGGATGGCCGTTCTCCGGTGGGAGGGCGGACGGGTCAGCCCGCTCACGGCCGGCCGGGAGCTGGGCTTCCGCGCCGAGGGCGAGCGGAGCTGTGTCGGCGCGCGCGGCAACCCCTGCCCGCTCGGCGCGACCGTGTCCGGGCGGGCCACCCAGGCGCGCTGCCCCGAGTGCGCGCGGCTGGACCGGGCCCACTCGGTCGCCGCCGACACCATCGCCGACGACCCCCGTACCTACCGTGTCTATCTCGCCTGGTTCGGCCCCGGTATGACCAAGGTCGGGATCACCGCCGAGGAGCGCGGTCCCGCCCGTCTCCTCGAACAGGGCGCCGTCGTCTTCAGCTGGCTCGGGCGCGGCCCGCTGATGGCCGCCCGCCGTACCGAGGAGCTGCTCAGCCGTTCCCTCGGGGTGCCGGACCGGGTCCCGTACGCCGAGAAGCGCGCCGTACGGGCCGAGCTGCCCGGCACCGAGGCCGAGCGGGCCGCGGAGACCGTCGAGCTGCACCGGCGGGCCCGCGCGCTCGACGGCTGGCCGGAGACCCTGGAGCCGCTGGGCTGCGACCCCGTCGACCACGCCGGGGTGTTCGGGCTGGCCGGGCTGGACCGCGCCACCTGTGTCGTACGGGAACTCGTCCCCGGCGGGGCCGTCTCCGGGACCCTGCTCGCCGTCGCGGGGCCCGATCTGCATCTGCGGACCGTCGACGGCGAGATCGCCGTCCTGGACACCCGGCTGATGTCCGGCTGGTCCCTGGTCGGGGCCGACACCGCCGCCGGGCTCTCCGTACCGGTCTCCGACCTCGGGGTGGGGACCTCCGGCGGCGGCGCCCAGGACGGGCTCTTCTGAGCGTCTGCTCCGTACCCCATATTCCGTGGACAGCGGCCCGCCGGACGCACACGCTAGGGGTCATGAGCAGCCCGGCCCCCCGCCCCGTTCCCGCCTTCGAACCCCCCTACTACACGGTCGTCTTCACCTCCGTACGGCTCGATGAGACCCCCGGGTACGGGGAGACGGCCGAGCGTATGGCCGCGCTGGTCCGGGAGGTGCCGGGCTTCCTCGGATACGAGCACGCCTCCGACCCGGGCGGGTTGGGCATCACCGTCGGCTACTTCCGCGACGAGGAGGCCATCGCCGCCTGGCGGCGGAACCTGGAGCATCAGACGGCCCAGCGACGCGGCCGTGACCGCTGGTACCGCCACTACAGCGTCCATATCGCCCGGGTCGAACGCAGCCACTCCTTCACCCGGGAGGACGGGGAAGAGGACACGGGTACCGAGGGCTGAAATCCAAGGGGTTCAAGGGCCCAAGAGTTCAAGGGCCCAAGAGTCCGCCGGTGGGCTTTCTCAGGGAATTCACAGGTGGACACAAGGTCGCTTTCAGGGCCGGGGCGGAGGGTGGCGCCCATGACCGCGACCTCGCCCCAGGGGCGTACGGAGATGCTCAGGCCCGACGGCAGCACCGTCCGGGTGCTCGTCGTGGACGACGAGGCGGCGCTGAGCGAGTTGCTGTCGATGGCTCTGCGGTACGAGGGCTGGGAGGTGCGCAGCGCCGGGGACGGGGCCGGTGCGGTGCGTGAGGCGCGGGAGTTCCGCCCCGATGCCGTGGTCCTCGATGTGATGCTCCCCGACATGGACGGACTGGCGGTCCTCGCCCGGCTGCGGCGGGAGGCGCCGGAGGTCCCGGTGCTCTTCCTCACGGCGCGGGACGGTGTGGAGGACCGGATCGCCGGGCTCACGGCGGGCGGCGACGACTATGTCACCAAGCCGTTCTCGCTGGAGGAGGTCGTCGCCCGGCTGCGCGGTCTGATCCGCCGCTCGGGCGCCGCCACCGCCGCCCGCAGCGAGTCGCTGCTCGCGGTGGGCGATCTGACCCTGGACGAGGACAGTCATGAGGTCAGCCGGGGCGGTCAGTCCATCCATCTGACGGCCACCGAGTTCGAGCTGTTGCGCTATCTGATGCGCAACCCCCGGCGGGTGCTGAGCAAGGCGCAGATCCTGGACCGGGTGTGGTCGTACGACTTCGGCGGCCAGGCGAACGTGGTCGAGCTGTATGTCTCCTATCTGCGGAAGAAGATCGACGTGGGCCGCGCGCCGATGATCCACACCCGGCGGGGGGCCGGGTATCTGATCAAGCCGGGCGAGTAGCCGGCGAAGCGGTCTCCACGGGTAAGGGCCGGTCCACCTCCGGGTGGGCCGGCCCTTGTGCGTTCCGGCACGGGAATAATCACTATACGGTGTATGACTGGCGCTGTACGGTGTATAACTCACGCCACCCCACACCTCCCCACCCCCTCCGCAGGAGCCGGCATGACAGCGACGACCACCGAGAAGCAACCCGCCCCCATCGGCCCGCATCCACAGCGCTGGCTGATCCTTGGCGTCATCTGTCTCGCCCAGCTCACCGTGCTGCTCGACAACACGATCCTCAGCGTGGCGATCCCCTCCCTCAACCGTGAGCTGGACGCCTCCGCCACCGACATCCAGTGGATGATCAACGCCTACTCGCTCGTCCAGTCGGGCCTGCTGCTCACCGCGGGCAATGCCGCCGACCGCTATGGACGGAAGAAGCTGCTGGTCGCCGGGTTGGCCCTGTTCGGCATCGGCTCCCTGGCGGCGGGGCTCGCCCAGTCGTCCGGGCAACTGATCGCCGCCCGCGCGGGGATGGGCGTCGGCGGAGCGCTGCTGATGACCACCATCCTCGCCGTCGTCGTGCAGATCTTCGACGACAGCGAGCGGGTCAAGGCCATCGCCCTCTGGTCGACGGTCAGCTCCCTCGGCTTCGCCGCCGGGCCGCTCATCGGCGGAATCATGCTCGACCACTTCTGGTGGGGCGCGATCTTCCTCATCAATATCCCGGTGGCCGCGATCGGCCTGGTCGCCGTGATCGCCCTCGTGCCGGAGTCCAAGAACCCCCAGGGCGAACGGCCCGACCTGTTCGGAGCGCTGCTCTCCACGGTCGGTATGACCGCGGTGGTGTACGCGATCATCTCCGGCCCCGAGCACGGCTGGACCTCGCGCGAGGTGCTGGCGTCGGCGGTGGTCGGCGTCGCCGTGCTGACCGGGTTCGCGCTCTGGGAGCTGAGCATCCCGTACCCCATGCTGGACATGCATTTCTTCCAGAACCGGAAGTTCATCGGAGCGGTCGCGGGCGCGATCCTGGTCGCGTTCGGCATGGGCGGCTCGCTCTTCCTGCTCACCCAGCACCTTCAGTTCGTTCTCGGGTACGGGCCGCTGGACGCGGGTCTGCGCACCGCGCCGCTCGCGCTGACCATCGTCGCCCTCAATCTCACCGGCCTCGGGCCGCGGCTGCTGCCCAAGCTGGGGACGCCGCTGACCATAGCGATCGGTATGGGGCTGGTCGCCGGGGGTCTCGCGGCCATCGCGCTGCTGGGCCGGGACACGTACAACGGCATGTTCTTCGGTCTGGTGGTCATGGGTGCGGGTATCGCGCTCTCGATGCCCGCCATGGCGAACGCGATCATGAGCGCGATCCCGCCGGAGAAGGCGGGCGTGGGGGCCGGGGTCAACGGCACCCTCGCGGAGTTCGGCAACGGCCTCGGTGTCGCCATCCTCGGCGCGGTGCTCAACTCGCGCTTCGCGGTGCTGGTGCCGGGTGTCGCGGGCGCGGCCTCGCTGCCGGCGGCGCTGGCGGCGGCCGACTCCCCGGGTGAGGCCGAGGCGATCTCCGAGGGGTTCGCGGACGGGCTCGCCACCAGTCAGCTGGTGGGGGCGGTCGCGGTCCTCGCCGGGGGGCTGCTGGCGGCGACCCTGCTCTGGCGCGCCGAACAGATCGAGCGGCTGGCCGCGGCACCCGAGCCGACCGGGGACACGGCCGGACGGCCCGCCGGGTAACCGGGACCGCCGACGACATAGCATCGGAACGGGTGACGGGTCCGTTCCGATGCTCTTTCGTCAGGAATGTCAGGGATGACAGGGGCGGCAGGAAGAGCGGGAACGGCCGGACGACCCCGGGCCCCGGGTCCGAAGCCGGGAGCCGCCGGCCGGGGCGGTCTGCCGGGAGCGACCCACCGGCCGTACGGTACGCACGGAGGCGGACGGTCTCCGTGCGGCGGAACCAGCGAGGAGCATGGTGCGATGGTGAGTGCGGCCGACCGTGCGAAGGGGCCCGCGCGGACCAGCGTCTGGACGGAGGAGCGGACGGGCCGGGGACGCAGGGACACCCATCCCGCCGGACTCGACCGCGCCAAGATCATTGACGCGACCGTCCGGCTGCTGGACGCCGACGGCACCGCCAAGTTCTCCATGCGGCGGCTGGCGGCGGAGCTGGATGTCACCGCCATGTCCATCTACTGGTACGTGGACACCAAGGACGACCTGCTGGAACTCGCCCTGGACGCGTCCTTCGGCACCATCCGGCTCCCCGATGTGGGCACCCCCGGCGCCTGGCGCGAACAGCTGCGCGCGCTGGCCGCCGAGTACCGCGCGATGCTGGTGCGCCACCCCTGGGTCTCCGCACTGGTCGGCGCCTATCTCAACATCGGCCCCCGGTCGCTGGACTTCTCGCTGGCCGTTCAGCAGGTCATGCGGAACACCGGCCTCCCGGTGCGTGGGCAGATGGGCGGGCTCTCCGCGGTCTTCCAGTTCGTGTACGGCTTCGGCACGATCGAGGGCCAGTTCACCGCGCGGTGCGCCGCGGCGGGCCTGAGCCAGGACGAGTACTTCCGGGACGCCATGGGGGCCATGAACAAGGATCCCCAGCTCAGGCATTACGCGGTCGCCTCTTCGAAGATCATGGAGGCGCGGGGCGGTGACACGGTGACGGAGATGCGCGAGCGGGATTTCGAGTACGCGCTGGAACTGCTGATCGCGGGCATCGAGGCGATGGCCGCCCGCGCCTGACGCCCCGGATCCCGTGCCGTGCCGTGCCGGTACGGGCGTACGGTGATCAGTCGCGCGGGAGGGCCGCCGGATCCGCTTCCGCTTTCGGTTCCGCTTTCGCTTTCGGTTCTGGCTCCGCCTCCGGTCGTGGGTCCGGTGGTGGTTCCGGTCGCGGTACCGATTCCGGCTCCGATTCCGGTTCCGGATGCCGGGCGACCGCCGGGTACGAGGCCGGTTCGACCGCCGGGCGCGGGTACGGGTACGGGTACGGGGTGCTCACGGGTGCCGGGGAACGCCGTGACCGGCCCTTCCACCAGGCGTACACCGCCACCGTCAGCCCCACCCCCAGCAGCCACCACGACGCCGTGCGCGGGGTCGCCGTCAGCGCGTCGAAGACCGCGTCCGCCGCCGTACGGTCGACCTCCGCCGGAAGGTCGTCCAGGATCAGCGCGCGGCCGATGGAGACGGCCCCGCGCAGCAGCGCCCCGCCGATGGCCAGCGCGACCCCCAGCCCCAGCAGCCCGCGCCGCCCGCCGGGGGCCAGGAACAGCACCGCACCCGCCGGTACGAGGGTGAGCAGCGGCAGCCGGACGCCCGCCGTCTGGAGCGCGGCGAAGCTCTCCCGTACCGCCGCCGGACCGTCGGATTCCACCACCGTGATCCGGGCCCCGACCACCGGGATCTGGTCCGCGAACGGCACTCCCTCACGGGTGAGCAGCAGTTTCACCTGCTCGCTCACCGGGGCCAGATCGATCCGCGCGGTGTCGCCCTCGCCGCTGGTCAGGGCCTGTTCGACGGCGGTGTGGGCGGCACGGTTCACGGTGTCCCAGGCGGTGCGGTACGAGGGCGAGCCGGCGAACGACAGCACCGCGTCGTGGACCAGCGCACGGGCCTCGGCGGAGAGCGGTCCGAGCCCTCCGGGGCCCGCGACCTCCTCGGTGATCCGGTCGGCCACCGCGCGGCGGACGGCGGGGTCCGAGGCGAGCGGCGCCATGGCGGTGACATAGCCGTCGGTGTCGCCGATCTCCCGCTCCGCCCAGACGGCGAGCACGCTCAGTGGTGTCAGCAGCGCCACGAGCGCGATGAGCACCGCCGACGCCGCCGGTCGCAGTCCGCCCAGTCTCCGCACCCCTCAAGGAAAGGTGGCGCGGGTGCGGTACGCGACCGCTGCTCGGCCGACCGGCGGTGTACGAGCACCCGTGCCGGGGGTGCGGGGGGAGCCAGTAGGGCGTATGGGGTTGTACGGGGTGTACGGGGTGTCCATGAGGCAGCGGGGCGGTCAGGGGGATGGGACGGTCAGGTGCGCGGGTCGGTCAGGGGCGCGGGTCGGTCGTGGGTGGGGCGTCGAGTTGCCGGGCCGGTCGTGCGGGTGTGCCCTGGGAGGAGACCTGGGGGGGCCCGAGGGAAGGAGCCCCGGACATGGCCACACATGCGACGGTGCCCGTTCGCCGACACGTCACGACCACCAGGAGGAGCTGGGCGATCCCCCTCGCCCTCGGCGCGCTCTTCGGCTTCTACGCCGGTTTCCTCCGCCGGACCGGCGAGGCCGTCGGCTGGGGCGATGTCCTCTACGGGGTGGTCGCCGGTCTGATCTTCACGGTCCTCGCGTACGGGCTGGGCCGGATCCAGCACAGCCTCCCGCGTGAGCTGCGGGCGTTCGCGTACGCCGCCCTCTGCGGGGTCGCCATCGGCTTTCTGCACAGCCTGACCGGGGAGAGCATCCTGCGCTCCGTGGGCATGGGACTGATGTTCGCGGCGGCGATGCTGGTGGTCTCCTTCTACGTCTTCTACACCCACGAGTGACGCGTTCCGACACCCCCGCGAGACGCGAACGCGCCCTCGCACGGCCCGCTCCGCGCGGTCGCCAGATCCGATCTGGCGACCGCGCGGCCGTGTCTCGCGCCTCTTCAGTGAGGGCCGTCGACCGGCGGGGCGGGAGGAGGGAGGCGAGGATGCGGCAGGAGCTGGAAGTGGAGCCGGCGCTGGAGCCGGCGCTGGAACTGGAGCGGGAAGCGGGCTGTCCGGTGGCCGGGCCGCCGCTGCGGATCGTGGTGATCATAGGGAGCACGCGTGAGGGCCGGGTCGGGGGAGCGGCGGGCCGCTGGTTCACCGAGTGCTCCGGGCACCGCACCGATCTGGAGCTGTCCGTGGTCGACCTGGTCGACTTCGACTTCCCGGTCCGCCATCCGGACCGCCCCACCGCGCCGATACGGGAGTTCGTCCGGCGGATCGAGTGGGCCGAGGCGTATGTCGTGGTCACCCCGGAGTACAACCGCTCCTTTCCGGCGTCCCTGAAGCAGGCGATCGACTACGCGTACGAGGAGTGGCGGACCAAGCCGGTCGGCTTTGTCAGCTACGGCCATGGCTCACGGGGGCTGTACGCGGTCGAGCAGCTGCGGACGGTCTTCACCGAGCTGCACACCGTCACCCTGCGCAATGGTGTCGGTCTGGATCTTCTGGAGGAGAGCTGGGCGGACGGCGAGCGCGCCGCCCAGATGATGCTCGGCCAGCTGGCCTGGTGGGGTCTCGCCCTGCGGGAGGCCCGCAGGGCGCGGCCCTATCTCTCCTGACCCGTACCCTCGATATGTCCCCTTTGCTGTCTCTGCACCCTCCTACACCTCCTGCGTCCTCGCGCAGCCCCGTGTCCCTGTCCCTCCGTCCCCCGCCCCCCATATCGAATTCGTGTTCGAAGGAATGTTGCTCATGAGTGCGGAACTCGCCATCGAGACCCAGGGCCTGGTCAAGGTCTTCGGGGAGAAGCGGGCCGTCGACGGGGTCGACCTCGCCGTTCCCGCCGGGACGGTCTATGGCGTCCTCGGCCCGAACGGCGCCGGGAAGACCACCACCGTGAAGATGCTCGCCACCCTGCTGCGCCCGGACGGCGGCGAGGCCCGGGTCTTCGGCAAGGACGTGCGCACCGACGCCGACGCGGTGCGCCGCCGGGTCAGCCTCACCGGCCAGTACGCCTCGGTGGACGAGGACCTCACCGGCACCGAGAATCTGGTCCTCCTCGCCCGGCTGCTCGGATACACCCCGGCCGCCGCCCGGAAGCGCTCGGCGGCGATGCTGGACGCCTTCGGGCTGGCCGAAGCCGCCTCCCGCCAGGTGAAGAACTACTCGGGCGGCATGCGGCGCCGTATCGACATCGCCGCGTCCATCCTCAACACCCCGGATCTGCTCTTCCTGGACGAGCCGACCACCGGGCTCGACCCGCGCAGCCGCAACCAGGTCTGGGACATCGTCCGCACGGTCGTCGCCCATGGCACCACCGTGCTGCTGACCACGCAGTATCTGGACGAGGCCGATCAGCTCGCCGCCCGGATCGCCGTGATCGACAACGGCAGGGTGATAGCCGAGGGCACCAAGGGCGAGCTGAAGGCGTCCGTCGGGCCCGGCACGGTCCATCTGCGGCTGCGGGACTCCGCACAGCGCCCGGAGGCCCAGCGGGTGCTGGCCCGGGTCCTCGGGACGGAGGTGCAGCCGGAGGCCGACCCGGTCGCGCTGACCGCCCGGGTGAGCGGGCACGGCAGCGAGCGGGGCGCGGCCGAGGAAGCCGCGCGAGCCCTCTCCGAGCTGGCCCGCGACGGCATCGTCGTCGACAACTTCTCGCTGGGCCAGCCCAGCCTGGACGAGGTCTTCCTCGCCCTCACCGACCGCACCGCCACTCCTGCCGCCACGGCCTCCGGTGCCGTCACCGACCCGAAGGGAGCCGCGGCGTGAGCACCGCGACCACCACCCAGCCCGCCCAGGGCACCGACGATCCCGATCTCACCGCGCCCGACTCGGCCGGGCTGGCGAGCCTGCTGGTCGGCAAGGAGCAGCCGCCGGCGCCCAGCGCGCTCTCCGCGTCGATCACCTTCGGCTGGCGGGCCATGCTGAAGATCAAGCATGTGCCCGATCAGCTGTTCGATGTGACGGCGTTCCCGATCATGCTGGTGCTGATGTACACCTACCTCTTCGGAGGGGCGCTGGCGGGCTCGACCTCCGAGTACATCCAGTTCCTGCTTCCCGGCATCCTCACCATGAGCATTGTGATGATCACGATGTACACCGGGGTCGCGGTCAACACCGATATATCCAAGGGAGTCTTCGACCGCTTCCGCACACTGCCGATCTGGCGGCCCGCGCCGATGGTGGGCTATCTCCTCGGGGACGTGCTCCGCTATCTGCTGGCCTCGGTCGTGATGCTGACCGTCGGCATGATCATCGGTTATCGGCCGGACGGCGGCCCGCTGGGGCTGCTGCTCGGGGTGGCGCTGCTGGTGGTGTTCGCCTTCTCCTTCTCCTGGGTCTGGACCATGTTCGGACTGCTGCTCCGGTCGGAGAAGTCGGTGATGGGCGTGAGCATGCTGGTGATCTTCCCCCTCACCTTCCTCAGCAATGTCTTCGTCGAACCGAAGACCATGCCCGGGTGGCTCCAGGCGTTCGTCAACAACAGCCCGGTGACCCATGTCGCCTCGGCGGTGCGGGAACTGATGGCGGGTGAGTGGCCGGCGGAGGACATCGCCTGGTCAATCGGGTGGTCCGCTTTCTTCCTGGTCGTCTTCGGCGCTCTGACCATGCGGCTCTACAACCGCAAGTGATGTCCCGTCACGGGGGTACGGGACAGCGGCGGGCCTTCACGGTGATGACCAGGAGGCCCGCCGCCGTAACCGGGTCCGGCCCCTGTTGCGGTGTACCGGTGGTGACGGTGGCTGTGCTGCCCGGTTGACCTTCCCGTGCGGGGAAGGACCAGCATCGGTCGTGCCGGGTCGGACACCCGGCGCGAGGAGGAGAGACATGACCCGGCTCACCATCGGGGCGTTCTCCCGGCTGTCCCGGCTCTCGGCGAAGGCCCTGCGCCGCTACGACGAGCTGGGACTGCTGCCCCCGGCGCGGGTGGATCCGTTCAGCGGCTACCGCTACTACGACGGGTCCCAGGTGGAACGGGCCCGTCTGGTGGCCTGGCTGCGCCGGATCGGGATGCCGCTGGCCGGGGTCCGGGAGGTCTGCGATCTGTACGCCACCGAACCGGCCGCCGCCGCACGGGCCGTGCGGGCCTACTGGGACCGGGTGGAGACCGAGACCGCCACCCGCCGGGACCTGGCACTCTTCCTCGCCGATCAGCTGGCACGACCCGAGGAGACGACCATGACCGCCCTGCCCGCGCTGACCATCCGCCATGCCGCCCGTACCGATCAGGGGCGCGTCCGCGACACCCACCAGGACAGCGCCTGCGCCACCGACGGACTGCTCGCCGTCGCCGATGGCTACGGCACGGAGGGCGCCCCCGCCGGTGCCGCCGCCATCGCCGCGCTGAAGGAGCTGGACACCGCCCCCGGCGCCGGGCCGCGCGCCGGTGATCTGCTCAACGCCCTGGAGGACGCCGTCCAGCGCGCCAACACCACCATCGGCGGCCTGGAGGATTCCGGGACGACCCTGACCGCCATGGTCTGGACGGGAGGGCGGCTGGCCCTGGTCCATATCGGGGACAGCCGGGCGTATCTGCTCCGTGGCGGCGGCCTCTTCCGGATCACCCATGACCACACCGTGGTCCAGTCGATGATCGACGCGGGCACCCTGACGGAGGAGGAGGCCGCCTCCCATCCCCAGCGGGCGATCCTGCTGCGGGCCCTGGACGGTACGGCGGAGGCGGCCCGCCCGGACCTCAGGCTTCATGAGGCCCGCGCCGGTGACCGCTATCTGCTCTGCTCGGACGGGCTCTTCACCACCGTCCCCGAGGGCACGGTCCGGCGGGTCCTCACCGGCACCGCCGATCCCGACGGGGCCGCCGACGCCCTGATGGCCCTCGCCCAGGAGGCCGGCGCGCCCGACAACATCGCCTGCGTCGTCGCCGATGTGATCCCGGCGGACCCCGACACGGTCTCCTAGCGCACCGGGCCCCCGGGTCAGAGCCGCCAGGGCACCGGGGCCGTGGGGCGGTAGGCGCAGTGGGCGCCGGTCGTCACCGAGGTGCGGAGATGGGCGGCCAGTTCGGGGTGGAGGCGGTCCAGCTTGCGGAGGGTGTCGCGGATGCGGGCGGTCACCGTCTTCCGGGCGCGCTCGGCCTCGTCGCCCAGCCGGCGGGGACGGCCGCCGAGACCCGCCGCCGTGCGCAACTCCTCCAGCAGGGCGGAGCGTTCCCGGGCGAGTTCCGTGCCGCGGTCGGTGTCGCCCCGGAGGGCGGCGCGGTCCAGCTCCTCGTCCAGCTGCTCCAGCCGGGCGCGGTACCGGGAGCGGGCCTCGTCGTCGAGGACCGGGTCGCCGCCGAGGGCGCGGGCGGCCCGGACGGCCGCGCCGCCCTCGGGGGCGAGCAGCTCCACCGCGGGCAGATCGTCCCCGGGGCGGGAGAGCAGGGTGTGCAGATCCCGCAGCCCCTTGGTGTCGGGCATATGGGCCGTCCGGTCCTCGAAGACCAGCGACCAGACGCCGCCCTCCCGCCGGAAGACGGGCCCCGAGGGCTCCCGCGCCGCCTCGGGCGCCTCCGGGGCCGGAGCCCGAGCCGGAACACGGGCCTGAGCCAGGACGGGGACAGGCACCAGGGCTGGGCCGGGCGGCGCGGGGGCGGGACGGTCGAGCAGATGGGTCAGCCCCAGCCGCTCCGCCTCCCGGCGCAGCTCCGCCACCGACACACCGGGGCTCCCGCCCTCCGCCGGGGTGCCGGCCGTGTCCCCGAGGCGCACCAGCTCGGCACGGGCCCGTACCGACCAGGGACGGGCCCGCAGCCAGTCCGCCGAGCGCACCGCCGACCGCAGCACGGCCACCGCCGCCTCCCGGTCGCCGCGCGCCGCGTGCAGCACCCCCAGCCAGAGGTCGACGGGGCCGCCGATGTCACAGCCGTACATCGACACGACCCACTGGCCGGTGTACGGCGAGAGCGCCGCGAGCGAGGCGTCGATCAGCTCCCGGTCGCCCTGGGCGGCGGCGATCTGGGCCCGGGTCCGCAGCAACAGCGGCTCGAAGACCCGGGGCAGGGTCGCGGGCAGCTTCCGGAGATGGGTCAGCGCCCCCTCGGTGTCGCCGCTCTCCACCGCCGTGAGCGCCGTGAGCAGCTCGGGGAAGGGGTGCGCCACCGCCTCCAGCCGCTCCAGCCGCGCCCATGCCTCCTCGAACCGGCCCCGGAGCAGCGGCAGTGTCCACTCCATATGGGCCTGGACAAAGGTGTACGGGGACTCCGGCGGTGTCGCCGCCATGACCTGCCGCATCAACTCCGCGGCTTCGTCGAACCGGCCCTGGAGGGCGCCGACCAGCGCGTTGTCGATGAGGACGGACATCTCGTGGAAGCGCAGCCCCGACTGGTCGGAGCGGGCGGTGAAGGCGCGCAGCTGGTCGTGGTAGCGCGGGTCGCCCAGCTCCAGCAGGGTGACCCAGCGCATGCTGGAGGCGTGCAGCTCCAGCTGGGTGTTGCCGGTGCGCCGCCCCACCGCGATCATCTCGGTGGTCAGCTCCAGGCGCTCCTCGGCGGTGCCGAGTCCCCAGATGGTGTCGTGCCGTGTCCACAGGGAGAAGGCCAGCGCCTCGTCGTCGCTGTCGTCGCGGGCGAGGGCGGTGGTGCGCTCCGCCAGCTCCTGGGCCATCCGCTGCGGGCTGAGCTTGCCGCTGTCGTCCCCGGCGCCGATCAGGCCGCGGTGGGCGTCCCGCAACAGATCCGTGCTGCGGGCGTCGGCCGTGGTGCTGTACTCGTGCTCGTACTGGTGGATCCTGATGGCGACCTGGGCGAACAGGGCGGGGTCATGGGCCCGGCGGGCCAGTTCCAGCGCCTGTCCGAAGGCGTGCCAGGCGCTCTCCACGTGGTTCACATGCCAGAGGGTTCCGGCGAGGTCGAGGCAGATCAGCGCGGCGCGGTGGAGATCGTCGCCCGCCACCTCCATCGCCCGCCGGAAGTGCGCCTCGGACTCCTCGCCCGCGAGCCGCCCGGCGGCGTACCGCGCGGCGGCGGTCAGCAGTTCGACCCGGCGCCCCCGCTCCAGACCGTCACCGGCGAGATAGGCGTGGCGGGCGAGGTCGGCGGGGAGGACCCGGTCCCGCAGGGCGGGTGTCCGGTCGAGGGTGTGCACCACGGCGGTGTGCAGGGCCCGGCGGCGCTGTTCCGCCAGGGTGCCGTAGAGGGTCTCCCGGACGAGGTCGTGGACGAAGGCGAAGACCCCGCCGGTGCCGACCGTGACCAGCCGGGCGGCGACCGCCCGCGCCAGCAGCCGCTCGACATGGGGCACGGGTGCGGCCACTGCCGCCGCGAGCAGCTGCCGGTGGAACTCGCGGCCCAGTACGGCGGCGGTCTCCAGGAGTCGGCTCACCTCCGGGGGCAGCAGGGCCAGCCGCCGCCGGACGGCCTCGCCGACGCCTGGGGCGACCGTGGTCACCGGGGAGCCGCCGCGCCAGATGCGCACGGTCTGTTCCACGAAGAAGGGGTTGCCCCCGGTGCGCCGGTGCACCTCGTCGACCAGCTCGGGGTCGGGGTCGACGCCGCCGGTCAGGGCGATCAGATCGCCCACCTCGTCCCGCCCGAGTCCGGTGAGGGTCAGGGCGGTCCCGGCGCGCGCCGTCAGCGAGAGGACCAGGGGGCGCAGCGGGTGTCCCTCGGACTCGACCTCGACATCGCGGTAGACGCCGATCAGCAGCAGCCGCTCGAACCAGGCGTGCTGGGCGGCGAATTCCAGCAGCCGCAGCGACGCGGGGTCGGCCCAGTGCAGATCGTCCAGGACGACGACCAGGGGGCGCCGCTGGGCGGCGGTGACCAGGGCGGTGGTCACCGCGTCGTAGAGGGCGAAGCTCTCGGCGCCGTCCCGGGGGCTCTCCCGGCCCGCTGTCTCCCGCCCGGCATGCCCGCCGGCGCCTGCGGTGTCGGTGGTGGTGGCCGGTGTTCCGGCCTCGCCCAGCAGGACGGTGAGCCGCTCGCCCGAGGCCCGCTCCACCTCGGCCCACTCCGCCTCGCCGACGGCACGGCGCAGCCCCCGTATCACCTGGACCCAGGGCCAGTAGCCGGGGGCGCTGTCGGAGTCCCAGCAGGAGCCGCCCACGACCAGGGCGCCGCCCCGCCGGGCCTCGTCGGCGGCGTCGGTGACCAGGGTGGTCTTGCCGATGCCCGCCTCACCGGTGACCAGGACCAGACCCCCGTGGCGCGTCATGACCCGGTCGATCTCCGCGCGCAGGAGACCGGCGGGGTGGTCGCGGCCGATGAGTGCAGGGTCCATGCCCCGCACCCTAGAAGGTGGCACTGACAACGCGCCTATGGGTTCTGGGCCCCCGGCGCCGCCCGGAACCCCGGCGGACGCGGTTCCTGCCACCGCACCCCCCTATGACCTGCGGCGGGCCCTCCGCGAGAAAGCGGAGGGCCCGATATCCACAGGGTTCGGTTGTCCACAGGCCATCGCGGTCACGGGAGCGGACCGACTTCCCCGGCCCGCCGGGCACTTGGCCACCGGCCCCGCCCGGCCCGTCCGCTCAGGAGGGGAAGGCCAGGACCGGTACCGCGTCCACCGGCGCGCGCTCCGAGCTTTCCATCAGCCCGGCCAGCTGGCGCCCCGCCCGGTCGATCCGGGTCGGCAGGGTGTCGGTGAGCGGATCGCCCGTGCCGCCCCAGTCCTCCGAGGCCGCGTACACCGCCGTCGGCGCCACCACGGCCCGCAGATAGGCGAAGAGCGGGCGCAGCGCGTGCTCCAGCACCAGCGAGTGCCGGGCGGTGCCGCCGGTCGCCCCGACGAGCACCGGCTTGCCGGTGAGCGCGTCCGGGTCGACCAGGTCGAAGAAGGACTTGAACAGCCCGCTGTACGAGGCGGCGAAGACCGGGGTGACCGCGATCAGCCCGTCGGCCTCGGTGACCGCGTCGAGCGCCTCGCCGAGTTCCGGCGAGGGGAAGCCGGTGACCAGGTGGTTGGCGATCGGCACGGCCAGTTCGCGCAGTTCGACCACCCGGACCTCGACCTCGGTGGCCGGGTCGCGCCCGGTGAGCGCGGTCCGTACGGACTCGGTCAGCCGGTCGGCCAGCAGCCGGCTGGACGAGGGGACGCTCAGCCCCGCCGAGACCACCACCAGCTTCAGCGCGGTCATCGTCATGCCTCCTTCGGGGTGGCCGGGGTGGTGAGGGCACCGGCCGTGCGGGCGGCGACGGCCGGGTGGAGCGGAGCGGTCGCCGGGACCCCGGCGGGCCGCAGGCTCTCGAACTCCTTGCGCAGCACCGGGACGACCTCCTCGCCGAGGAGTTCGATCTGCTCCAGCACGGTCTTCAGCGGCAGCCCCGCGTGGTCGACCAGGAACAGCTGGCGCTGGTAGTCGCCGATCGCCTCACGGAAGGTCAGCGTCCGTTCGATCACCTGCTCCGGGGTGCCCACGGTCAGCGGCGTCTGGGCGCTGAAGTCCTCCAGCGACGGGCCGTGGCCGTAGACCGGCGCGTTGTCGAAGTACGGACGGAACTCCCGTACCGCGTCCTGCGAGTTGCGGCGCATGAACACATGGCCGCCGAGACCCACGATGGCCTGCTCGGGGGTGCCGTGGCCGTAGTGGGCGTACCGCTTCCGGTACAGCTCGACCATCTTCTTGGTGTGGGACATGGGCCAGAAGATGTTGTTGTGGAAGAACCCGTCCCCGTAGTACGCGGCCTGCTCCGCGATCTCGGGCGAGCGGATCGAGCCGTGCCAGACGAACGGCGGGACGCCGTCGAGCGGGCGCGGCGTCGAGGTGAACGACTGGAGCGCGGTACGGAACTTGCCCTCCCAGTCGACCACGTCCTCCCGCCACAGCTTGTGCAGCAGGGCGTAGTTCTCGATCGCCAGCGGGATGCCCTGGCGGATGTCCTGGCCGAACCACGGATAGACCGGTCCGGTGTTGCCCCGGCCCATCATCAGGTCCACCCGGCCGTCGGCGATGTGCTGGAGGTAGGCGTAGTCCTCAGCGATCTTCACCGGGTCGTTGGTGGTGATCAGGGTGGTGGAGGTGGACAGGATCAGGTTCTCGGTCCGGGCCGCTATATAGCCGAGCAGGGTGGTCGGGGACGAGGGCACGAACGGCGGGTTGTGGTGCTCACCGGTCGCGAAGACGTCCAGTCCGACCTCCTCGGCCTTCTGCGCGATGGCCAGAGTCGCCTTGATCCGCTCGTGCTCGCTCGGCGTGCGCCCGTTGGTCGGGTCGGTGGTGACGTCGCCGACGGTGAAGATGCCGAACTGCATGAGGCTCACCTCTCGAAGTCCATGGGATGGAGTCCATTGGTTGAATGTTGAACAAACCCTACAACGGGAGAGGCGTTCTGGCTATTCCACCCCCGGATCGCGGGGTGAAAGCCCAGGTGGGAGCGGGTGCGGGCAGACGGAGGCCCCGCACTCCGGTGATCGCGGAGGGCGGGGCCGAGGGGGTGGGGTCCGGCGGGGAGGAGGTCCGGAGGCTCAGGGGGTCACAGGGGGCTCAGGTGGAGCCGGGGAACAGCTGTTCGAAAGACTCGGCCGTACTGGTCCCCGGTGTCCGCCCGAACGGCGCGTCGAAGTCCCACACCAGGAAGAGCAGAAAGGCGATCAGCGCACTGAAGACCCCCGCGACCAGCAACTCCCGATAGGTGCGCCCCATCCGCATGGTGAAGATCAGGCCCACCGTCACCACCGCCCCGATGATCAGGCCGAACCAGACCACCCCGGGCAGGGTGGAGGCGGCGTTCTGCTCCCGGGTGGTCCGGGCGTCCTGGACGATGGCCACCCGCTCCATCATGGGCTGGTACGTCTGGGCCTCCAGCTCGTTCGCCGGGGTGCGCAGGGCGATGTCCTCCCGTACCTCCGTCAGCAGTTCGTCGCCCCGCTGGGTCAGCTCCCGGTGCTTGATCATGTGGGGCCACTCGGTGCGCACCACATGGGAGACATAGGCGTCGATGTCCTCGCGCAGCTCCGCCCGTGCGTCGCGGGGCAGCACCTCGGCCCGCCGGGAGATCTCATGGAGGGCCTGCGCCTCGCGCTGGACATCGGCCTGGGCCGAGCCCCGGGCCTCCCAGACCCCGGCGATGGCCAGTCCGAGGACGATGGCGTACACCACGCCGACCATCATCGTCATGTACTCCAGCACATCGGGGGTCGCGGCCTCGTCGTCCCGTTGCAGATCCGGGTCCCCGGCGGCGAGGGCCTCCTGGCGGCGGGTGCGCAGCAGGGTGACGGCGAGGACGACCGCGCAGGCGGCGGCCATCGCGATGGCCAGGACCAGCCACTCGGACATGGTGATCTCCCTAGGTGGCCCACAGAGGTGTCCATGGGGTTGATGCGGTCGGTGCGGTCGATGCGATCGGTCGATGCGGCTGACGCGATCGATACGGGGGAGCGCTCAGGCGCGGCGGCGGGGTCGCAGCACCACGGCGGCGACCACGGCGGGGACGGTGATCACCAGCACCCGGAAGACCATCGGGAAGCCCTCGCTCTCCGGGGGAGCCATCGGCCGCTCGGCCTGTGCGACACGGAAGCGGGGCGGCGGGCTCACCGAAGGCGCCGGGGCCGGGGGTGCCTCGGCCGCCCGGCTCCGGGTCGGCCGCGCCGGTGTGGTGACGGGAGCCGGCGGCGCCGGGGGAGCGGCCCGGGGCGGGGACGGGGGTGCGGGCGGTCGCGGCACCGGTGCCGACGACGGGCCGGGTGCGGGCGGCGACGGCGAGGGCGGGGTCGGCGACGGCCGGGGCGGAGAAGGTGACGGCGGAGAAGGGGACGGCGGCGAGGGCGAGGGGGGCGTCGGCGACGGCGGGGTCGGGGACGGTGGCGTCGGCGAGGGGGGTGTGGGAGTCGGTGGCGTTGGTGAGGGGGGTGTGGGGGTCGGTGTGGGGCAGGTGCATGTGGTCCAGGACGGGCAGTGCCCGGGGAGCCCCACCCGGATCCGCATCGACACCGTCACCGCCACCGACGGCCGGGGCGGCCCGCCGATCGTCGCCGAGGCGCAGCCGCAGACCAGACCGGGAACGGAGACCCCGGCCGAGACGGTCCTCGGGAACGGCTCTCCGGCCCGGGGCGTGGCCGTCGGTATCGCACCCGGCACGGGCGGGGCCGACACCGAAGGGGCCCGGTCCGGCGGTGGCTCCGGCTCACCCGGACCACTGCTTGTCACCGGCCCCGGTGAGCCCAGGACCGCGACGATGCCCAGTACGCTCAACTGCTCAAATCCCACCACATCTGCACGGTAGGACGGAGTCCCATCAGATGGGGGCACTTTCACCTGAACAGGTGAATAAGACGTTTGTTGGTGCGGGTGTCTGTGCGTGTTCCGGAGCGTGTGCTGGTACGGGTGACGGGGCGTCGGGGAGCACCGGAAGTCGCCTTCGGCCTGACGTTCGGGGTCCCGTCGCCGCAGGCACCGTACCGATTCCGGCGCGTGGATACCGTGGTCCGCAAGGATCCGGACGTTTTCCGCCGGGGCGCCGGGACGGTAAGCGGAGGGAGTCGGGCTCTTCGGCCGGGGTGCGACGGGCGGGCGCGGCGGCCGAACAATTGGCCGACTCTCGACCCCCTCTCTTGCCCTCGGCGCAAAAAGGATTCCTCCTTCTGCGCCCCTCGCACGCCCCCTTTCCGCTCCCTTCCGCGCGCCCCGGCCCACGCCCCCACAGGGGCCCCGCCGGGCCCGGTCGGCGTATGCCCGGGTGCGGGCCCCGGGCACCCATGAGACGTTCGCGAGGTGATCGAATCCCTGCTCGCCGACGCCCCGTTGCCCGGTGTCGCCGCCCTCTGCGCCCTCACCCTCGCCCTGCTCGCCGTCGCCGCCCTGCGGCTCTCCAGCGCGGGCCGTACCGACCCGTCCGACGAGGCCCGCTCCCTCACCCTCGCGCTCTACGGCTGTGTGCTCGCCCTGCTGACCCTGGGGCTGGCGGTCGCGCTCCTCTGACCGCCTGACCGCCTGACCGCCTCCCCCGGTGGGTGCGTCAGAGCCAGCCGTTCCGCCGGAAGCTCCGGTGGATCACCAGACACGCCGTCACCATCACCCCGATGACCAGCGGATAGCCATAGGTCCAGCGCAGCTCCGGCATATGGTCGAAGTTCATCCCGTACACCCCGCAGACCATGGTCGGCACGGCGATGATCGCCGCCCAGGCCGTGATCCTGCGCATGTCCTCGTTCTGGGCGACGGTCACCTGTGCCAGATGCGCCTGGAGGATCGAGTCCAGCAGCGCGTCGTACGTACCGATCTGCTCGTTCAGCCGGGCGACATGGTCGGCGACATCGCGGAAGTACGGGCGGATCCGGTGGCCCACGGGCGGCAGCGGGGAGGCCGCGAGCGCGCGCAGCGGCGCCTCCAGCGGCCCCACCGCCCGCTTCAGCTCCAGCAACTCCCGCTTGAGCAGATAGATCCGGCTCGCGTCGGCCCGTCGGGGGTTGTCGCTGAAGACCGCCGTCTCGGCCGCGTCCACATCGTGCTCCACCGCGTCGGCGACCGCGAGATAGTCGTCCACGACCCGGTCGGCGATGGCGTGCAGCACCGCCGCCGGGCCCTTGGCCAGCTGCTCGGGGCGGCTCTCCAGGGACTCCCGCAGCGGGCCCAGGGAGCCGTGCCGGCCGTGCCGTACGGTGATCACGAAGTCCGGACCGGTGAAGACCATCAGCTCACCGGTGTCCACGATCTCGCTCGCGATGTCCTCATGGCCGACGTAACGGCAGGTCTTGAGGACGGTGAAGAGCACATCCGCACGGGCCCCGCCGATCTCCCCGCGCAGCTCGTACCGCTGGGTCTTGGGGCGCTGATGGGCCTGGACGGCGTCCTCCACGGCCAGCGGATGCAGCCCGAACAACTCGGCGAGTACGGCGAACTCGGCCTCGGCCGGCTCGTGCAGCCCGATCCAGACGAAGCCCCGGCCCTCCTTGCGGACCCGGCGCAGGGCCTCCCGCGCGTCGTCGTCGCCGGGGCGCCGCCGCCCGTCCTCGTACACCACACAGTTGACGACCGAGCCACCGAGCGGGGAACGGGCCGGGTGGCTCAGGTCGACGGTCGGTCGTCGGTGGGCACGGCGCATCGCGCGCCGCAGTCGGCGGATCATCGGCACGGGTGGTGGCTCCTTCGGCTTTCGGGGGGTATGCCCCGGCGGCCGGTGGCTCATGCGCGCCCCGGCGGCCCGGCGGCACGGGCCCGTACGGCCGGTGGATCCGGCCCGGGGACCAGGTCCCGGTCCCGGCCCCGGTGCCCGTCCCGGAGGTCCGGTCAGCCGCCGTCCCCCGGGCACAGTACGCGTTCGAACTCCCCGCGCACCCGCTCCAGATAGCGGGCGTCGCCGAGGTACTGCTCATGGTGGCCCTCGGCGAGATGGCGGGCGAAGGCGGCGTCCCCGGCGGCGGCCCGCTCCCGCATGAAGGCGACCAGCTCCCGCAGCCGGGCGGTCACGGTGTCGATCAGCAGGGCCCGCTCCCCGGCCGGCAGCCCGTACGCCGCGCAGAAGTCCCGTACCCGTACGGCCTGTTCGGCGGTGGTCCCCCAGGCGTCGCCGCTGCCCGGGGCGGTCATCGGCGCCCAGCGGTAGACCGCGTACGCGATGTCCCACAGCCGGGGCGCGGGGTGCGCGGTGTCGAAGTCGAAGACGCCCACCACCCGGTCGCCGTCCAGGACGCAGTTGTACGGGGCGAAGTCGCCGTGACAGATGACCTCGGCGGGCTCGCGCGCGGGCAGCATCCAGCCCTCGCGGACGCCCTCCGCGTACCCCAGGGTGCTGTCGTGGTATGCCCGCAGCAGGGCGGCGGCGCTCTCCAGCGCCACCGGGGAACGCACGGCGGGCACGGTGGGGTCGGTGCCCGCGCTGCCCGGGAGGAAGTCCAGGATCTCCGTCCGGCCGTCGTCGTCGGTGCCGTGCACGGCGGGGGCGGCGGTGAACCCGCGCTCCCGCAGATGCCGGAGGAGCCCGTGGACCAGCGGCGACCAGGGGCCGGTGGGCCGCCGGACGACCGCGCCGACGCGCAGGACCTCATGGACACCGCCCCGCATGACCTCGGGAGGGGCGGAGTCGTGGGACGGGTGGGGCATCGACGGTGCTCCTCGCTGTACGGGGGTACGGCCCGTATCTGTACGGGGGTACGGGTAGGGGCCGTACGGACGCCGACATGATCACCTCGGGGCGGTCGGAGCGCGAGGGATTAACGGCCGGGGGCGGGGGCGGTCTGCGGCTCGGGGCCGCGCTCCAGCAGTTGGGCGGTGACAAAGCCGACCACCGAGCACACGGCGATCAGCGGCATCTGGTTCCCGGCGTCCGCCCCGAGGAGCAGGACGGCCAGCACCGCGCTGGTCACCGGCAGCCGGGTGACCACGGCCGACGCGGTGGCGATCCCCAGCGCGAGGGCGGGGGCCGCGCCCAGGCCCGGGAGCCCCGCGCAGGCCACCCCGAGCGCCGCGCCCAGCAGCACGGCGGGGAAGATCGGCCCGCCGCGCAGCGCGCCCAGACAGATGCCCCACGCCAGCGCCTTGCAGACCACCAGCACCAGCAGCGCGGCGACCGACCAGTCGTGCGGATCGGCGGCGAGCGCGCCGAGGGTCGCCTGGCCGGAGAGCGCCGCCTCCTCCGGGGAACGGCCGGTGATCAGCGCGTACGCCATCAACAGCAGCCCCACGGCACCGGCCGCCGCGACCGTGCGGACGGCGGTGCGGCGGGCGGTCCACGCCTCGCTGAGGAAGCCGATCCGGTGCGCCGTCGTGATGACCACCCCGATCAGCACGGCGAGCGGCACGCCCCAGAGGAAGTCCCCGGCGTCGGGGTTGGTGTCCGGGGGTACGGAGGGCAGCTCCAGCGCCCCGATGGTGAGCCCGGTCCACTGGCCGAAGCCGGTGAACACCAGCGCGCCCACCCCGCTGGCCAGCAGGCACGGCAGCAGCAGGACGACCAGTTGGGGGCCGGCGAGGCCCGCCGCCTCCACCACCATCACGGCGGCGACCAGCGGTCCGCCGAGGATGGTGGAGATCGCGGCGGTCGAACCGGTGGTGGCGATCACCATCGCGGACTTGGGGTCGGCGGCGCGCCGCGACTTCCGTACGGCGAGCAGCGCCAGGCCGCTGCCGAGGGCCATGAGCGGGGCCTCGGGGCCGAGGACCACGCCCAGCGGGAGTGTGGTGAGCGCGGCGGCGACCACGCCGGGCAGCTCCCGTGGGCCGAGGGGGGTACCGCCGAGCCCGTGGACCGGATGGTGCCCGCCGCCGCCGGGCACCCGGGTGACGATCGGCGCCATCAGCAACCCCGCGAGCAGCAGCGCGGGCAGCGGCCACCACCAGGGGGCCCGGTCGTGGCCGAGGGCCTCGGGGAGGCTGTGCCAGATCCCGTGCTGGAAGGCGTGCTGGAGGCTGACGAAGAGGAAGCAGGCGAGGGCGATCGGGACGCCGAGGAGGACGGAGAGGGCGAGCAGGCGCAGATAGCCCCGGCTGCGGAGGATGTCCCGCAGCGCGGGCGTCCCGGCGGCGGGCACGGAGACGGGTCCGCCGTGCGGCGCGCTCACCGGCACCCGCACCCGGGTCGCGCCGTGCGGCGCGTGCCGCCTCCCGCTGCGCCGGGGGGCGTGGGTGGTACTCCTGGGCCCGGGGGAGCCACCGGGCCCACGCGGGCCGGGGCGCCGGGGAGCCGCAGAAGGCCCTGTCCTCCGTCCGGTGCCGCTTCCGCGCACCCGGGAGGTGCGCTCACTCCTGTGCCTGAGGGCGCGGAAGGTGCCCCCACTGCTGGGTCCCGGGGTCCGGGTGGTGTGCCCAGGGACAGGGGCGGTGGTGTCGCACGGGCCCGGGGGCCGGGGAGCCACAGGGTCCCCTGTCCTCGGTCCCATGGCGCTTCCTCGCACCCGGGAGGTCTGCCCGGCCGGGCCCCGCTCTCCGGTCCGGCCCGGTCCGCCGGGCACTTCCCCGGCCGGGTGGCCGCGCCGCCGGCCCGCCGACGGGGCCCGGGTCCCGCACGGGCGGACGGGAGCACGGGCCGGGTGGACCGGGGCGGTGCGGTGGTGGCCGGTCCATTTCTGCGCATGCCCCTATGCAACGGCCCCACCCCCGCCCCCGCCCCACGACCGACCCGTCCGGGTGAGCCCACCCCGCCTCGGCCGGCGCCCGGTCCATGGCTCCGCGCACGGGCCCGGGTGCGGGTGGGGTCGCCCGCCCGGCCGGTGCCCTCCGCCCCCGGCGCCCGGTGGTCTGTGGTGGGGCACGGCCCCACGTACCGGTTCCGGGTGCCCGTGACCCCCGCCAGGCTGGTGCCTGGTCCGCCGCGCTCCCGGCATGTTCCCGGGGTCTTCCCGGCGTGGACGCGGCCCTCGGCCCCCGTCGCCCGGGGCCGGTGCCCGGTGTCCGGCTCCGTGGACCGGTTCCGGGTGCGTGAGGGGTCGGCCTCGGGCGGCTGAGTGGGTCCGGCCCTCCGGGTCCTGTGCCTGCCGGTGCCGTCCGCGCCGGTCGGCTCCCGGCGGGTGCCCCGGCCCTTCGCCTCCGGCGCCCGGTGGCCGGTGGTGGGGGCACGGCCCACGTACCGGTTCCGGCCCTCCGGGTCCCGCCCGAGGGACTGCCCCGGTACGACCGGTCCCGGCGCGGTCCCCGGTCGCCGCTGTGCCGGGTCCGGCGTCCGGGCGGAGGGTTCCCGGTCCGGGGGACGGGTGTCCCGGGTGTCCCGGGGATCCCGGGGCGGTCGAAGAGGCCCGGGGGGTGGGCCGTTCGGGCGGGGGCCACTCGTTCGGGGTCGTGTGGGTCGCCGGGGCGGGTGGGGCCGCGTTCCCTGGACAGGGGGCCACGGGGGTACGGGAGGAAACGCGATGGCCTCGGACGCGGCGGACGGGAACGGCCCCGGCGATGGTCCGTACCCCCATCCCGGAGCACCCCGAGCACCCGGGGGGTCCGGAGCACCCGGGAGCCCCGGCGCACCTGGCGCACCCGGCGGCCCCGGTGGTCCCGGCGATGAGCTGGAGCTGCTCCGGGCGCGGGTCGCCGCGCTGGAGGCGCGGCCCGCGCGGCCGGCCCATCACCGGGTCCGGGCCTTCTTCTCCGCGCTGCTCATCGTCCTCGGCTGTGTCCTCGCCCCGCTCGGCGCCGTCGCCTCCTGGGCCGCCGAGGAGGTCGGCGACACCGACCGCTATGTCGCCACCGTCGCCCCCCTCGCCTCCGACCCCGATGTCCGCGCCGCCGCCGCGAACCGGATCACCGACGCGGTCATGGACCACATCGACGTCGCCTCCCTCCTGGAGGGCGTCGCCCCCGAGGACCGCCCCCGGCTCACCCAGGCGCTCGGCGCCCTCGGCGGCACCCTGGAGAGCGCGGTGCGCGGCTTCGTCCACGACAAGGCCCTGGACGTGGTCTCGTCCGACCGTTTCCGGACCTTCTGGACCAACGCCAACCGCGTCGCCCACGACGCCGTGGACAAGGCCCTCACCGGCAGCGGCGGCGGCGCGGTCAAGCTCACCGGGAACACCGTCGAGATCGATCTCGCCCCCGTCATCGACCAGGTCAAACAGCGGCTGGTCGCCGACGGTCTGACCGCCGCCGGGCGGATCCCGGAGGTCCACACCGATTTCACCGTGCTGCGGTCGGACGAGATCGGAAAGGTGAAGACCTGGTTCCGGCTGCTCCAGCTCGCCGGGGTCTGGCTCCCCGTCCTGGCGCTGGTCCTCGTCGTGGCGGGTGTCCTGCTCGCCGTACGCCGCCGCAGGGCCCTGGTGGCCGCCGCGCTCGGCGTCGCCTTCGCCCTGCTGGTGCTCGGCGGGGTCCTCTCCGCCTTCCGGGCCGTCTATCTCGACCGGCTGCCCGCCGGGATCTCCCAGCCCGCCGCCGCCTCCGTCTACGACGCGCTGGTCCGCTTTCTGCGGGACGCGGTACGGATGGTGATCGCCCTCGGGATCGTCGTCGCCCTGGCCGCCTGGCTCTCCGGCCCCGGCCGGCACGCCGTCCTGGTCCGCCGCCTCTGGCACACCGGGATCGGGGCGGTCCGCACCGCCGCCGGCCATGCGGGGCTGCGGACCGGCCCCGTCGGCCCCTGGCTGCGCCGCTATCGGCGCTGGGTGGTGTGGGCGCTGCTGGCCGTCGCCGTCCTGGTCTATCTGCTGTGGAGCCACCCGACCGCCTGGGTGGTCGTCGGCACCGCTCTGACCTTTGTCTTCGTCCTCGCGATCGTGGATTTCCTGGCGGCGGACCCGGCCGCCGAGGAAACCCCGGCCTCACCCGAACGGGCTAATCCGGATGGCGGGCGGCCGCCGCCGGGCTGAGGCTCGAATCCCCGTCCGCGCCGTGCGTACGGGGCCAAGGAAGGGAGGTCCCATGAGCCACGCATCACAGCCGTCGGCCGGGACTCCGCCCCCCAAGCACACCCCCGGCGCTCCCCCGCCCCGGGAACGGGACAGCGACTGGGCCGTGGGCGGCGTGATCTTCGCGGGAATCCTGCTGCTCTGCAACGGGGTGCTCGCGATCCTCCAGGGCATCGCCGCGATCGGTGAGGACAATGTGTACGGCCGGGTGGGCAACTATGTCTACCGGATCAACCTCACCGGCTGGGGCTGGATCCATCTGATCATCGGCATCTGCCTGGTGATCACGGGTTACGGGATCCTCAAGAACATGCCCTGGGCGCGGTACACGGGCATCTTCTTCGCGTCGATCAGCCTGATCGCGCAGTTCCTGTTCCTGCCGTATCTGCCGGTCTGGGCACTGATCATGATCGCCATCGATGTCTTCATCATCTGGGCGCTCGCGGTCTACCACCCGGACAACAACAGGGACTTGATCTAGAAGTCCCAGGGGTACACCCTTCCGATCGGCGAGGGGCCCGGTTTCCGGCGCGTCCGGGACCGGGCCTCCCGCACGCCCGCGCCCCGTACCCCGACCCCGAGGGGAAAACCCGGGTGCTGCCCCCACCTTTCTCCACCGGCTTCCCGGATGTGCGGGCACCCCGGCCCCCGGCAGGCTGGGGTCATGACCACAACCAAGATCACAGCGGTGGCGCTCGCCGCCTTACTCGCCGGTTTCGAGGGCTCGTTCGCCCGTGCGGACACCGGCCCGGCCGCGCCACCGGCGGCGGCCCGGGACCGTCCGGCACTCTCCTGGACACCCTGCGCCCACCCGGGCGGGCCGGCCGACCAGGAGTGCGCCGAGCTGGAGGTGCCGCTCGACTACACGGATCCGCACGGGGAGAAGGTCACCGTGGGGGTCTCCCGGCTGCGTGCCGAGGGCCCCGAGGCCCGCCGGGGCACCCTGCTGGTGCTCGCGGGCGGCCCCGGCGGCTCGGGGGTGCGGCGGCTGGCACAGAGGGGGGAGGCGCTGCGGCAGGAGACCCGGGGGATGTACGAGCTGGTCTCCCTGGACCCCCGGGGGGTCGGCCGCAGTTCCACGGTGGGCTGTGGGCTCGGCCCGGAGGATCTGCGGCTGATGTCGCTGCGGTACTGGCCCGCCCCCGGCGGGGGGATCGGCGAGAACGTGGAGCGCGCCCGCCGCCAGGCCGAGGCGTGTCAGCGCAACGGCGGCGCCCGGCTGCGCGGTCTCACCACGGCCAACGAGGTACGGGACATCGAACGGTTCCGCCGGGCCCTCGGTGCGGAGAAGCTCTCCGCCTGGGGCAACTCCTATGGCTCGTACGTGGGCGCGGTGTACGCGCAGAAGTACCCGCACCGCACCGACCGCTGGGTGCTGGACAGCAGCGGGGACCCCGATGCCGCCAAGGTCTCGCGGGTCTGGATGACCAACACGGCCCGCGCCGTCGAGGAGCGCTTCCCGGACTTCGCCGCCTGGGCGGCCGATCCGGCCCGTGCGGCGGAGGGGCTGCGGCTGGCCCAGCGGCCCGACCAGGTGCGCCCGCTCTTCCTGGCCCTCGCCGAACGGCTGGACCGCGAGCCCCGGGAGACGACCACCCCGGGTGTCCCGCTCGACGGCAACACCCTGCGGCAGGCCCTGCATTCGGCTCTCTACCACGACAGCGCCTTCCCCGGTCTCGCCCGGCTGATCCGGCAGGCCGGCGACCCCGGGGCGCGGCCGGTGCTGCCACCGGCCCTCGCGGAGCCGCTGCCCGACCATGACGCCGCCGTCACCCTGGGGGTGATCTGCAACGATGTCCGCTGGCCCGGCGATGTCGCCCGGTACGAACGGGCCGTCGCCGCCGACCGGGCCCGCTATCCGCTGACCGCCGGGATGCCCGCGAACATCTCCCCCTGCGCGTTCTGGAAGGACGCCCCGGTGGAGCCGCCCACCCGGATCACCTCGGCGGGACCCTCCAACATCCTGCTGGTCCAGAGCCTGCGGGACCCGGCGACACCGCATATCGGCGGGGTACGGATGCGGGAGGCGCTGGGACAGCGCGCCCGGCTGGTCTCCGTCGACCAGGGCGGTCACGGGGTCTACCTCAATCTGGGCAACGACTGCGCGGACCGGACCGTCACCCGCTTCCTGACCACGGGCGAGCGCCCCGCCCGCGACACCAGCTGCCCGGCGGACCCTTCCGGGAGCTGACGGCCGGACCCCGCTCGGGCGCCCGCGCCACCGGGTACGGGTGATCCGAGCGGGGCTCAGGCGCCCGTACCCGCCGGGCGCTTGAGCAGCTCCACCAGGCTGGAGAAGCTGTCCGCGCCGTGGCCCGCCGCCATGCCCCGCCGGAAGAGCGCCACCACCGCGTCGGGCAGCTCGGTGTCGACGCCCGCGTCGGCCATGGTGTGCCGGACGTGCTCCACGCTCGCGGTGCCCATGGCCAGCCGGTCCACCGCGCCGCCGTGCTCGCCCGCGTCGATCCGGCCCGCGTAGAAGGAGAGGAAGCCGGGCATCGCGTTCATGGTGTCCTCGGCGTGCGGAAGGACATCCGCCGCCGTGAGGCCATGGGCGTCGGCGAGGGCGAGGGCCTGCCAGAAGCTCAGCATCGAGGTCCAGAACATCATCATGCCGAGCTGGTACATCAGCGCCGCGAGCCCCGGGTCCTCGCCCCGGTAGTCGGTCCGCGTCAGCGTCTCCAGGGTCTCCCGGTGGCGTTCGAACACCTCGTACGGACCGCTGTAGAAGGTCGAGGAGCCGGGCTCGCCGATGCCGGTCGGGGGCACGGTGACCCCGCCCGCGATCAGGGTGCCGCCGTGCCGGGCGACCCAGGCGGCGCCCTCGCGGGTCCTCTCGGGGGTGTCCGAACTGAGGTTGACGACCACCCGCCCGGCGAGGGCGTCCGCGACGGGTTCCAGCAGCGCGTACATGGCGTCGTAGTCGGTCAGGCTCAGCACCACCAGCTCATGGGCGCCGAGCGCGGCACGGATGTCGTCGGCGCGGACCGCCCCCCGCTCGACCAGGGCGTCGGCCCGGGACGGGGTGCGGTTCCAGACGGTCAGCGGGTGGCCCTTCGCCAACAGGGCATGGCCCATGGCCTGTCCCATGGGGCCGAGACCGATGAGGGTGAGGGGCGCGGGGCGGGACATCGTGAACCTCCGGGCGGTGGGGCGTGGTTGAGGCCATCAGTACGGTAGAACGAGCGCTCTATTTAGAGCGTGGGGCCGACTGTAGCACGGGGCTAGAGCGGTCGTTCTAGCGTGCTGGAGGGAAAAGATATCCACAGCCTGTGGATGATGATGTGAGGCTGTACGGGACCGGGCCCCGGCCCCGGTGGCCCCCGAGCCGCCCGGACTCCCCGGACTCCCGGGCCTCCGGGTTCCGAGCCGCCGAACCTCCCGGCCGCCGGACCCGAATTTCCGGGCCGTCAGGCCTCCGGACCCCGAGCCTTCCAGAAACCCCCCGCCCCCGTGGGCATCACACGGCGGCGCGCCCCCGTACCGTCCCACCCGGAGGCGGTCGTGCCGCCGCATGTCCCCACCGGGCGGCGGCCGTTCCCCCGGAAGCCCTCAGGGATTCCCCACGGAATCCTTCATGGGGGTGAAGCGTGACGGCGTGTCCCCTTCCGCCAGTGGGCACACGCGTCAACAGGGCGGCAGATAGCGGGACTTGTCGGTCATGAGTGGTCCCGGGGCGGCCTACCATCGGTGGGGCAGACCCGAACTCCCCACCCGAGACGACCCGCCGAGGTGAACGTGAGCAACCTGTGGGCCAACCTGACCAACGGTGAGCGCATCAAACACCTCAGGGGTTCCGATCTGACACAACAGGGGCTCTCCGAGGCGTCCGGCCTGTCGTACGCGACCATCCAGAAGGCCGAACAGGATCGCGGCGAACTCTCCATCGGGTCCCTGCTCAAGCTCGCCGCCGCGCTCAATACCGATGTCGCCGTCCTCCTCGGCCAGCAGGCGCCCCGCCGGGGCATGGGCCAGAGCGACCGCGCCGCTCTGCGCCGGCTCTCCGACGCGGTCCATGAGAGCGCCCTCGGCGAGTGGGAGGGGATCGACGACCCCAGCGGCGCGGACGATCTGGCCCGCGCCCGCGATCTCGCCTGGGCCGCCTACTGGGCCAGCGACACCGCCCGGATGAGCGAGCTGGCGGCGAAGGTACTGCTGGAGGGGCAGGTGCGGTACGCGAGCAGCAGCGGCGCCGAACGCCGCCGGGTCGGACTGATCCTGGCGAGCACCTACCGGGTCGCGGCCTCCTGCGCCAATGGCTTCGGCCAGCGCGACCTGGCGCTCAGCGCGATCACCTCGGCGAAGCTGCTGGCCCGGGAGGCGGACGACCCCGTGATGGGGGCGCTCCTCGACTCCACCCTCTCCTGGGTCCATCTGCGGGGCGCCAAGCTCACCCGCGCGGTCGGTGTCGCCGAGCGGGCCGCGCTGGCCATCGAGCCGAGCTTCAGCCGCTCCTCCCGGCCCCGGCTGCTCGCCTACGGACGGCTGATGATCTCGGCGGCGGTGGCGGCGGCCCGCCGGGAGGACGGCAGCGCGGCCGACGACTACATCTCCCAGGCCCATGCGGCGGCGGCCCGCCTCGGCAGCGACGAGAAGCTGTACGGGACGACCTTCGGCCCCACCGCGGCGAAGACCGAGGCGGTCGGCATCCATGTGGCCCTGAAGAACTACGGGCGCGCGCTGAAGCTCGCCGGCCACCCCGACATGCGGACCCTCCCGACCGGCATGTCCAAGGTGGCGCGCAACCGCTACCGGCTGGACGTGGCCCTCGCCCAGGTCGGCGCCGGGCTCTACGACGCGGCCGAACGCACCCTCACCGAGGTGGCGCTGGACGCCCCGGAGTGGGTGCGGCACCAGGCCCTCCCCGGGGTCATCGCGGCCCGGCTGGCGAAGGTGTCGACGGCGCGGGTGCGGCATCTGAGCGAGCTGATCGGAGTGCCCCTGATCGCATGATCCCCGCCGGGTGCGTGACCCTCGCCGGGTGCGTGACCCTCGCCGTGCGCGGGAGCCCCGCCGGGCGCGGGGGTGCCCCGATCCCCCGGCGCGGAGGCGCCCTTGATCGCATGACTCCTACGGAGCGTAGGAGTCGGGGGTCCGTCATCCGGCCGGTGCCTACGCCCCATCACTTCACGGTCCGTCATGAAGTGGTCACGATGGGCATATGTCCCGTACTGAGAGAACCTCTGGGCCGTCGCCGACCGTACGCACGGACGGCGACCGCCGGCGCAGGCGGAACCTCGCGGACGCCGCCGCCGGTTGTGTGGCCGTCGGTGACGACGGACCCGGCCGCCCGGCCGCCCGGACCGAACGCTTCCGTGTGGTCGTCTATCTCTGCGGTGCCCCGGGCGCCGACCTCTCCGCGCCCCGGCGGGCCTGCGCCGACTACATCGACTCCCTGGGCTGGCATGTCGTCGCGGTCATCGAGGACCGCGACGGACTCGGCCCGCCGGACATCCGGCTGGGGCTGCGCCAGGCCCTCGTCCATGTCCGTGAGCAGCGCGCGGGGGCGGTGCTCACCCCCTGGCGGTCGATGATCTCCCCGCTGCCGCAGGAGTACAACGAGGTCGCCCGCCGGGTGGAGTCCTCGGGCGGCTTCCTCCAGGTCGTGGATGACGCCTACGGTCCCGCCCGCCCCTGAACACCGGCCCGCTCACCCCGGGGCCGGGCGGGAGCGGAGACCGGCCGAGGAGGCCCGTGGATGGAGCCGGGACGGGACGGTGAGCGGCGGACGCTCCCGTACCGGCCCACCGCACTCGATCGCGTCCACCAGCGCGTCGATCGCGAGGCCCGCCGTGCGCCGGGGGTCCAGGGAGACCGTGGAGACCGGCGGCACGGTGCTCCCGTACGCCGGGTCCTCACTGGCGCAGACGAGGAGCAGATCCCCGGGGACCCGGAGCCCGACCCGGGCCGCCGACGCCAGGGTGCGATGGCCGCAGGGGTCGTAGATCCCGAAGATCGCGTCCGGCCGGTCGGCGGCGGAGAGCGGCGCGTCGAAACAGTGCCCCTCCGGGTCGGCGTACCCGAGGCGCAGATGCCGCCGCGCACGGCCGTGCTCGTCGCACCACGCGTCGTACGCCGCCAGGCAGCTGCGGGTGTAGTGGTCGTCACCGGCGCCGCTCATCAGGGCGATCCTGGTGGCCCCCCGCGCCGCGAGATGGCCGAGGACGGTACGGGTGGTGGCGCGGTGGTCGTTGTCGACCCGGATGTCCCCGGGCCGGGGCGCCCCGGGCAGCCCGTCGAAGGCGAGCGGCACCCCCCGTTCCCGCAGCAGCGCGACGACGGGGTCGTCCGCCGGGCTGTCCATCAGCAGCACCCCCGCGAGCGGTACGGCCGCCCATACGGAGGCGGCGGGCGCCGACGGCAGCGCGGTGAGGGCATAGCCGCGCGCATGCGCCGCCGCCGTCGCCGCGCCGATGGCCTGCGCGAAGTACGGCACATCGGCGAAGTTCCACGGCTCGGTGCCATAGGTGGTGACGGCGAGCCCGAGGGTACGGGGGAAGGCGGCGCGTCCCCCGTACCCCAGCGCCTCGGCGGTGGCACGGACCCGCCGCCGGGTCGAGTCGCCCAGCCGTCCGGTGCCGTTGAGGGCGTGGGAGACGGTGGCGGTGGAGACCTCGGCGGCTCGGGCGACATGGGCGATGGTCACGCGGGGCACGGACTCAGCCTACGGAAGCCGTGGCCCGGGGCCGTGTGAAGGCCTGTCCGGACCGATGGGTGTACGGGGCCGGGCGCACGGGGTCTGGACAGCGCGGGCCCGGCCGCCGGAGCATGGCGCGTACCGGAGGCGATCGGGACCGGCCCCGGGGAGACGCGGCGGATCGGCGAACGGACGGACCGGGACCGGCGGGCCGGCGAACGGTCCGACCCCGGGCGCCCGGCTGCGGAATCCGTCGCCCCGGCACCCCCGTACACCGCTTTCCGTGGTCAAAAACCGCTGGTGGTTAAGGAATTAACCACACAGGATGCGGGACATGACCCCACCCGATGTCACCCGCCGGCGGATGCTGCTCACCGCCGGGACCGTGGGCGCCGCCGCCACGCTCGCCGGCGCCGCCGTCGCCGGGTCCCGGGACCGGCGCGACTCGGCCGCGCTGGTCGTGCACAACGCCCGGGTCCTCACCGGCGAGCGCCGCGCCCGCCCCCGGGACGCCATCGCCGTCGGCCGGGACGGCAGGGTGCTGGCGACCGGATCGTCGGCCGTGGTCCGCCGCCACGCGGGCCGGGACACCGAGGTGATCGACGCCGGTGGGGCCACCGTGATGAGCGGGATCGTGGACGCCCACGCCCACCCCCTCGGCGCGGCCGTCCGCTCCCTCAAACCGAGCCTGGAGCACGGCTCGTTCACCGTCGAGACCCTTCAACAGAGCCTGCGCGGCTTCCTGGACGAGACCTCCGGCGAGGAGCCCGACGGCTGGCTGGAGGTGGTCGACTGGAACCCCGTCGGACTGCTGCCCACCGGGACCACCGCCCACCACCGGCTGCTGGACGCCCTGCCCACCCGCCGCCCGGTCGCGCTGATCGGCGCGGACGGCCATGTCGCCTGGGTCAACCGGCGCGCGCTGGAACTGGCGGGGATCACCCGGGACACCCCCGACCCGGCGGGCGGCTCCATCGTCCGGGGACCCGGCGGGGAGCCCACCGGGGTCCTCAAGGACGACGCCCTGTATCTGGTCACCCGGCTGCTCCCGGGGCCCGGCGGGAAGGAGCTGCACGACGCCTGCGGCCGGACCTTCCGCCAGGCCGCCGCCCAGGGGATCACCGCCTTCCTCGACGCCGCCTGCACCGACTGGGAGGTGAAGACCTATGCCGACCTCGCCGGCTCGGACCGGCTGCCGCAGCGGATCTCCGCCGCGCTCCGGCTCGACCCCGACGAGGTGAAGGACGCCTCGAAGGCGCTGAGCTGGCTCCGGGAGGTGCGCGAGAAGTACGGCGACGTCCCCGGTCTCCGGCTGCACACCGCCAAGGTCTTCCTCGACGGGGTGATCGAGCACCCCGCGCAGAGCGCCGCCCTCCTCGAACCGTACCGGGACGCCGACGGCCGCCCCACGGAGAACCGGGGCGATCTCTTCGCCACCGCCACCGAGTTCGGACGGCTGGCGACCCTGCTCGACCGGCACGGCTTCCAGCTCCACGCCCATGCCGTCGGGGACCGCGCGGTACGGACCGCGCTCGACGGGTACGAGGCCGCCCGCCGCGCCAACGGCCCCGGCCCCGCCCGGCACGCCATCGCCCATCTCCAGCTGGTCCACCCCGACGACCTGCCGCGCTTCGGCCGGCTCGGGGTGGTCGCCTGTATGCAGCTCCAGTGGGCGATGCGGGACATCTGGACGATGGAATCCCTGCTCCCGTACATCGGCGAGAAGCGCCACCGCCGGCTCTACCCGGCCCGCGCGCTGGAGCGGAACGGGGCCGTCCTGGCCGGTGGTTCGGACTGGCCGGTGGACCCGCTCGGGGTCTGGAACCAGATCCGCACCGCCGTCGACCGTGAGGGCGCCGCCGCCCGCCAAGGCGCGCTCCATCCCGAGCTGGAGGGGCTGGTACGGGCCTCCGCGCTGCGGATGCACACCCTCGGCTCCGCCCATCTGCTGCGGCTGGACCGCCGTGCCGGGGCACTGCTCCCGGGCCGCGCCGCCGATCTGGTGGTCCTGGACCGGGATGTGCTGCGAATCCCGGTACGGGAGCTGAGCGACACGGCGGTCCGGCTGACCCTGGTGAACGGGAAGGCGGTGTACGACGCCGAGTCCGAGGAGGGCCGGCGCACCCGGTCGGAGATGGCCGTCTCCCCGCTGAGCGCGGCGCGTCCGGCGGCGTTCACCGGGGTGCACTCCGGCGACCGGCACCAGCGGTGCGGCTGTGCGACCCCGCCGGATACCCCCGCCACCACGGCCCGCGTCTGATCCCCTGCCCCGCCCCCCGGACCCCCCGGCCCCATGACTCCCGGGAGCCTCAGCTCTTCCCCGTTTCCCCCGCTGAGCTTCCGGGACCCCTCCCGCCGGTACCGCTTCCCGGTACCGGCGGGGGTCCCGGTGACGCCGGGGTGCCCGGACCCTCGTGCCCCTCCGCCTCCAGATGCGGAAGCACCCGGTCCAGCCACCCCGGCGTCCACCAGGCGCGCTTCCCCAGCAGGGTCATCACGGCGGGCACCAGCAGCAGCCGTACCACCGTCGCGTCGATCAGCACGCTCGCCGCGAGCCCCAGGCCCAGCATCTTCACCACGATGTCGTCGCTGAGGACAAAGGCCGCGAAGACGCTCACCATGATCAGCGCGGCACAGGTGATGACCCGGGCGGTGATCTCCAGCGCGTGTGCCACGCTCGCCTTCGGGTCGCCGGTGCGCCGCCAGGCCTCATGGATCCGGGAGAGCAGAAAGATCTCGTAGTCCATGCTCAGCCCGAAGACGATGGCGAACATCATCATCGGTACATAGCTCTCGATGGGGACCTTCCCCGACACCCCGAGCGCGGGCCCGCCCCAGCCCCACTGGAAGACGGCGACCACCACTCCGTACGAGGCGGCGATCGACAGCACATTGAGCACCGCCGCCTTCACCGCCACCAGCAGTCCCCGGAAGACCACCAGGATCACCAGGAAGGCGAGCCCCACCACCACCGCGATGATCACCGGGAGCCGGTGGGAGACGATGTCCAGGAAGTCGACCTGGGCGGCGGTCGACCCGGTGACATAGGTCTGTGCCCCGGTGCCGGAGGCCGCGTCGGGCAGGGTGTCGTCGGAGAGCCGGTTGACGAGTTCGGTGGTCCGCTCGTCCTGCGGGGCGGCGGCGGAGTAGACGGTGGCCACCAGGACCTCGCCGTCGGGCGTCGGGGTCAGCGGGGTCACGGCGGCCACATCGTGCGCCGAGGCCAGCGCCGACCCGGTCCGCTGGGCGAGGGCGGCCCGCTCGGAGGCGGGGACGGCGGACTGGTCGACCACGATCGTCAACGGTCCGTTGGACCCCGGCCCGAACGCCTCGGCCATGGTGTCGTAGGCCCGCCGGTCGGTGAAGGACTTCGGGTCGGCCCCGTCCCCGATATGCCCGAGCTGGATGAAGAAGACCGGGAACGACAGCACCGCGAGGACCAGCACCCCCGCGCCCAGATACCACCAGGGCCGGCGCTCCACCCGTTGCGCGTACCGGTGCCAGCCGCCGTGCGAGCCTGCTCCGTCGGGCGCGCTGTCCGCCTCGGCGATCGGTTTCCGTACCCGCAGCCGGTCGATATGGCGTCCGATGAGCCCCAGCATCGCCGGGACCAGGGTGATGGCCCCCACCACGGCCGTGATCACGGTGACGGCGGCGGCCAGCCCGAGGAGCCCGATGAAGGAGATCCCGGAGACCCAGAGCCCCGAGAGCGCGATGATCACCGTACAGCCGGAGAGCAGGACGGCATGGCCGCTGGTCGCGGTGGCCTTCCCGGCGGCGGTGGCCGGGGAGTCGCCGTTCATCAGGTTCTGCCGGTGCCGGGTGACCAGGAAGAGGGCGTAGTCGATGCCGACGCCCAGGCCGATCATCGTGGCCAGGGTCGGGGAGACGGTGGCGAAGGTGAAGGCCGAGGCCAGCAGCCCGAGCAGGGCAAGGCCGCAGATCACGCAGATCAACGCGGTGACCAGGGGGAGCAGGGCGGCCAGCACACTGCCGAAGCCGATCAGCAGCACCACGATCGCCACCGCGAAGCCGATGATCTCGCTGAGCCGGTCGTTCGCCTCCGGGCGGGCGAGTTCGCCGAGCCCGCCGCCGTAGTCGACGGTGACGCCCGCCTCCCGCAGCGGCGCCACCGACGAGTCCACCCCGTGCAGATACTCCTCGCCGAGGGTGGAGGGCTGTGCCGAGAAGCGGACGGTGATGTACGCGGTCCGCCCGTCGGCGGAGAGTGGGCCCGTACTCGGCGACGAGGGGACGGTGAGCGGATTCTGGACGGAGAGCACCTCCGGCAGTTTCGCCAGGTCCTCGACGGCGGAGGCGATCTGCGGGCCCGCGTCCGTGAGCGGTCGGCCGTCGTCGTGGAGGACCACCTGGGCGCTGTAGCCGCCCGCCTCGGGCTGATGCTCCTGGAGGACGTCGAGGCCGTTCTGCGAGGGGGTGCCGGGGAGGGCGAAGTCGTCGGAGTAGCTCCCGCCGTAGGAGTGGTGGAGCACCTGGAGTCCGGCGAGGGCGGCCGCCCACAGCATGAGCACCACCACGGCGTGCCGGGCGCACCACTCGCCCGTGCGGCGCAGCACACCGGGGCGCGGGGCGGCGGGCGGCGGGGCCGTGGGGGCCCGTGGCGGCGTCGGCATCCGTCCTCCCGTCCTCCCGTGCTCGTACCCCCGGGTCCGGCTCGTCCGGCTTCCCGGCCGTGGCCCGGCGGTGTCCGTTGGTGCCCTTCCGCTGGTGTCCGCTCGTGTTCCGCCGGTGTTCCGCTGGTGTCCCGCTCATTCAAGGCGCGCCGGGGGCCGGGGGCACGCCGGACCGGGGGAACGGGTGACGGGCCTCCGGTTCCGTTACGGGTCTCCGGTACGGGATTCCGGTACGGGTACGGGTGTACGGGTACGGGTGTACGGGCGCGGCCGCCGGTCCCCGGAGGTCTGCGGGTGCGGCTGCCGGGGCCGGGTGCTACGAGGGTGTGACACCGCACGACCGTGGGAGTGATGACGGCGCCGGGCCCGCCCCTTCCCCCCTTCCCCCGGGCACGGGTGAGCCATGAGACGTGCCCCCGCCCGGCCCGGCGCCCCCGCCGTCGCGACCCCGGCCCGCCCGAGGTGCCGCGCCCCGGCGTGCGCCCCGACCGCTCCCCGCTCCCGTTCCGCTTCCATACGCCGGAAGTCCTCGCCGACGACCGGGAACTCCGGACGGGACTCCCCCGACTACTGGGAGGAGACAACGATTCCGGAACCAAGGAGGTCGGTGCGGTGAGCGGGGAAACGGCTGACACAGCCGACAGGACCGATCAGGTCCACGGCGCCCCCGGCGGGGCGAACGGCGGTACGGGCCGGGCGGAGGACCCCGCCTGGTACGCCGACGACGGCCTCTGGGTGGACTTCGCCCCCGCCATGTTCTCCGGCGCCCGCGCCGAATCCGTCGCCGAACTCGTCGCCACCGCCCGGCTGCTGGACTTCGCGCCCGGCTCCCGGGTCCTCGACCTCTGCTGCGGCCCCGGGCTCTTCGTGGTCCCGCTGGCCCTGCGCGGCCACCGGGTGACCGGGGTCGACCTCTCCCCGGCGATGCTCCACCGGGCCCGCTCCGCCTGCGCCGGGGCCGGTGCCGAGGCGGAGCTGATCCGCGCCGACATGCTCGACTACACCGACCCCGGCGCCTTCGACGTCATCCTCAATGTCTTCACCTCCTTCGGCTACTTCGCCGACCCCGCCGACAATCTGCGGGTGCTGCGCAACGCCCGCCGCAGCCTCGCCCCCGGCGGCCGGCTGATCGTCGATGTGATGGGCAAGGAGGTGCTGGCGGGGTGGATCGGCCGCCCCCAGGCCGTCGATCTGCCCGACGGCTCCTATGTCGTCCAGCGGGACACCGTCCTCGACAGCTGGCGCAGGCTCCGTACCGACTGGACGCTGGTACGCGGCGACACCGCCCGTACCGCCTCCATCCACTCCTTCCTCTACAGCGCCGCCGAACTCCACGACCTGTTCGTGACGGCGGGCTTCACCGAGGTGGAGTGCTTCGGCGACTTCGACGGCGGGCCCTACGACCAGCACTCCCGCCGGCTCGTCGTGCAGGGCCGCGCGGGGTGAGCGACCGCGCCGCAGTGAACCGTCCCCGACCGGAGGAGAACCGTCCGTCCATGGCCGCCGACCGGACCAGCCAGCTCACCGCCCCCGCCGTACCCACGGCCCCCACAGCCCCCGTCCCTGCTGTCCCCACTGTCCCTTCCATCCCCGCCGTCCCCGTCCATGAGCACATCACCGACGCGCTCAAGGCCCCCGCCTTCGTCCGGCTCTCCGGATCGGTCGTCCTCGCCCGGTTCGAGACGATGAAGGTGTACGCGGCCCTCGGCGCCGTCCGCACCCTGCTGGAGAGCGGGCGGATCGTCCCCGGCCAGACCCTGGTGGACAGCTCCAGCGGCATCTACGCCCTCGCCCTCGCCATGGCCTGCCACCGCTACGGCCTCAACTGCCATATCGTCGCCTCCACCACCGTCGACGCCACCATGCGCGCCCAGCTCGAAGTACTCGGCGCGACCGTCGACCAGATGCCGCCCTCGCAGAGCCTGCTCCTGGACCAGGAGCGCCGGGTACGGCGGGTACGGGAGCTGCTGCGACGGCGCCCCGACTGCCACTGGATGCGCCAGTACCACGACGGCGTCCACTACGCGGGGTACCGCGAGTTCGCCGCCCTCGCCCTGGCCGCGCTGCCCGCCGGGCCGCTGACCGTCGTCGGCGCGGTCGGCACCGGCTCCTCCACCGGCGGGCTCACCCAGGCGCTGCGCGCGGCCGGGCGCCGGGTCCGGCTGGTCGGGGTGCAGCCCTTCGGCAGTGTCACCTTCGGCAGCGAGCAGTTCAGCGACCCCGAGGCGATCATCGCCGGGATCGGCAGCTCCATCCCGTTCGGGAATGTCCACCACGAGCTGTACGACACCCTGCACTGGCTGGACTTCCGGCACGCCATGGCGGGGACGGTGGAACTCCTGCGCCGCCATGCCGTCTTCGCCGGGCTCTCCACCGGGGCCGCCCATCTCGTCGCCCGCTGGGAGGCCGACCGGGACACCGGCGGGTCCGGCGGCCCCACCACCCATCTGGTGCTGGGCGCGGACACCGGACACCGTTATACGGAACGGGTGTTCGCCCGCCATGGGGAGGCCCAGGACCCGCGCGGTCTGCGGCCGACCAGGATCGAGAGGCTGGAGGATCTGATGCCGCCGTGGTCGGTGCTGGAGTGGGCGGGCCGTGCGGCCCCGCCGGGTGCGCGGCTCGACCAGGTCCCGGCGCCGGACGCCGGGGGCGTCACCGTGCACGCGGGGAGCGCCGGATGACCATCGCATCCCTGGAGTCCCTCTCCTTCGGCCTGGCCAGAACCGCGAGGGCGGCGACGGCGGCGGGCCATCGGCTCGCGCTGCTCACCGGCGACCGGAGCGTCTACCGCCATGAGCTGGCCACCATGGAACCCGGTCTGCTCGATGTGATCGATGTCGACACCACCGACACCTCGGCGGTCCGCCGGGTCCTGG
Organism: Streptomyces sp. NPDC000594; assembly: GCF_040299965.1. Taxonomy (NCBI): domain Bacteria; kingdom Bacillati; phylum Actinomycetota; class Actinomycetes; order Kitasatosporales; family Streptomycetaceae; genus Streptomyces; species Streptomyces sp. NPDC000594. Next base: position 395,533 of record NZ_JBEPCY010000003.1, on the reverse strand, counting down.
GCGGGCTGCGCGGCCTCGCCGGGATCGTCAACACCACCGACACCTGGTCCACACCGGCCGCCACCCTGGCGGCGGAGTACGCCCTGCCCGGCCCCGACCCGGACGCCGTACGGCGGCTGCGGGACAAGGCGCGGGTGCGCGAGGCCCTGCACCGGAACGGCGTCAGCACCCGTACGGCCGTCGTCGTGGACCCCGCCCGGCCCGAGGAGTCCGCCGGGCGGATCCTGGCCGGGGTCGGGCTCCCCTGTGTCCTCAAGGACGCCTCCGGGACCTCATCCCGGGGGGTGTGGATCGTCCGGGACGAGAGGGCGCTGCGGGCCGCCCTGCTGGAGGCGGCCGGGACCCCGCTCAAGGGGCGGCTCTTCGCCGAACCCTTCCTCGCCGGGCCGCTGTACAGCGCGGAGACCCTGAGCTGGCAGGGGGAGACCCGACTCCTGGGCATCGCGGGGCGGCTCACCTCCCGTACCCCCGCCGTCCGGGAGGAGGGAGCCGCCTTCCCGGTGGCCTTCCCCGAGGCCGACCGGGAGACCGTCGCCCACTGGGTCGCCCGGGTGCTCGCCGCCGCCGGACACGACCAGGGCTTCGCCCATGTCGAGTTCGTCCTCACCGCCCGGGGCCCCGAACTCGTGGAGATCAACCGCCGGATCGGCGGCGCGCTGATCGGTGAGGCGCTCTGCCGGTCGCTGGGGACCGATGTGTACGAGGCGCTGATCGACATCACCCTCGGCCGCCGGCCCGCCCTGCTGGACGCCCGCCTCGACCACCGGGGCCCGGCCGTCGCCTTCGTCCTGGTCTATCCGGAGCTGCCGGGGACCCTGCTGGGCTGGAGCGGCCTGGAGGGGCTGGACGCCTACCCCGGCGGGGTGGAGTGGTACCCGGTCCGGGCGCCCGGTGACGCCCTGCCCGACATCGGGGACCAGCGCGGCTGTACGGGGATGGTGCTGGCCGAGGCGGCCACCGCCGAGCTGGCCCAGCACCGGGCCTGGGCCGCCGCCACCTCCGTCCGCGCGCTCATCCACGGCCCCGGACACCCCCTGCCGGACCAGCCGGTGGCGGGGCGGGTCGTGACGGAAGCGGCCGGCGGGAGGTGACCCGTTTCGGGGCCCACCGGAACCTGCTGCTGGCCGCCTCCTTCCTGATCACCCTGGGCAGCTTCGCCGTCCTGCCCTATATGTCGGTCCTGCTCCATCAGCGCTGGGGGCTGGGGCTCGGGACGGTCGGGGTGGTGCTCGCTGTGGCCTCGCTGATCCAGTTCAGCGGGGGTGTGGTGGGTGCGGCGCTGGCCGCCCGGGTGGGGCTGCGGGCCACCATGCTGCTCGCGCTGACGGTCCGGACGGTGGGCTTTGGCGCGCTGGTACCGGCCGAGGCGGCCGATCGGCCGGTGCTCGCGGTGGTGGCGCTGCTGCTGATCTCGGTGGGCGCGGCGCTCTATCTCCCCGCCAACAAGGCGTATCTGGTCGCGGGGAGGGCGGCGGCGGAGCGGCCCCGGCTGCTCGCGGCGAGCGGGTCGGCGTTCCATCTGGGGATGGCCCTGGGGCCGCCCGCCGCCGCGCCGCTGGTGCTGACCTCCTCGGCGGTGCTGTTCACCGGGGTGACGGTGGTGTTCGCGCTGGTGGCAGCGGCCCATCTGCTGCTGCCGGAGGTGGCCGACGAACCGTCACCGGAGGCCGGTGCGAAGGATTCCGCCCGCCCGGCGTCCGGTTCGCCGACGTCCGGTTCGCCGGATTCCGGTCCGGCGGGGTCCGGTCCGTCGGGGTCCGATGGGGAGACGGAGACGGTACGGGCGCTGCTGCCCCCGTTCGCGTACACCCTGCTCTCCGTCTATGTCTTCATGTACTTCCAGCACTATCTGGCGCTGTACGCCGTCCCCCGCACCTCGGCCGCCTTCTACGGGCTGCTGCTCATGGGGTACGCCCTGCTGCTGGTCGCCGCCCAGCCGCTGGGTGCGGAGAGGATCGCGCGGATGGGCTACCCCCGGGCGCTGTGGACCGGCTTCGGGGCGATGGCGCTGGGCATGGGGGCCCTGGCTACGGGCGGACCGGTCGGGATCGCGCTGGGCGCGGTGGCGCTCTGCTGGGCCGAGACCGTGCTCTTCCTCCGCAACGACCTGGAGGCGCTGGCCCGGAGCCGGGGCCCGGCCGCGGCCGTCTTCGGACGGCAGCGGCTCGCGGCCGGGCTCGGGGCATCGGCGGCGGCGCTCTTCGGCGGCCCCCTCTACGGGGCCGCCGAACGGGCCGGTGGCGCGGCCTGGTTCTGGCTCGCGGCCGGTGCGCAGAGCGTGGTGCTGCCGCTGGCGCTCTGGGGCGCCCTGGCCGGGCGGCGGCGGTGGGGCCGGAGCGGCGCCCGGCCCCGTACCGCCCCCGCCCGGGAGGATCAGGCGGCCACGAGCCGGGGCTGATCCCCGCTCCAGGCCTCCGCCAGATCACGGCGGGCGCGGGCGACCCGCGACCGTATGGTGCCGACCGGGCAGTCCAGCAGCCGGGCGGCCTCCGCGTAGGAGAGCCCCAGCAGACAGGTGAGGACGAAGGCCCGGCGGCGCCCCGCCTCCAGCGTGGCGAGGGCGTCGTCGAAGGCCACCGACTCCTCGAAGCCCGGCAGATGGCGGGGCTGGGCCCGGTCGGCGGCGTCCAGCCAGTCGGCGGTGTCGGCGATCCGGGGCCGGGCCGCCGCCCGCCGGTACCGGTCGACCACCACCCGGCGGGCGATGGCCAGCAGCCAGGAGCGGGCACAGGAGCGGCCCGCGAACCGGCCGATCCCGGCGAGCGCCCGCAGGAAGACCTCCTGGGCCAGATCCTCCGCGCCTCTGCTGTCGGCGGTCAGATGGGCGACAAAGCGGCGGACGTCGTCATAGGTGGCCTGGACGAACCGTTCCGCCGCCCGCCGGTCGCCGCGACCGGCGGCCAGCGCCCAGTCGGTGATCTCGGCGTCCCGGTCGGACACGGCGGCCACGACAGGGGCAGGGGTTGTCGTGGGAACAGCAGTGGAACAAAGCATGAGAAAACGCCCTTCACGTCCGGGCGTACCCGCCGGAGGTCCCCACGGCAGGGATACGCGCGCAAGGTCGGATAAGGAGGTCGGATGAGAGGTCGGAGAAGGACCGGAAAAGGGGGGGAGGTGTCCCGATCAGGACGGAAGAAGCCGCGGCGGCCCGCGCCGGGAGAGGGTGCGCAGCGGCACCAGCGCGGCGGGTGGCCGGGCGGGTGCCGGGGAGGCCCCGGGGCGGGGCGGCGCGACCGGGGGCGCGTAGGCGCCGCTGAGCACCGCCTCGACGAGCGCGGTACGGAGCAGCGCGGTCCGTACCCGGTGCAGCGGTCCGTCCGCGAAGAGGGCGAGGGCGCGGCCCAGTTGGGCCAGGGCGCGCTCGCCGCGCCAGAGCCACCAGCCGCAGACCGCTCCGGTGACGAGGTGGGCTCCGGCCATGCCGGAGGTGAGCGAGGCGGCCAGTGCCTCGGCGGAGAGCGCCTCGGCGGAGAACAGCTCGGTGAAGAGCGGTCCGGTGAAGAGCGGTTCGGTGGAGAGCGGGGAGCCCGCTCCGCCCGGCACCACCTCATGGCCGGGCGGATGTCCGCCCGCCGGGTGGCCGGTGGTCGCCGTGGAGGCGTGTCCCACCAGGCCGAAGAGGACATGGAGCGCCAGCTGTTGGGCCGCGCTCGCGCCGATGACCACCAGGGCGGAACGTTCCCTCCGGGTCAGCCGCCAGGAGGCGCCGAGCACGGGCGGGAGAGCGAGCAGAAAGGCTCGTAACGGTGGTGTGTCCCCGGAGGCCAGCGCGTGACCGAGTCCGGACACCACGACGCACACAGCGGCGAGTACCGCGGTGTGGGCCAGGCGGAGCGCGGATCCGGCTGCCATGGTGGTCATGGTGCCAGGGGGGCCTGGGGGTCAGGGAAGACCCGCCGGTGACGACAGTCCGGACAAGTGACGTGTTAATCGGACAGGTGTACGGGGTGACGCACGTCACGTCCGGTCATCGGGGGAGCCCGGGGAACTTTCCGGCCCCCGCATCCGACCCGTTCAGCGACACGCCCCTGCGCGCCCAGCGGGCGCCGGCGATGAGCGGAGCGGACCGATGCAGCAGAACACGGAGCCCACAGCCCCGGAGCCAGTCGCTCCGGAGGCGTCGGCGGTCGTTCCCGGGGCTCGCCGCGCGGGGTCCGCGCGGACCCCCCAGCCCCGGGTCACCCTCCGTTCGGACCTGCGGGCGAGCGTGTACGACGGGCTGGTCGCGCTGGCCGTCACCGGGGCGATCTTCTGGCTGCTGTGGATCCGTATCCAGAACCGCTCGTCGTCCACGGCCACCGTGATGCCGTTCATGGCCGACGACCCCCAGGGGTTCTGGGTCTACTTCCTCAGCCAGGCGTTCGGCTGGTCCGCGCTGCTCTGGGCGTGGGGCACGGTCGTCCTCGGACTGCTGCTCTCCGGCGCCCGGCCCGCCTGGCTGAAGCTCTCCGCCCCCCGGCTGGAGCGGCTGCACCGCACCACCAGCCTCAACACCATGGCGCTCATCGGCGCGCACGCCCTCCTCTTCGCCGCCGAACTCGTCCGCCATGACAAGGACGACTGGCGGAGCAGTGTCTGGACGGCCTTCGTGGAGGCGTTCGTCCCCGGCGGCTACGCGTCCGGCACGGGCAGGATCGCCATCCCCATCGGCCAGGCGGCCCTCTATCTGGCGATCCCGCTGGGGCTGCTCTTCTACGTACGCCATCGCATCGGCCCGAAGACCTGGCGGGTGCTGCACCGTTTCGTCATCGTCGTCTATGTGCTGAGCGTCTGGCACACCCTGCTGTACGGCACCAATGTCTGGTACGACGGCTGGTTCCGTACCAGCATCTGGCTGCTGCAACTCCCCATCGCCGCCCTCTTCCTGCTGCGGCTGCTCCGCCCGGCCCGGCGCTCCCAGCGGCTCGCCGCGCCGGGTGCGCCGGGAGCGGGCCCGATGCCGGTGTGGGGGCTGCGGCTGCTGGGCCGGGTGGCGGTGGCGGGTCTGGTCGTCGTGGTGCTGGCCGTGCTGATGACGGGCCGCGACGGCGGGCGGGGCGAGCCCCCGAAGGACACCTCCTCCACCCACCACCACGACTGACCCCCGTTGGGCCCCCGCCCGGTCGGCGGGGGCCGTCGGGTCGGTTCCCCGGGACGTACTGCTTCGGTGTCGGCGCCGGGCCCGCCGGATCAGTTCTCCGGGCCGTACGCCAGTGCCGCCGTCGCCTTGACCAGCAGATCGAGACCGCGCCGCGTCTCCTCGCCGGGCAGCGGCACCCCCTGAAGGACCTGCTGCATACAGAGCCCGTCGAGCCCGCAGGCCATGAAGCGGGCCAGCTCCGCCGGGGGCACCGCGTACTCCCGCCCGGTGCGCTCGGCGATCTCCGCCAGCGCCCCGGCGGCGATGTCGGCGATCTCCTCGTGATACCGGGCGACCACCGTGCGCAGCTCGGGTGTGCGCAGGGAGAAGGCGACCAGCTCCAGCCAGAGAGTGTTGAGGTCGGGCCGGGACGCCAGGTCGTCCAGGACCGCGTCGGCGGTGGCCCGTAGCGCCTCCTCCAGGCTGGTGGCTCCCTCGGCCGCCCGGCGTACCCCGGCCATCAGCTCCTCGGTGAGGGATTCCATGACGGCCCGGTAGAGGTCCGCCTTGGTGCCGAAGGTGTAGTGCACGGTCGCCTGGGCCACGCCCAGTTCGGCGGCGATGGCCCGGGTGCTCCCCGCGGCCACGCCCTCACGGGCCATGAGTTCGATGGCCGCGGCGATCAGCTGGGGGCGTCGCTCGGCGGCGGTTACATGAGGCATACACCGCACTATAGCGACATAGTCAACCAGCCGCGTCGCTCGACATTGTCACCTGACAAAGTCATGCGTATGGTGGATGGCGTGGAGCAGGACCACCACCGACAGACCGGCCGTGCCGTGTACGGCCGCCGGGATCACCGAGGGGCAGGGCCATGAACCCGACAGCACTCCGTACCCGTACCGATGAGGCCGCCGAGGCCACTGGGGCCGCCGGGGCCTCCGGGACTCCCGGGGCCGCCACCGTGGGGCACGCCCCGGGCGCCGTGCCCGAGCGGAGCACCCGGGGCGCCGTGCCCGAGCGGAGCACCCGGGGCGCCGTGCCCGAGCGGACCCGGCTGCCCTTCTTCGGGCACGCCCTGAGCGTCCCCGCCGACGGCTTCATCGAGTACGCCATGCGCGAGGCCCGCGCCCTCGGCCCCCTCTACAATCTGCGCCTCTTCGACGAGGACGCCTGGATGATCTCCGGCGGCGACCTGGTCGCCGAGGTGTGCGACGAGAGCCGCTTCCGCAAGTCGGTCGAACCCCTGCTCACCGTGCGCGAGTTCGCCGGGGACGGTCTCTTCACCGCGTACGGCGACGAACCCAACTGGCGCAAGGCGCACAACATCCTGCTGCCCGCCTTCTCCTTCGACGCCCTGCGCGCCTACCACCCCACGATGGTCACCGTCGCCCGCCGGCTGCTGGCCGCCTGGGACACCCGCGCCGCCGACGGCACCCCCGTCGATGTGGCCGAGGACATGACCCGGCTCACCCTCGACACCATCGGCCTCTGCGGCTTCGGCCATGACTTCGGCTGCTTCGAGCGGACCACCCCGCACCCCTTCATCACCGCCATGGTCCGCGCCCTCGACCACGCCCAGCGGAAGACCGGCTTCATCCCCGGCCTGGAGTTCCTCCACACCGGCGCCGAGAACCGGCAGCGCGAGAACGTCCGGACCATGAACCGGCTCGCCGACGACATCGTGCGCCGCCGCCGCACCGAGGGCGACGACCGCACCGACGATCTCCTCGGGCTGATGCTGCACGCCGTCGACAAGGACACCGGCGAGCCCCTGGACGACACCAATATCCGGTACCAGCTGCTCACCTTCCTGATCGCCGGACACGAGACCACCAGCGGCGCGCTCTCCTTCGCCCTGCACTATCTGCTCAAGAACCCGGCGGTGCTGGCCGCCGCCCAGGCGGAGACCGACGCCCTGTGGGGCACCGACCCCGACCCCGACCCGGGGTACGAGGACGTCGGCCGGCTGCGCCATCTCCGCCAGGTCCTCAACGAGAGCCTGCGGCTGTGGCCCACCGCCCCCGCCTTCGCCGTCGAGGCGCTGGAGGACACCGTCATCGGCGGCCGGTACCCGGTCCGCGCGGGGCAGGCGCTCACCGTGCTCACCCCGATGCTCCACCGCGACCCGGGCTGGGGCGACAACCCCGAGCTGTTCGACCCCGGCCGCTTCGACCCCGAGCGCGCCGACCGCAGGCCCGGGCATCTCTTCAAGCCCTTCGGCAACGGCGAACGCTCCTGCATCGGACGGCAGTTCGCGCTGCACGAGGCCACCCTGATCCTCGGGCTGATCGTCCACCGCTACCGGCTGCTCGACCATGCCGACTACCGGCTGAAGATCAAGGAGACGCTGACCCTGAAGCCGGACGGGCTCACCCTGATCCCGGTCCGCCGGACCCCGCAGGAGCGCCGCCCGGCCGAGGCCCCGGCGGGGACCCCGGTCGGCACCCCGGCCGACAGCGCCCCGCCCGGCGCGCCGCCCACCGGGCTGCGCGCCCCCGGCACCACCCTCACCGTGCTCCACGGCTCCAACCTGGGCACCTCGCGCGCACTCGCCACCGACCTCGCCGACCAGGGCACCCGGTACGGCTTCCGCACCACCGTCGCCCCGCTGGACGACGCGGTCGGCACCCTCGGCCCCGACGACCCCGTCCTGATCGTGGCCTCCTCGTACAACGGCCGTCCCACCGATGACGCCCGCCACTTCGTCGCCTGGCTGGAGGAGGGCACCCCGCCCGCCGGGATCCCGTACGCGGTCCTCGGTGTCGGCGACCGCAACTGGTCCGCCACCTATCAGCGCGTCCCCACCCTCATCGACGAACGGCTCGCCGCCGCCGGGGGGACGGCGCTGCTGGAGCGCGCCGCCGTGGATGTCTCCGCCGATGTCACCGCCGAGGTCGAACGGTGGACCGCCCGCGCCTGGACCGCCCTGCTCGACCGCTACGGCGTCCCCGCCGGCCCGGAGAGCCCCTCCGGGACGGCGGCCAGTGGGGCCCGGTACACCGTCACCGACGTGGAGCCCGCTGTGGAGTCCGGCGTGGAGTCCGGCGCGGCCCCCGGCCTCCCCGCCGTGGACGGACTGCTCCCCCTCACCGTGACCGAAACCGCCGAACTCGCCGACCTGGGCCATGAACTCGGCCGCTCCAAGCGGTTCCTGCGGCTGCGGCTCCCCGAGGGCACCACCTATCGCACCGGCGACCATCTGCTGATCCGCCCCGCCAACCCGGCCGCCCTGGTGGACCGGACCACCACCGCCCTCGGCCTCGACCCCGACCGGGTGGTCGTCCTCGGCGCCGATCGCGCGGGGTGTCTCCCGCTGGACGCGCCGCTGACCGTACGCACCCTGCTCACCCACTATGTGGAACTCACCCGGCCCGTCACCGCCCGCCAGGCCGCCGCCCTCGCCGCACACACCCCCTGCCCGCCCGAGCGCGCCGCCCTCGCGGGCCATGAGACCGGCCGGGAAACCCTTCCCGACCTGCTGGAACGCCATGCCTCCTGCCGGCCGGGGCTGTCCGCGTTGCTGGACATCCTCACCCCCACCGCACCGCGCCACTACTCCATCTCCTCCTCCCCGGCGACCGACCCCGCCACCGCCGATCTGATGGTCGCCGCCGAGCCCGTACCGCACCGCGACGGCGAGGGCACCTTCCTGGGCACCGGCGCCGCCTACCTGGCGGGGCTCGCCCCCGGCGACACCGTCCACGGCCGGCTCTCTCCCTGCCGGGAGGCCTTCCGGCTGCCCGCCGACCCCACCGTCCCCGTCGTGCTGATCTCCGCCGGGACCGGCCTCGCCCCCTTCCGCGCCGCCGTCGCCGACCGCGTCGCCCTTGGGGAGGCCGCCCCCGCCTCCGGCGACCGGGCCCCGCTGCTCTGCTACTTCGGCTGCGACCACCCCGATGTCGACTACCTCCACCGCGCCGAACTCGAAGCCGCCGAGCAGGCCGGCGCGGTGAGCCTGCGCCCCGCCTTCTCCAAGGCCCCGGTCGACGGGATGCGCTGGGTCCAGCACCGGATCGAGCGCGACTCCGCCGAACTCTGGGCGCTCCTCACCGCCGGTGCCCAGATCCGGGTCTGCGGCGACGGCCGCCTGATGGCCCCCGCCGTCCGCGCCGCCTTCCGCGCGATCCACCGCGAACACACCGGCTCCGACGAGGAGTCCGCCGAGCGCTGGCTCTCCGCGCTGATCTCCGACGACCGCTATGTCGAGGACGTCTGGGCGGGCTAGGCCGTCTCTGTCGGATCTTGCCGCGCCCGCCCGGCCCGTTCCCCCGCCGACGCTGGTCAGCGGGGGAGCGGGCTGCTTGACTCTCCCCCGTCACCGCACCGCACCGAGGGGCAGGGGGAGACCGTGCGCACCGACCCGACCGCAGCGCCCGGACCGGCCGGGGCCTCCGCGCCGCCGGGGGGCCGGATCCCCGCCGTGACACCGGAACTCGCCGAGTGCGCGGTACGGGCCGCGCTGCGCGGTGCGTACGGGGACGGCCTGCTGCCCCCCGAGGCCCCGGCGGCCGTCGCCCACCCCAACGGCTTCGTCAAACTTCCGCTGGCCCGGGTGGCACAGGACGCCCGGCGGCTCTTCCTCCATATCTGGCAGGACGGCGCCGAGGACGCCCATATCCACAACCACCGCTGGGACTTCGCCTCCACGCTGCTCAGCGGGGGCCTCGCCAACACCCTGGTGGAGACCGCGCCCACGGAGCCCGAGCGCCCCACCGCGTACCGGGCCGTCCACCACCGCCCCCACGGCGACGGCTTCCGCCTCGACGCCACGGACGCCCCCTGGGTCCGGGTGACCGGCTCCCGCACCACCACCCTCACGGCGGGCGACCGCTACCGCATGCCCGCCCGCACCCTCCACCGCGCCGCCGCCCCCCACGGCACGATCACCCTGGTCGCCCGGGGGACCCCGCTCCACCGGACCTCCCGGGTCCTGATCCGGGGGGAGGCCCCGGACGAACCGCTGCGCTGGCGGCATGTGGGCCCGGCGGAACGCGGGGCGCTGCTGCGGCGGGCGCTGGGGTGCCTGGCGTGAACGACACCGAGGACCCCGTACCGGACCGCCACGATCCGGCCTCTCTGGTGCGCAGGGACACCGTCCTGATCTTCGCGGTCCTGATGGACGACACGCCGGAAGCACCTTTCCGCGCCGGGCCCTTGGAGCGGACCTGGGGGAGGGCCCACGACCGGGTGGTGTCCACCGCCGCGCGCCGTACCTCGTACACCACGACCCAACTCGCCGACCTTCTCTGGACACCGACGGTGCGCTGGCACCGTGATGTGGCCGACCCGCCTCCCTGCCCGACGGGCTTCGTGCTGAACGCGATCGAGCTGGTCGGGCTGGACGCCTCCGCGCTCGACGCGCTCGGCTCCATGGACGTGCCCCTGGTGGCCAATGGCGTCGCCCTCCTGCACGGCACACTCCCGCCCGACCCCCCGGTCCGCATGCCGAGGACCCTCCAGGAGTGCTCCGATGTGAACGCCTACCGCTCGGACACGGGCCAGCGTGACTGGGCGGCGGCACAGCTTCCCCCGGGGTGTCGGATCGCGGTCCAGGAGCGGAAGGCGGTCCACTGCACCTTCATCACTCCCAGCGGAGCGCTCCCACCGCCGTACGAGGAGGACGTACCAGGGTGGGAACTCCTCGACCAGTGGCTCTGGTCCATGCACCACGCCACGCAGTACATCCCGTCCGGGGAGGCCAGGGCACAGCTGGACGGCATCCGATTCCCGCTGCCGCACTGTGTCCGTGCGGCACTGGGGTCACGCGGGCTCACCCTCGTGGGTGTCGAACCCGAACCCGCCCGCAACTACTACAAGGGGACCAGCTACCACCTGGCGACCTTCTACGCGGATGCCCTGGCGCTCGCCCGGTTGCAGCAGATCATGCTGGACGCCTTCGGCTCGGAGGTGGCCCGTATCGCCGGGGGTGAGCCCCGGCGGCGGGAGGTCGCCCAGCTCGAACGGGAGTTGCTGATATTTCGCCGGAGCTACTGGGCGGCCACCTTCGGCAGACAGGAAAGCGTCACGGAGATGACCCGGGCGTGGCAGCGGGCCGCAGGGCTTCCCGAGGCGCTCCAGCGGCTCACCCAGGACCTGGGCGAACTCTCCCGGCAGGTCCAGGCCGCCGAGACCGCGACCACCAACGCGAGCCTGGGGCTGATCGCCGCCGTCGGCCTGCCGCTGACGGCGGGGCTCGCCGTCTGGGCGGGGCTGCCCTCGGCCGGTGCCGCGTCCCTCTGGCGGTTCCTCCTGGCGATCGGGGCGGCCTCGCTTCTGCTCGTCACCCTCTTCCCCGGTCTGCGGCGCCTCTTCGTGGACCTCTTCCACCGACGCGGGCGCCCCGGGAGGTGGTCCCGACGCCGCCGCTGACCGAACCCTTCCGGTGGCCGCCCCGCCACGCCCCCGGCTATCCGCCCGGCTGCCCCGACAGCGGCGATGTCCTCGCCCGGATCGCGGAGACCCCGCCCGCCGGGCCGGTGACCCTCGCCGTGGTCACCAGCGCGCTGCGCGCCACCGTGGAGGAGAGCGCGGACCATGAGCGCGGGCTCGACCGGGTGCGCCACGCCCTCGCGGAGGTCGGCCGGGCCGTGGGGGCCCGGTGGCATCCCTCGTACTACGGAAAGGACCTGGTCCTCGTCCATCCCGGGGGCGCCCCCGCCCCCGCCCTGGACCGGTACACCGGGGGTACGGGTGTACGCCACGGCTGGGCGTGGACCCGGCTGCTGCCCGCCGGGGGCGCCGAGGCGCGGCGGGAGGCCCTGCTGCGGGCGTGCTACGCCGTCGCGATGGCCGCCCGGGCCCGCCGGGACCGCCCCGGGGTGCTGCCCGAGGACGCGGACGGCGCCCTCGTGCGGGTCCCCGGGCTGTTCTCCGTACGGGAGACCGCGTCCCTGCTCGCGGGGGTGCTGGTCCGGCCCCATGGCGCCGGGAGCACCGCCCCAGGCGCCGGGCCCGGTGAGGACCCGCGACTCCCCGGGGTGCCCTCGGCCGACGAGCCGGACACCCTGCCGGCGGCGGGGGTACTGCTGGTGACCGATGTCCATGACATCGAGTGGGGCACCCGGTCCCGCCCCGGCGGCGGCCTCCTCACCGAGGGGAACGCCGAACGGCTGCTCCCCCTGGCCCGGGAGTGGCACACCCGCGCCCTCCCCCCGGCGGCCGTCCTGGCCCGCGCCCACCCCCTGCGGCTCGCCCGCGAGAGCCTGCTCGCGGACCATCTGCGGGCGCTGAGCGACGGGGTGGCCGGCCGGGGACGGCTCCGCGCCACCCTGGGCGACGGGCTCTCCGGCACGGTCGCCGACCTCGCCACCGCCCGGTCCGCCGTCACGGCGGCCAACCGTCTGACCACGGGCCGGATGGCGACCGGCGCCGGTGCCGCTCCTCTGGACGGCCGCGCCCCCGCCCCCGCCCTCGCCGCCCGCCGGGCCCGGTTCGCCCTCCATGTCACCAAGACCCTCAAGGGCACCCCGCACCCCTCCGCCGCCCTCCACCCCTTCGGCACCCCCCTCACTCCGGAGGCCGCCCGCGCCGCCCTGGCCTTCCTGACCACCCTCCACGAGGCGGGCCCCGGCACCCCCGGGGCCCACCATCTGGACCATGCCCGCCGCTGGCGCGGGTGGTGGCGGGCGCATCTGCCACCGGACCGGGCGGCGGGGGCGGACGCCCGGTGGGCGGTGGTCATGGCCGCCAGACCACCGCGAAGCGCTCGCTGCTGGTGGGCGTCGGATAGGTGACCCGGGCGCCGACGATCAGGCCGGCGTTGTTGATGTGCTCGGCGTAGGCGTGGTCCTGCGGTGCCACGTCCAGGTCGGTCATGGTCCCGTCGGACTCCCAGCGGAGGGCGTGGCGTCGTGTATCGCCCGGTACCTTCTGCCCGATGTGTCCGACGGAGACACCGGAGTCGTTGACGTCGACGGCCCGGGTGTACGCGTAGCCGGCGCCGATGGCCCTGGCGGTGCCGTCCGGGCTCCAGCTCATGGCGGTGTAGTCGATGTTGTTCGCTCCTGACCCGTAACCGACGGTGGTGCCCGAGGCGTTGATGGCCATCGCCCGGGAGCGCGGGCCCAGATCCGTGACGGTGCCGTCGGCCTTCCAGGTCAGGGAGTGCTTCTGGTTGTTCGGCCCGCCGGTCGGCGCGCCCTGCCCGAGCACGGTGCCGGCGTCGTTGATCCCGTCGACCCACACATTCCGGTAGGCCGAGGCCGGGTCGAGTGCGACGGGAGTGCCGTCCGGGGTCCACTTCACGGGGCGGGCGACGCCGGCCGCCGAGTAGGACAGACCGGCCACCGTGCCGGAGCTGTTGACCCAGAGGGCGCGGGTGTTGACATCACCGCTCAGTGCGGGGAGTGCGACGGGAGCGCCGTCCGGGCCCCACTTCACCGCACGGGTGGCCGCGCCGAGCGCGGAGTATCCGATCGCGGTACCGGTGCGGCCGATCGTGTAGACATAGCCGTAGGCGTCCCCGGGCAGCGGCCGCATGACGGTGATCGTGCCGTCGGGGGCCCAGCGGACCTGATGGCTCCCCGATGAGCCGACGATGGTGCCGTCCTCGCTGATGGCCCGCGCGTCGCCGAGCTGGAATCTGGACAGCAGCGGGAGTGGCGTGGGGCTGAGGTCCGCGTTCCAGCGGACCGGGTAGTACCGGTTCGCCGCGTCGGCGGCGTAGCCGACGATCACCCCGCTGTCGTTGACCCCGGTGGCGTAGCTTCGGATGGCGCCGGGAGGCAGGGGCAGGTCGACGGCCATATGGGCCGTGGTCGGACCGGTGTCGGCCGTCGCACGGCCGGCCGCGCCCACCGTGAGGGTGCAGACGGTGGCCAGGGCGATGGTGGTGGCGCCCGTGGACCGCAGGGCTCGTATGCCGATGCTCATGATGTGCGTTCCTCGTCTCGTGGACTCTGTCGGAAGGGCACGGTGGTGATGCTGTGGCACGTCGCGCGTGGGGAGTTCCCGCGCGCCACACTCTCCGGTACGTGGGAACTGCGCCCAATCTTCCGGAAGTCGGGCGGCGGCGCAGCGGAATCCGGATGTCTGTATGGGAGTGCGGCGGGCCCGAGCGGAAGGGGCGCATGGCTCTTCCCACCCTGAGCGCCTATGGCCCCCCGACGGACAGGAGCGCCGGGGGAGGCCCTGTCCGAGCCACTCAGCCAGAGGCTCGCGGGGTGCCCGGTGACCGGGCGAACCCGGCCAGCGCGCGGAAGTCCTCTTCGCGGAGACCGATGCGCGGGTCGACGTGGTGGAGAAGCCCAGGGCCCCGGTGGTGGGCGGCCACATACGCCGTGTCGAGATCGCTCTGCTCGTCGTCCACCCAGGCGAACGGGCGCCCGGCGGCATGGTCCACCAGGGGACCGGTCTTCCAGTGGACCCCGTCGGCACGTTTCTGGAACAGGGCGTCACCGAAGTCGACGAAGGGGAGTTCGGGAAGGCCGAGCACCGGGGCGATCCACCGATTGGCCTTCGCCATCCAGGTGGTGGCCCAGCACAGCTCGTAGCCGAGCCCGAGCAGGGCCTGTCCGTGCCCGGGGTCGAGCCAGACCCGCAGGGGTCGCCGCCGAAGCGAGAGATCTCCGTGGTCCGCTGATGTCCCACTGTCCCGGGGCACCCTGATGGTGATGTAGCCGGCGGGGCGTCTCTCCGGCTTGGCCGCATAGGGGTTGAGCGGTCCGTCCACATCAAGAAACAGGAGCGGTCGTGCCACGATCTCCCCCTCGCCCGACACCCGGCTGTGCGGGGAAGCGTAGCCGTGGCGACCGCCCTGGCACCGGGCACCGGATCCGTCAGTCCGTCCGCTCCCAGCGCCAGGACGCCGGTGACCAGCGGCGGTCCGGAGTGGACCCGGGGAGCGGGCCGTACGGGGGGACGGGGTGCGCCAGCACCGGGGTCCAGAAGGGGGCCAGGCGGGTCGCCGCGTCGGGGAGGGTGCCGTAGGGGAGGCCGGTGCGGAAGACCGCCGTGTCCCAGAAGTCCAGCCACTCCGCAGGCGGCGGGGGCAGCGAACCGGGCCAGGCGCGGCCCATGGGGGCGAACTCGGCGGCCACCTCGCGGGCCAGCTCCGCCAGGAGCAGCGGGGGAGCCGTCGTACAGTCGGCGGCCAGCAGGAAGTCCAGCAGGTCCGACCAGCGGGTGTTGACCTTCCCGTTCTCCCGGCGGCGGGTGTACCGCAACAGCTTCTGCGCCAGACAGCGCCCGAACGTCGCGGCGGGCACGGCGACCGTCCCCGTACCGCCGTCGTACGGGAAGTCCAGCGGTGCGGTACGGGTGTCGCGCGCGGCCCGCGCGTCCGGCACCAGCAGGACGTTCAGCAGCAGCCGCTCCGCCAGGCCCCGGCCGGTGACCTGGACCAGGGCGCGGTGGACCGGGGGGCGGTCGGGCGCGCCGAACACCACCGGTTCGGTCCGCAGCAGCCGGATCCGCTCGCCCCCGGGACCGGACGGCAGCGCCGCCGCCCCGAGCAGCAACGGGCCCGCGCCCACCGGCAGCGACAGGTCGACATCCTCCGGCAGCCGGGCCGCCGGGCCCGTCCAGCCGAGCAGCGCCGCCGAGCCCTTGAGATGCCAGCCGCCGGGTGGCAACAGCCGTACCAGGGAGTGCAGTACGGCCCCCACCGCGCGCAGCGACTGCCGGTCCCGGGTGGTCAGTCCCGCCGCCCCGGTCTCCGTGCGCCGGCCGGGGGTCACAGCAGCGTCGCCACTGTCGGCGGGGAGTCCCGTACATCCGCGCCCCGTGCCAGCCAGGGCCGCAGCCGCTCCGGGGGCTCCGGCAGCGGGTCCGGCCGGCCGCCGACCGCCGCCGCCCGTACGGCCAGCGCGCACAGCGCCGTGACCCCGGAGCCCGCCGCCGACCTCAGCAGGGCCTCCGGGACGGCCTCCGCCACCACCCGGTGCCGGCCCGCGAGCGCCAGCAGCCGCCCCACCGCGAACAGGTCCCCGGGGGCGGTCGCCGCCAGGGTCCCCCGTACCGCCGTGAGTCCTTCGGCCGTCCCCACCGCCCGGTCCAGATACCGGACCGCGCGCGGCAGCAGCCCCGGCCGCTCCCGGACCACCCCGGGCAGCGCCCGGCTCACCTCCCCGGTGGGGGCCAGCCGGGGCAGGGCATAGCGGAGCGCCCGCGCGTCGTCCGCCGCGACCCCCCGCCGCCACACCTCCCCGGCGGGCCCGGCGACATCCCGTGCGGTGCCGCCCAGCAGCGAACCCACCGTCCCGACCACGGACTTCTCCGGCGAGAGCCACAGCCCGAGCCCGGCCAGGGCCGCGCCCACCGCCGTACGGATCCGCTCCCCCTCGGCCTCGTCCCGCACCACCACATGCCAGTCGTCGCCCCAGCGCGCCCAGCGGCCCGGCGCCGCATCGGCCAGGACCGTGTCGACGGGGTCCAGAACGGCCGTACCCAGTCTGCTGGCCCAGCGGTGACCGGGGAGCAGACAGCGGCCGGTCCGCGCCCGCACCTCCGTCAGCCGGGCGGCGAGTCCCGGCGTCATCCACTCCGCCGCGAGCAGCGCGTCCGGCGGCAGGGAGCCGAAGAAGCGGTGCACATCCAGGGTCAGCACATACCGGAAGCCGTCACCGCGCTCCCCGAGCGCCCGCAACCGCTCCTGCCGGGCCCGGTAGCCGCGCCGGTACTCCCAGGAGACCGAGCGGTAGCCGAACACCTCCGGGCGCGGCCGGTGCGCCGCGAGTGCCTCCTCGGTCAGGGCGTGCAGATGGGCGCGGACCGCCGGGGACACCACGGGGACCACCTCCGTACGCCCCGGGAAGGGGATACCGATCCAGCCGATGTCCAGCGGCGGCGACGCGGCGGAACGGGCGAGAACCGGCAGTACGTCCACCGCCCCCAGGGCGTCGGGTATCGGGTCCGTCAGCAGATCCTGGCCGAAACTCTCCCTCAGAGCGCGGCCAACCATGAGGTCCTTGTCTCCCACGGCGGCATGATGTCACCCCGGTAGCGGGCGGCAAGGGGGAGAACATGACCGCCGGATGGACGCGACGGGACGCGGTGCGACGGGACGCCGCGCGGGGGGATGGTGTGCGACGGGACACCATGCGGGCGCGGGGCCCGCTGGATGTCGGGCGCGCGCTGCTCCTGCTCTGGGCGAAGTCCCCGGACCGGGACAAGAAGTACGGTCTGATGAATCCGCTGCTGATGCATCTGCTGGACACGGCGGCCGTCGCGGCGCTCATCTGGGACGACTTCCTGCCCGGCTCCGTACGGGACGAACTGGACCTGGTCGCGGGTGGCCCGGGCCGTGGCCGCCGGCTGCTGATGTGGCTCTGCGCCGTCCATGACTTCGGCAAGGCCACCCCGGCGCATCAGCGACAGCGCCCCGAACTGGTGGGCGAGCTGCCCACCGTGGGCCTCGGCTGGGACGACCGGGTGCCCGCCCGTTTCAAATGGGACCACGCCCCGGCGGGCGCCTTCCTGCTGCGCCCTCTCCTGACCGCCGCCGGCTGGTCCGCCGACCACATCCGCTGGGTCTGGCCCCTGATCGGCGGCCACCACGGCTTCTTCCCGGGCGAGAACGACCTCCGCTCCCCACGCGGCGGGCTGCGCCGCCTCGACGGCGACGACGCGTGGGCGCGGGTCCGGGCCGCGCTGCTGGACCGCCTGGTCACCGAACTCGCCTCCGGCGGGGATCGCGAGGGGGGTACGGGCCCCTGCCCCGGCGGCGACGGGTACGCCGGACCTGGCCCCGGAGGCGGCGTCGGTGGCGACGGCGACGGCGACGGGCGTCCGGGCCCCGGTGGCGGGAGCAGCGGCCCCGTTCCGGGCGGCGGCGCCGGTTACGCCTGTTGCGGTCCCGGCGGTCCCGGCGGTCCCGGCGGTCCCGGCGGTCCCGGCGGTCCCGGCGGTCCCGGCGGTCCCGGCGGTGACCGGTGTCCAGGCCTCGGACCCGCACGCGACGGGTATGCCGGTCGCGGCCCTGAGGGCGACGCGGGTATCTGCATCGATCCCGGTGACGCCGGGCCGGGCGACGGCGATGGGTGTACGGGCGTCAGCCCCGGTGGCGGGTACGCCGGTCGGGGCCCTGGGGGCGGCGGGAGCAGCGGCCCCGGTCCGGGTGGTGACCGGTACACCGGGCTTGGCTCCGGCGGTGGTGGCGACGGCGGCGGGCGTACGGGCCTTGGCCCCGGAGGTGTTGGGCACATCGGTCGCGGCCTTGGCGGTGACGGGCGTACGGGCCCCGGCCCTGTAGACGACGGGCGTGCCAACGATGGGTGTGCCGACCACGGCCCCGAGGGCCACGGGAGCAGGGGCCCAGGTCCCGGCAACGACAGGTGTACCGGCTCCGGTTCCGGCGGCGGCGGGCGGGGCGGGCTGGCCGCGCTCCGGCCGGTCCGGATGCCGTCGCGCGCGCTCCAGCTCCAGATCAGCGGGCTGATCGTCATGGCCGACTGGATCGCCAGCGGCCTCCCGGGTGTCGTCCCGGGTACCGAGCTGACCTGGGCCACCGCGCGCGGGCGCGCCGGGGAGGCCTGGGCGGCGATCGGGCTCCGGCGCGGGTTCGCCGATATCGAGGTGCCGGAGCGGGACGGCCTCCGCGCGCACTTCCGGCACCGCTTCGGCGCCGCACCCCGGCCGCTCCAGGTGCTGGCCGCCGAGGCCGCCCACGCCCTGGACGGGCCCGGCCTGATGTTCGTGGAGGGGCCGCCCGGCGAGGGCAAGACCTGGGCCGGGCTGGCGGCGGCGGAGATCCTGGCCGCCCGCTTCCGCGCCGGAGGCGTCTTCGTCGGGATGCCGGTCTGGTCCTCCTGCGATCCGGCGTACCAGCGGGTCCGGGAGTGGGTGCGGAGTATCGACCGGGAGCTGGTGGACCATGTCGCGCTGCTCCACGGCCGCCGGACGGTCAACCACGCGTGGAGCGCCATGATCGGCCGGCCGCAGAACGACCGGAGGAACGCGGTCGACCACTGCGGCGAGGAGCCCCCGGGCGGAGCCGCGCGGACGGACGGCTCCCCGGGCGATCCCCGGCTCCCCGCCCTGGAATGGTTCTTCGACTTCGGCCGGGGCCTGCTCTGCCCCTTCGTCGTCGGCCCCCTCGACCAGCTGCTGTACGCCGCCACCCGCACCAAGTTCGTCATGCTGCGGATGGCCGGACTGCTCGGCAAGGTCGTCGTCCTCGACGAGATCCACGCCGTCGACGCGCACACCCACCCGTACCTCCGGGAGTGTCTGCGCTGGCTCGGACAGGGCCGGGTCCCGGTCGTCCTGCTGTCGGCGACCCTCACCGCCGCACAGCGCCGGTCCCTGGCCGGTGCCTATCTGGCGGGGGCGGCGGGCCGGGAGGAGTTCGGGTACGAGGAGCTGCCGGAGCCCGCCGGATATCCCTCGGTCACCGGGGTCCGGTACGCCGTCCGGTACGACGGGTCCGGGCCGGTCGCCGAGGTCCGGTCCTGCCCGAGCGCGCTGGCGGGCCGGACCGTACGGGTCGAGGTGCTGCCCGGACACGCCCCGGACGGCGAGGACCATGAGGCCGTCGCCGACCTGCTCGCGGAGGCGCTCGCCGACGGCGGGTGCGCCCTGGTGATCCGGAACACCGCCCGGCGGGCCCAGTCCCTCGGGGCCGTCCTCGCCGAGCGGTTCCCCGGCAAGAACGAGGTCGAGCTGGTGCACCGGCAGCTCACCGAGAAGGAGCGGGCCGACCGCGCCGAACGCTGTCTGCGCCGCCTCGCCCCCGGCGCCACCGATCGTCCCACCCGCCTGATCGTCGTCGCCGACCAGACCGCCGAGCAGGCCTTCGACGCCGATGTGGACCTCCTGATCACCGATCTCGCCCCCGTTGATCTGCTGCTTCAACGGGTCGGCAGGCTGCACCGGGACCCCGCCACCGACCGGCCCGCCGCCCTCTCCGCGCCCCGGGTCGTCATCACCGGGCTCACCACCGGTGAACCGCCCCGCCTCCCCGCCCGCTCCATCGCGCTGTACGGGCGGTATCCGCTGCTCCGCGCCGCCTGGGCGGTCCGCCGGGCG
Source organism: Streptomyces sp. NPDC000594 (assembly GCF_040299965.1). Classification (NCBI taxonomy): domain Bacteria; kingdom Bacillati; phylum Actinomycetota; class Actinomycetes; order Kitasatosporales; family Streptomycetaceae; genus Streptomyces; species Streptomyces sp. NPDC000594. The sequence goes on along the minus strand of NZ_JBEPCY010000003.1, from coordinate 375,507 downwards.
GCGGAGGAATCCGGCTGGCGGCTGCCGGACGACCTCCCCGCACTCGTCGCCGAGGCCTACGGCGACGGGACGGAGGGCCTGCCGCCCGGCTGGGCGGCCCCGCTCCACGCCGAACACCGCCACTGGCGCCGGGAGAACCGGCGCCGGGCGGACCGGGCCACCGACTCCCTCCTCACCCGGCGCGGCGACGGACAGGCGCCGACCCTGGGCGGGCTGCACTACACGGCCCTGCCGCCCGCCGCAGGCGACGAGGGCCTCTCCGCGCTGCTCCACGACCGCGCGGCGGCGGAGGCCATCCTCCTCGTACGGGAGGGCGACGACTACCGCACCCTGGGCGGCCGGAGCCTCGGCCCCGAAGGCCAGGTGTCCAGCTCGGACCATGAGCTGATCGATCTGCTGCACGGCGAGACGGTGGAGATCCCGCTGCGCTACTGGGACGCGGGCGCGCTCCGGCTGGACCCGCTCCCCGTCTGGGGCCGCCGGCCGGAGCCGAACTACCGGCTCTTCACCAGCAAGGCCCTCGTCCTGGACAGCGAGCACCGCGCGGTTCTCCACAGCCGCCGGGTGCGGTACGACCGGCTGCTCGGCCTGGTGGACGAGGGACCGGCGGGCGACGTTCGCCTGTGCCAGGCTGGGCAACCGACTGCGCGATCAAGCGAGTTGAACGGGGACGACCGGTGGATCTGATCGACGGGAAGTGGCTCACCGTACGCCGCCGCGACGGCGAGGAGGACCGGGTCGGGGTACGGGAGGCGCTGCTGGCCGCCCACACCATCGAGGACCTGGTGGTCGAGCACCCCACCCAGAAACCCGCACTGCTGCGGCAGTTGCTGCTCCCGATCGTCGTGGACGCCTGCGGCCTCCCGTCCGGTCCGCAGGAGTGGGGCGAGCGGTTCCACGCGGGCGGGGGCTTCGCCGGGATCACCGTCACCACGGAAGGCGGTGAAGGCGGTGAAGGCGGTGAAGGCGGTGAAGGCGGTCCCCGGTCCGGAGCCGCCGCGCTGGACGACTACTTCGCGGACCATGCGCACGCCTTCCGGCTCTTCGACCCCGGCAACCCCTTCGCCCAGGTCGCGGGGTTGCGTACGGACAAGGACGAGACCCGGACCTCGGCGGTGATCATCGCGACGGCGGCCAGCGGCAACAACGTCCCGCTCTGGTCCTCCCGTACCGAGGCCGACCCGTACGACCTCACCCCCGGTCAGGCCGTCCACTGGCTGCTGCACACCCACTGCTGGGACACCGCCGGGATCAAGACCGGCGCCGCCGGTGATGCTCGGGCCAAGGGCGGCCGGGCCATGGGCAACCCCATCGGCACCCTCGGCGGGCTCGGGGTGGTCATGCCCATGGGCCGGACGCTCTACGAGAGCCTCTGGCTGAACATCCCGCACGGGGTCACCCGGCTCAGGGACGATCTGCCCCAGTGGAGCCGCCGGGACCGGGAGGGCGATATCGAGGAGACCGCCTCCTGCGCCACCCCCGCCTGGGACACCCGTTCCCCCCGGGGCCTGCTGGAGGCCTGGACCTGGCAGTCGCGCCGGGTCCGGCTCGTCCCCGAGGAGCGGCCGGACGGCGGTCGGGCCGTCAACCGCGTCGTCGTGACGGCGGGGGACCGGATGCGGTTCAGGCCGGACCACGAGTTCCACACCGCCTGGACCGTCGACAGCCAGAGCGCGTACCGCAAGCGGCTGCTCAAGGACCCGGACGCCCACCAGCTCCGCCCCCGGCGGCACCGGGTGGGCCGCGCCGCCTGGCGGGGGCTGGACGCGCTGCTCGCGGTGGACCGGCCGACCGAGCAGGCCCTCACCGATATCGGCGGCGTGCACACCGCCCAGATCCTGGTGAAACTCGCGGAGGCCGGAGACCTGCTGCCCCCGGACTATCCGCTCCAGCTGGAGCTGACCGGGGTCGCGTACAACAGCAAGTTCACCACCGTCGAGGACACCTTCTTCGACGAGATCCCGCTGCCGATCGCCGCCCTGGACCGGGAGAGCCTGGTCCGGGAGGCGCTGACCGAGTCCGTGGCCCAGGCCGAGCGGCTGGGGGACGCGGTCAACCGTCTCGCCGCCGACCTCCGCCGGGCGGGCGGGGCCCAGCCGGTCCCGGTACGGGAGTGGCAGCACTCGGGCGAGAGCCTGCTGCACGCCCTCGACCCGGTGGTCCGGCTGCTGCTGACCCTGCTGCGGCGCACCGGTGACGCGTACGACCGGATCGAGCCGCTCCTCGACGCCTGGGAGGAGAAGGCCGGACGCGAGGCCTGGAAGGTGGCGGAGCAGCTGCTCGCCCAGAGTCCGCCGGGGCTCTTCCTGGGCAGCGCCTCCCGCGCCCGGGACGGCAGGGACCGGATCCACCGCCTCAGCACCGCCGAACGCTCCTTCCGCACCGCGCTGAACGGGATCCTGCCGCGCCGGGCCGAGCGGCGGCGCCAGGGCACGGGCCCAACAGAGGGAACAGAAGGCACGGGCCCGGCAGAGGGAACCGAGGGCACAGGCCCGGCAGAGGGAACAGAAGGAGGGGATCCACGGTGACCACCGTGCCACCACCCGACCCGCCGGTACCGCCGGTACCGCGCCGGAGCAGGACGACCAGACGCCGCTACTGGCACCGCTACCCCGTCCGCGACAACCCCCCGCCGGGGGAGGACCTCGCGGCGCTGCGCGCCGGACTCGGCCGGGCGGCGGGCACCGTCCCGTCCCTCTGGCAGCACTACACCAGCCCCAGCGACGGCGAGGTCACCTCCGAGCTGGAGGCCGAGCACGGTGCCCTGTCGCTGTACGGGCTGCACCAGCAGGGCCAGAGCCGGCCCATGCACCGCACCGGAACCGGGGTGGGCGCGGCGCTGCGGGCCCTGCGCGGAAGCGGGAAGTTCAGCCATGACGCGCTGGACCGCCGGGTCGCCGCCGCCGTGAACGCCACCACCGTGCCGGTCCTGCTGTACCGGCTGCGCGGGCTGATCCCGCAGCTGCGGGCGCAGTCCATCCCGCTCGACTACGACCAGCTGACCCGGGATCTGCGGAGCTGGTCCTATCCCGAGTCCCGGCAGCGGGTCCGCCGGAGCTGGGGGCTCGCCTACTACACCTGGGAGGACGACCGCCCCGGCGCCGCCCGGACACCCGCTGCCCCGCCCGCTCCCGACTCCGCCTCCGACTCACCGGAACGCGCACGCGCACAGGAGAACCCGTGACCGATGGCCCGCCCCGCGCCTATGTCGACATCCACATCCTCCAGACCGTCCCCCCGGCCAATCTGAACCGGGACGACCAGGGGAACCCCAAGGAGGCCATGTTCGGCGGGGTGCGCCGCTCCCGGGTCTCCTCCCAGGCGTGGAAGCGCGCCACCCGGATGCACTTCACCGATCTGCTCCCGAAGGAGCGTCTGGCCACCCGCACCCGGCAGGTCTCCGCCGCGCTCGCCGAACGGATCGGGGCCCGTTACGGGCTGCCCGGCGACCGGTCCGCCCGGCTCGCCGAGGCACTCCTCGTCCCGCTGGGGCTCAGCGCGGGCAAGAAGGACGGCGACACCGCCTATCTCTTCTTCTACGGCCGTGACCAGCTGGATTCCATGGCCGGTCTGATCGCGGACCGGTTCGCGGAGCTGGACGCCGCCGACGACGGCTCCCTGGCGAAGGAGATGGCGTCGTTCAAGGTCCAGGAGGCGTTCAAGAAGCCGCATCCGCTCGATGTCGCCCTCTTCGGCCGCATGGTCGCCGATGTCCACGCCCTGAAGGTCGACGCCGCCACCCAGGTCGCCCACGCCCTCTCCACCCACGCCGTGGAGCTGGAGTTCGACTACTTCACGGCGGTGGACGACCGGACCCGGGAGGACAACCCCGGTGCCGGGATGATCGGCACCATCGGTTTCAACTCCGCGACGCTCTACCGCTATGCCACGGTCGGGTTCCATCAGCTGTACGAGAACCTGGGCGACCACCCGGCGACCGTCGAGGGGGTCCGCTCCTTCGTCAACTCGTTCGCCCGCTCGGTCCCCTCCGGCTATGTGAACTCCTTCGCCCATCGCACCCTGCCCAGCCTGGTCGCCGTCGTGGTCCGCGACGACCAGCCGGTGAATCTGGTCTCCGCCTTCGAGAAGCCGGTCGGGGTGTCGCCGACGGGCCGGGGCATCTCCGAGCAGTCGGCGGACCGGCTGGCCGCCGAGCACAGCGGAGCCGTGCGCAACTGGGGCGACCTGCCCTCCTTCACCTCGGTGTGCCATGCCCACACGGACGCCCCCGGGACCGCCGAGCGGCTGCGGGAGGCGTTCGGGGAGCCGGTGGACTTCCCCACGCTGCTCTCCGGGCTGAGCGACCACCTCACCGCGCTCACCCGGGCCCCGCGATGACCGGCACCGAAAGCGCTCCGGGGGAAGCCGTGCTGCTGCTGAGGCTCGCGGGCCCGCTCCAGTCCTGGGGCTCCCGCTCCGCCTTCAACAGCCGCCAGACGGGCTCCGAGCCCACCAAGTCCGGGGTGATCGGACTGCTCGCCGCCGCCGACGGGCGCCCCCGGGGCGCGGACATCGCGGATCTGCGCGCACTCCGGCTGGGCATCCGGGTCGACCAGCCCGGCACCCTGCTGCGGGACTATCACATCGCCAGCGACCACCGGGGGGTCCCGCTGCCGCAGACGGGCGTCTCCGCCAAGGGGATCCAGCGGCCCACGTCCCCCGCCAAGTACACCCATGTCACCACCCGCCACTACCTCCAGGACGCGGTCTTCCTCGCCGCCCTGGAAGGGGACCGGGCGCTGCTCCGGCTGCTCCACGCGGCCGTCCGCGCCCCGGCCTTCCCGCTGGCGCTCGGCCGCCGCTCCTGCGTCCCCGTACAGCCGGTGGCCCTCGGGATCCATGAGGGCACCCTCGCCCCGGTGCTCGGGGCACACCCCTGGACGGCCTCGCCCCACGCCCGGGAGCGGTACGCGCGCCACCTCGGCCACGAGCGCCCCGAGGCGGCCCACCGGACCCCGTGCGGCCCGGAGCTGATCGACCGCTCCCTGACCCTGGAGCACCCGGACGGGGACGACCGCCTCCAGGACGCCCCGGTCTCCTTCGGCACCCATGACCGCCGGTTCACCAGCCGCCGGGTGACCCGCGACTGGGTCCGGATCCCCACCGGCCTGGTGCGGCGCGACGACTGCCCGGCCTGCGACCACCCCTCCCGCGACGACGCCGCCGCCCACGACCCCTTCGCCCTGCTGGGCAGGTGACCACGGTGACCACGATGACCTATCTCTCCCGTGTCCGTATCAACCCGCTCCGGGCGGAGAGCCGCAAGCTGCTGGCCAGCCCCCGGGCCATGCACGGCGCCGTCCTGGGCGGCATCCCCGGCGGCCCGGACGGGGGCAGGGCGCTGTGGCGCCTGGACGCCGACGATCCGCGCCGGCCCTGGCTGCTGGTGCTCACCCCCGAACGGCCCGACTGGTCGCACATCGTCGAGGCGGCGGGGTGGCCCGGCGCGGACGGCGACCATGCGGTGGTCCGCCCGTACGCCCCTCTGCTGGAACGGCTCGCGGCGGGGCAGGAGTACGCGTTCCGGCTGACCGCCAACCCCGTACAGAGCACCGTCGCGCCGCTCAAGCCGACCACGGCGCAGAAGCTGCGGATCGAGGCCCGGGGGGAGGGGGAGCGGATGCGCGGCTTCCGGCTGGCCCACCGCACCGCGGCGACCCAGCTGGACTGGTTTCTGCGGCGCACCGGGGCCTGGGGCTTCGAGGTGCCCGTCTCCCGGACCGACGCGCCCGCCCCGGGGTTCCTCGCGGCGGACACCGGCCCGGCGCTCCCGCCGGAGGGTCCGGAACGTGACCCCGCGCCGGAGGGTCCGGAGCGCGACCCCGCGCGGGAGGTACGGATCACCGCCCGGCACCGGCACTCCTTCCGCAAGAGCGACTCGGGCGTCCAGGTCACCTTTCACAGCGCCACCTTCGAGGGCCGGCTGCGGGTCACCGACCCCGCCGGTCTCGCCGCGCGGCTGCTGGGCGGGATCGGCCCGTCGAAGGCGTACGGCTGCGGGCTGCTGACCCTGGCCCCGGTGGCGCCGGTGGAGCCTTCCGGAAGGGGCTGACGACCGGACCGGCGGGCGGCATCCGGAAGGGTCAGATCCCCGCGTCCGGCTCCTTGAAGATCTTCAGCGACTTCGGGATCGCGGGCAGGATCCGCTGCTCCGAGGAGACCAGGGGAATCCGGTGGGGCTCGGTGTACGAGGGCCTGGTGGTCACCTTCCGCAGGGTGACGGCCGGGCCCTTGGCGTTGAGGTTGACGGCCTTGGCGGCGGGCTTGGCGAGCACCGGCAGCCGGTAGGAGGTGGACTTCTTCAGCGCCTGGGCGAGGAAGTCCGCCGTGAGCAGCGCGGTCTGGGCGCGGGCGGCCGACGGGGAGGCGACCTTGGCGGCCTTGCAGTCGCCGATGGAGCCGCCGGGGTCGGTCGCCGAGAGGTTGGTGTTGAGCATCCGGTGGCCGGTGCCCGCGAGCAGCACATCGGCGGCGACCTCGGTCTTCCCGGAGCGCGCGAGCCGCTTCATGGTGTCCAGCCCGGCGGTGGGGGAGACATCCTCGTCGCAGGCGCCCCGGATATTGAGGACGGGGACCTTGTGGGTGGCCCGCTCGCCGGTCTCGGCGGGCTGGATCGCCACCGCGCCGAAGAGGCCGGGGCGCTTCGCCGCGCGCGGGGAGAGGACATGGCCGCCGCCCCGGCTGTGGCCGACGAGGGCCACCCGGGAGGTGTCGAGCCGGCCCTTCACGCCCGTGAGCCGCAGCCCGTGGTTCTTCCCCTTGTTCAGATCGGTGAGCAGCCGCAGATGGGCGTCGATGAGATCGGTGTAGCCCTTCTCGGCGTCGGTCTCGCCGCCCCACCAGATCTCGGGCGAGACGACATCGATGGCGACGGCGGCGAAGCCCTTCCGGGTCAGCTCCTCGACCAGGTGTGCCTGGCCGGTGTTCTGGCGCAGATAGTCCGGGCCGAGGCCGCCCTTCGCGGGGGCGCCGGGCTTGGCGCAGACCAGCGGCCAGGTGGTCTTCACGGGCTTCTTGGCCACATACGGGTTCCCGGGGCGGACACAGTTGTGGTGGGCGCCGTGCAGGACGACCACGACCGGGTGGGGGCCCTTGCCCTTCGGGACGCCGAGGACGCCATGGAACTGCGAGGGGTTGCCCGCCGTCCGGCCGCCGGTGATCCGCAACAGGCCCGGGGCGAGCTTGTACGAGGTCAGCAGCGCCTTTCCGGAGGAGGCGGGCCGGGGGGCGGTCGGGGCCGCGCCCGCGGTGGGGGCGGTCGCGGCGGTGAGGGCCAGGGCGACGGCGGCGGCCGTCGCGGTCAGGCCCAGGGGGCGGAGCTTCGCGGTCTTCACGGGAGAGAAGATACGAAAAAGGAAGGAATGGTTCCATTCGCCTCCGCCCGACTTCCCCCCCGCCCGGCCCCCCGGGCCGGCCCGCTCAGACCACCACACCCCCCGACCGCAGCAGCGGCAGCCCCGCCACCGCCGCCGCCAGCGTCTCCTCCCGCCGGGCGAAGCAGAAGCGCACCATCCCGCTGCCCCGCTGCGGCCCCGCGAAGAAGCAGGTCCCCGGGACGGCCGCCAGCGAGAGATCCCGTACCAGCGCCTGTGCCAGCCGCTCGCTGTTCCGGCCCAGGGTCCCCGAGAAGGCGAAGACCGCCCCCTGCGGCAGGGGGGTCGGCAGCCCCGCGTCATTGAGCGCGCCCACCAGCAGATCCCGCTTGCGGCGTAACTCCTCGCTCAGCCCCCGGTGGTACGCGGGCGAGAAGTCGGCCCGGGCGAGTGCCGCCGCCTGACCCGGGGCGATCGGCGGCGCGCAGCGGGAGACCGTCCGCTGGACCAGCCGCAGCCGGTCGGTGAGGCGGGCCGGGGCGGCCAGATACCCGATCCGCCGGCCCGCCGTGCGATGGCTCAGCGAGAGACTGCCGATCACCACCGTGCGCTCCCGCCCCTCGGGGAACTGCCAGGGGGAGGTGTGCGCCCCCTCGTAGACCATCGCCGCGTAGGACTCGTCGCTGACGACGGCGGTACGGTGCTCCGCGCAGAGCGCGGTCAGGGTGCGGGTCTCGGCCGGGGTCAGGACCCGCCCGGTGGGGTTGTGGGGCGAGTTGACGATCACCGCCCGGGTGCGGCCGGTGAAGGCGGCCCGCAGCTCGCGCTCGTCGTACTCCCAGTCCGGCGGGTGCAGCCGGACCAGCCGGACCCGCGCCCCGGCCAACTCCACGGCGTGCAGGAACCCCTCGTGGTACGGCTCCATGACGATCACCTCGTCGCCGGGGTCGACCAGGACCAGCAGCGCGGTGTAGAGGGCCTGCCCGGTGCCCTGGGTGAGGGTGATCTCCTCATGGGGGTCCACCGTCCGTCCGAGCCGGTCGGCGAGGGCGCGGGCGACGGCGGTGCGCAGCGGCAGCGGCCCCTCGGGCGGGGCCTGGCCGGGCGGCGGGGCGGGGCCGTCCCCGGGCACACCAGGACCCGCGCCGGGCGGTGGTCCGTCCCAGTCGCAGTGGCCGTGCGCGAGGTCGATCGCGGCCTCGGCGCCGGCCGCCGTGTACCGGTCGATGGCCGACGGCGCCAGCCGCCGGACCCGCCGGGAGAGCGGGGCGCCGCCGGCCCCGCCCGGGGCACCGCCGCCCCGGGCGTCCGTGAGCGTGGACGGGTGTCGCATGGATCCCCCTTGCCGTGCGTCTGCCGGGGTTCCGTCGCTGGACGGTCCGGCGTTCCGGTGACTTCCGGGACGGGTACGGGCCGACGCGTCCGGAAAACCGAACGCGTACCGCCGTACGTTTCCCCGATCGCTATTTCCGGGCGCGGAAATTCCCCTGGTGATTTCCGTGCGCCCTTTCCCGCGAGCGGGCGATCCGGCCCGGAAGTGGGTGTGGTGGTACGGGTGTTCCGGTATATGTGTACGGGGCACGATCGGCGCATATGCCAGGCGCGGGATGCCGCCCGGCGCACGGCCCGGCGTATCGTCCGGCGCGCGTTCCGGTACACGTTCCGGTGTGGGCTCCGGTAAGCGGACCACGGTCCGGCGCACCCCGTCCGATGCCTGGTCCCGTAAGGGTTTCACCAGCTCGGAGCGGGTGGCGGCGGCAGAGCGGCGGGCGGCAGGGGAACACGCCGAACTCCCCCCGTACGGCGGCCGAAAGACCGCCGCCGGGTCTGAGCGGGAAGGAGCCGTTCCCGGACGGGAAGGAACGGAGGGGTTTTCCCCGGATTCACCCTTCATGGTCCGCCGATGCTCCTCTCATCGATCGAGGAAGTCCCGCGCGGTGCGCCGTGATGCGCCTCAGTCTCTCCGGAAGCGGTGCGTCCGTCCATAGCCCCGGCTTTCCCCGAACGGTAGTTCCTGAAGGGGCGCATTCACGGTGTACGGGGGTGCGCGGCAGGGCTTCGAACGCTCCCCCCGAATGTCCCCCGGGGTGACCGGGACCGGCCCCGGAACCAGGGCTTCCGCAAGGTTTCGATCACTCCGTAAACCGCTTGGCAGATCCCCCCGCCCCTGCCACGATCGTTCTCATGACGACCGGAAAGGCGAACTCCGCCACCCTCTGGTGAGCCTCCTGGCTCGCCCCGCGGGCCCCTCTGCCGAGGCTGCTCCGCGACCTTCGTACCGGGCCCTGTGGGCCTTTGCCCCGCTCCGTCTTCCGTACCGGACCCTGTCCCCGGCGTGCCCACCGGCACACCGTGCGACGGCCCTGCCCGGGCGTACTCCCGTACCTCTCACGGCCCCTTCCCCGCCTCCGCCGGCGGGACCGGTGTGCCGTGCGGACCGGGGGCCGCCCGCCGCCACCCGTACCGAACGGACGGGCCCGCCCGTACCCGTATCCGTACCGACACACCGCTCCGTGCCCCCGGGCCCGGACCAGGAGGTGACCCACGATGATCCCCACCCTTGTCCAGCCGGCGGACCGCGCCCCGCGCGCCGTTCGCGCCGGACTCCGCTGCCCGGCGGGTTCGCGGGCGCTCCCTGGGATGCCGCACGAGCCACACAGGCCGCGGACGCTTCTCGCGTCCGCCGGCGGTGTCACTCCCGGCCGGTGCGCCGGGCGGCGGTGTCCGGACGGATCCCGCGCCTGAGTCGCGCGCTCTCCCCCACGTACACACAGACGAAGTGAGGTAGGACGATGTTCACCACCTACGGTTTCCTGTCAGTCACCGTTTCCGTTTCCGTTCCCCTGGTCACCGGCGATCCCGGTGACGGCTGGGACCCCGGCTGAGTCCGGGGGGCGGGCGGCAGTCCGCCGGGTGCGTCCCGGCACGCGCCGCCCGCCCCGACCGCTCCGATCACCGGACTCCCTCGCCCGGACATGCCACCGCGCCGGTGGGACCCGGGTGAGGGGGTCGGATCCCACCGGCGCGGCGACGCCCGGACACCGGGTGGCCCGGCCGCCGTCGCGGCCCGGTCACCCGGTGGTGGCTCACTTGGTCAGCGCGGTCTCCAGCTCGCCCAGGATCAGGTTGGCGGCGGTGTAGCCGATGCCCTGGATCCACAGCTCGTCCTTGACCGGGAAGACCTTGTCGTTCTTCACCGCGTCCAGACCCTTCCACAGCGGGCCGCCGAGCACCTGGGTGGCCTTCGCCTTCTTCGGGTCACCGATGGTGGAGTGGAAGATGACATCGGCCTCGGCCTGGTCGATCTTCTCCGGGCTGACGTTCACCATGAAGCCGTCCTCGGCCTTGTCGGTGATGGCCGGGCGGCCGAGGCCCACATCGGTCAGGATGGTGCCGATGTAGTTCTGCTTGCCGTAGATGCGGATGTCCGCGCCCTCGATGAAGCGGACCATGTTCACCTCGGTGGCGGCGGCCTTCTCCTTGCCGCCCAGCGCCTCGGTGACCTCGGCGCTCCGCTTCTTGTAGCCCTCGATCGCCGTCTGCGCCTCGGTCTCCTTGCCCAGGGCCTCGGCGTGCTTCAGGAAGTTCTCCTTCCACGGCAGGCCGGTCTCCTCGGTCATCACCGTCGGGGCGATGGCCTTGAGCTGCTCGTACTTGTCGCCGTGGCGCAGCTTGCTGGTGAGGATCAGATCGGGGTCGAGGGCGGCGATCGTCTCCAGGTTGGGGTCGGGCATCTCGCCGACGATCTTCACCCCGTCCACCATGTCCTTGGGCAGGTGCTCGGGGAAGCCGGAGGCGGTGTCGGTACGGGTCGCGCCCACCGGCTTGACCCCGAGGGTGACGACCGAGTCCAGCTCGGCGGTGTCGAGGACGACGACCCGCTTGGGCTCGGCGGCGACCTTCACATCGCCCATCGCGGTCTTGACGACCTTCTCCGCACTGGCGGCCTTGTCCTTCGCGCCCTTGTCCTTGCTGTCGCCGGAGCCGGAGTCCGAGGAGCCGCAGGCGGTGAGCGTCAGCGCACCCGCGAGCGCGGCGGCCAGGATGAGCGCACCACGGCGCGAGGAGGACTTGCTGATCATGAACGTCTGCTTTCGTGCGGGCGAACAGGACTTCTGATGAACAGTCGGCGCGCGCCGGGCAGGGGTCGACCTATCCGGCGTGGTTTGGTAAGGCTTGGCTAAGTGTAGATGGATGTCTGCTACATCCGGCCAGGGGGTTTCTCACCATCCGGCCAAGGAATGGCCGGAGCCCGTGGGCCTCGGCCCACCCGAAGGACCGCCCGGACGTCCGTACAGGGGCCCGCACCCCCGCGTTCCGGACGGGGCGGGCTCAGTAGCGGATCGCCCTGCCCACCTCGGCCTTGACCGCACCGGACAGCGAACGGTTGCTGAGCGCGGTGGCCGAGCCCGTCCGGCCCTCGGCCACGTCCTTGACCTCCACCACGGCCGCGTCGAGGAGATTCCCGCCGGAGTCCCGGAAGTCGACCTGGACCGCGAAGGACTTGGACCCGTCCGCCGTGTTCCGCGCGGTCACCTCCACCGAGGTACGGCCGTCGCCCGCCGTGACCGGCTTGCCGAGGGTGATCTCGCCCTTGGCGTCCACCCCGCCCTTGATGTCCGCGAGTTTCTTGTCGGCCGCCGCCGTCGCCGACGCCACCGCGGAGGCCACCTGCGAGGCCGCCCCGGTCACCTTCGCCCCGGCGGACTCCACCGCGCGGGACGCCTCCGCCACCGCCGACGAGGCCGCCGCCGTGGCCCGGCCCGCGGCCGAGGCCGCCTTCGACGCCAGCTCCGCGGGGCTCGTGGTGCCTCCGTCGTCGGAGCAGCCCGCCGCCCCGGCCCCCAGCGCCATCGTGAGCCCGGCCGCGACCGCGCTCCGCCGCCACCGTTGCCCCCGCTGCTCCCGGCTCCGCCGCCACCGACCGTTCACGTCCGCCCGCCTCCTCCTGTCCGGCCACCGTCGCCACCAGTCAAGGAGGCGACGGGCCGCCCCGCACCCGCGGTTACGCCATCCGGTCCCGCGCCCGCCCGGTCGGCCGTTACACCGCCGGGGCCACCGGGAAGAGCAGGCTCAGGGGGCGGGCAGGGCCGGTGCCGGGACCGCCGTCCGTGCCGCCGAGGGGGCGAGGGACCGCGTACCGACGGAAGGACCCCCCGATGAGGATCGATGTCCACGCCCATCTGTGGTCGGAGGCGTATCTGGATCTGCTGGAGGGGTACGGGAAGACCGACACCGCCACCCAGCGGGGCACCGGCGCCGGGCCCACCGAGGCCGAGATCGAGGCGCGGTTCGCCCTGATGGACTCGGCGGGGGTGACCCATCAGGTGCTCTCCGCGCCGCCCCAGTCGCCCCATCTGCCCCAGGTGCAGCACGCGGTCCGGGCGGCACGGTATGTCAACGACGAGTACGCGGAGGCCCAACGGCGCTGGCCGGACCGCTTCCTCGCGTTCGGCTCGCTCCCCTTCCCGCACACCGACGCGGCCCTGGAGGAGCTGGTACGGGTCCTGGACCAGCTGGCCATGGTCGGCGTCGCCATCACCACCACGGTCCTCGGCCGTTCCATCGCCGACCCCGCCTTCGAACCCGTCTACGAGGAGCTGGACCGGCGCGAGTCGGTGCTCTACATCCACCCGGCGGGGTGCGGCGCGGGCACCCCGCTGATCTCCGAGCACGGGCTGACCTGGCAGATCGGCGCGCCCATCGAGGACACGATCGCCATCATGCATCTCATCCGGGCGGGCATCCCCAGCCGCTACCCGGGGATGCGGATCATCGCCTCGCACCTCGGCGGCGCCCTGCCGATGCTGCTCCAGCGCGCCGACAACCAGTACGGCTGGGAGACACCCGACACCCCGGAGGCACCGAGCGCCGCCGCCCGGCGGCTCTGGTACGACAGCGTGGGCCATGGCCACACCCCCGCCCTGGTGGCCGCCGTGCAGTCGTTCGGCGCCGACCGGATCCTGCTGGGCACGGACTTCCCGTACGAGTCCGGCGACCTGTTCCGTACCGCCGTCGCCTATGTCGAGCACGCGGGGCTGCCCGAGGGGCAGAGCCGGCGCATCCTCGACACCAACGCGCCGGACGTGCTGGGGCTGCGGGTATGACCGCGGGCACGCCGGCCGGGGAGTACGGCGAGGACCCCGGCGAGGAGCTGCGGACCGCCGGGGTGAACGGGGTCACCCTCACCTACCGGGAGACCGGCGACGGCGATCCGGTGGTCTTCGTCCATGGCGACCTCAGCGATCTGCGCACCTGGGAGCGGCAGCTGCCCGCCTTCGGGCACGCCTACCGGGCCATCGCCTACAGCAGGCGGTACGCCCGCCCGGGCGCGGACGTCCCGCCCGGCACGCTCAACCCGATGGGTCCCCATGTCGGGGATCTGCTCGCCCTGCTGGACCGGCTCGGGGCCGCCCCGGCGCATCTGGTGGGGAACTCCTGGGGCGCGTTCATCGCCCTGCTGGCGGCGGTGCGCAGCCCGGGGGCGGTCCGCAGCCTGGTCCTCGAGGAGCCGCCCGTCCTCCCGCTCTATCTGAGCGATCCGCCGCATGTCGCCGAACTCCGGCTGCTGGCCCGGCGCCCCGCCGTGCTGAGGGATCTGCTCCGCTTCCAGCTGGGGACGGTGCTCCCGGCGGGCCGGGCGTTCCACGCGGGCCACGACGAGCGGGCGATGCGGATCTTCCTCCACGGGGTGCTGGACCGCCGGGCGTACGCGGCGCTGCGCCCGGAGCGCCTGCCCCAGATGCGGGAGAACCTCTCCGCGCTGAAGGCGGGGCTCTTCGGCGCGGGCTTCCCCGCCGTCGACCCGGCGGCGGTGGCCCGCCTGACCACCCCCGTCCTCCTGGTGACCGGCGCCCACAGCGCCCCCGTGCTGCACCGCCTCAGCGACCGCCTGGGCGAACTGCTCCCGGCCGCGGAACGGGTCAGGATCCTGCACGCCTCGCACCTGATGCACGAGGAGAACCCCTCGGCGCTGAACGCCGCCGCACTGGATTTCATCGCCCGCCACTGAACGCGTGCCCCGCGCCCATTGCCCCTCCGCACCGTACTCGTGAGGCATCTGTCCAGCTCAGGACGTTTCTTTGGGGGCCATCCTGCTGACCAAGTGTGGATCATGGCGAGGTGGCGTCCTGCGCTATAGAGCACGAAACTGCTGGAGCGCGCCGAAGCCGATCGCGGCGGGCCGCGCGGGGGCGCCCGGTTGCCCCCGGAGGAATGGCCCTCCGGGGGGTATGGCGCGGTGTCCATCCTTTCGATCAAGCTCGGCAAGGTGTCCGGTCTGTGATCCACCAGTCGGCGTACACCAGCCGAATGGGATGAGTTCAGGGGCACCAGAGAACTGACGCGCCCACCCCTCGTCCGGGACCACCTCTGTCGCGCTGCACCACACAGGGGGGGCATCCCCAGCGACCCTCGTCTCCCCTTCAGAGGGCCAGGTGCTGCCGATCCGCCGTCCGGGCAGCCCGTCCGGACGGAGCACGGGTAGACGAACCAGCCTGTCGCGTTGAGCCCTGATCTCGATGCCCTGGCAGTCGTGAGTGCCAGGCCGTCTACCTGCGCACCCCAAACACGGCAATCCGCAACCCGCCCTGCACCTCTGAGGGCTTGGAGGTTGCAACCGCGGACCGTTCTCCCACACCCGTCGAAGGTCTCGACCCCGCTGGCGATCGCTCCACCACAGTCAATGTCGCGGGTCCCGCCCCGGCGGCTGGGTCGGCGAGTGCCGTCGGCCCGACCGAACAGGTCTCATGGGCCCGTATGCGAAGTACCGCTGAGTATCAGAAGTGTCGAGGTGGCCCTGGCCGGTACTGAACGACCAGGGAATTCGCCGTGCATCCCGGTGGCAGGGCCCATTCAACGATGTGGAGGCCCGCCAGCTCGATGAGTTCCTCGGAAACACCTAGCCGGGAGAGTGGTGTCTGCCGGTATTTGGCCAGCCACGCCCGGCGCCGACGCTGTTCTGCAGGGTCGAGCGAGGACCACACATCCAGCAGGACTCCAGGTGGTGCGGCCGTCCGCGTCTGTCTCCCCTGTCGTCCTACCAGAGCGTGTATGTAGGGCAGATCGCCGGGATCGTGAGCGAGGGCGACCAGGCACCAGGCCTGCAGGTGGGACAGAGCGGACCCGTGCGCAGCCATCAGGCGACGGCTGCGCCACTGCCGCAGAGGCGCGAACAGACATCGCGCGAGAAGGCTCATGAGAGCTCCCCGACGGAGCCTGCCGGTTCGTGCAGACGGCCCGCTCGCCTGTGGCTCATCAGTTGGCTCGCTCGTCGCCATGCGAACTGGACTGTTCGAGCTGCAGTTCTCGTTTGCGCTGTTCTTCCTTGAGGCGCTCCACGATGCCGGCGTACCGGCGCAACCGGTCGGCCTCCGAGGCATCCTGTGCGTAGTCATCGAGGCGGAACTGCGAGGCGTTGTAGTGCCTCTCAATGTCGTCGGCGGTCGACTGTGAAGTCGAGCCGCGTTCGCGGAACTTGAAGTAGCCGGTGATCCCGGCCGATATGCCGACGAGGGCACTCAGCGCCGATGTCACGATGGCCAGGACATCGTTACGGCCCGGGTTCATGGCAGTCAGCGTGGATGTCACGATCGAGCCACTAATGATGATTAGCTGGAACAGGTTGTGGACTCGCCGGTTCCTGCTTGCTCTTCGCCGGTAGGTATCGATGAGATCGAGCGATGCCTCCCGGTAAATCCGCAAACCGGACGCTGATTCCAGCGGGAGCTGAGCAGCAGCCGACTGTCGATCATGTAATGCGTTACGTAGATCCGTGCCCCTGGATACGATCTTCTTGCGCTGCGCCAGAAGCATTTTGGCGCCCAGGACCCAAAGGGCGTTTGCAATGCCGAGTCCAGCCCACTTGATAAACGTCTCGTTTGAGTTCCATAGGCCTGTTACGACGGTGTACCAGAGCATCAAGGCAAGTGATACCCACCCAGTTAGCCACAGTCCGTAGAGCCGCTGGAGAAATCTGGCTGTCTTGAGATCGTTGTCGATCTCATTAAATTCCTTGAGGCGCTTTCGGTACTCCTCCTGGCGTTCATCCGCAGGATCGCTCAACGGTGAAATATTGTCGGATTGATCGCTCCCGCCCGTATTCGGACCATGCGCCATCGGGCCCCCGAAGATCATGCGGCATGTTTGCAGTTCAGGAGCGTATGACGGCTCTTTGCCAACCGCAATATCGCCTTGATGCTGTCGGGATCAGAGAGGTCCGTGTTCTTGGATCTATTTGAGTTACTGCAGAGTTGAATTGCAACGCCTGAAACCGCTGTGGCAAAGGTTGGCAGCAGGCCGGACGCACTGACGAGGCTCGCTCACGGACTGCTCTGGGTGTGAAGCGTGGGCGAGGCGTGAGGGACGGCCCCGGTGCACGGCTTGCCGGATCACCTCACGCGCCGCGTGGGTGACCCGTTCCTCCGACCCGTCCCGTGTCCGCGACCCGGTAGGCCAGCCCCGCCTCGTCCAGCAAATACAGGCAATCTGTATCCGCCCGGTATCTGCCGGGACTTGGTCACCCCTACACCGGGTTCGTCAACCGGCGTCGTGGTCGTCCTGGTGGAGGCGGGCGTCGAGGTCAGTGGCCCAGGCCAGTGCCCATGCGCGCAGGTCCGCTACGTGTTCGGGATCCAGACCGTAGTCGGCGAAGTCCTGGTCGTCCCACCACTCGGCGCCTTGGAGCCGGTCGCGCAGGTCGTGGAGGCTGAACTCGAAGCGGGCGTGGCGGCGGCCGAGGTTCTCCAGCTCCGCGGTGGAGCGGTGCCGCATCGCGGCGTGGACGTCGATGAGGTCGCGGACCGCGCCGCGGTCCGCGAGCGCGCGGACCTTGGTGCCGATCACGTCGTCCAGGGCGAGCACGGGACCGTACTGGGTGATCGTGGGCGGCGCCCAGAAGGCTTCCTTGAGGACATCCACCTCGCACTCCTCGCCGGTGGCGCGGTCGGTGGCGATGAGCCGCCCCGACAGTGGGCTGGACTCGATGTGCCGGACACCCCAGCCCCGCTCGGCCAGACCGTCGCCGACCGTGCGGATGATCTCGTCGATGGGGGCCGGGTTCTCGGTGGCGACGTCCAGGTCCTGCGAGAGCCGGTCGATCAGACCATGGGCCTGTACGGCGTACCCGCCGGTGATCACAAGCGGGTACGGCGCACCGATGGTGAGCACGTCGGCCAGGAGCCGGCGGTGCAGTTCTGTCAGGTTCACGCGGCAGTCGTGGCCGTCGCGGAGGCGAGCTCGGGGAAAGCGGCTTCCCACACGTCCCTGATCGGGCGGCTGATCAGCGTCCGCAACACCGGCCACTGCGCGATGAGCAGGTCCCGGTTCAGGAACGCGATCAGGTCCTGG
The DNA here is from genome assembly GCF_040299965.1 of Streptomyces sp. NPDC000594. NCBI lineage: Bacteria > Bacillati > Actinomycetota > Actinomycetes > Kitasatosporales > Streptomycetaceae > Streptomyces > Streptomyces sp. NPDC000594. Next base: position 357,847 of record NZ_JBEPCY010000003.1, on the reverse strand, counting down.
CGCTGTCCTTCGGCCAGGACCGTGCGGTACAGGCCCATCCGGGAGCGCGGCTGCTCCAGCCCGTAGGAGCGGCGGCCCGACCAGACCACGTGCAGCGGCAGGTCGACCGTTCCGTCGGTGGGGCCGGCCAGCTCCTCCAGGGACCCCGGCATCCGCTGTGCGTACTGGGCGCACAGCAGCTCGAACGCGTCCGGCACAGGAAACGGAAAGGGCTGCACGCTCATGCTCCCAGTATGACCCGGGGAGCCGCCCGGGGTCCGGTGCGGCCCGCCGGGCCCCGGGGGAGGGGGTCAGTGCCGGGAGGTGCGGCGGGCCGTGGTGAGGAGGGTGGCGCCCGCGAGGAGGGCCGCGCCCGCGAGGCCGCCGATGCCCGCGAGGGCCTGGCTGCGGGTGCCGGTGCTGGCCAGTTCGGCCCGGCGTTCGGACTCGGTCGCCGCCGCCGCGTCCTTGATGATCTGGGTGACGTCGTCGGGGTGGGACATCATCGAGACATGCGAGGAGTTCAGCTCCACCGTGCGGGACTTCGCCCGGCGGGCCTCGAACCGCTCCAGGTCCGGTGCGATGGCCTTGTCGTGCCGGGAGACCACGAACCATGACGGGATCTCCCGCCAGGCCGCCCTGGTCGCCTTCTCCTCGAAGCAGGCCGCCGCGATCGGCCGCTGCCCGTCCGCCATCACCCGGGTCTCCGCCCGGGCGAGATCGGCGGCGAAGACACTATGGAACTTGTTGTTCCGGATATACAGGTCCTGACCGCTGGTGGCGCCGTCGGTGTACGGGACCGGCCGCAGCGCGGGCTGCAACTCACTGCCGGTGAACCGGGCGGACAGCTCGCCCAGGGTCTCCCCCTTGTCGGGCATGAAGGCGGAGACATAGACCAGCGCCTTGACGTTCGGGTTCCCAGCCGCCGCCTGGGTGATGACCGCACCCCCGTAGGAGTGGCCCGCGAGGACGATGGGGCCGTCGATGCTCTTGAGGACGCTGGCGATATACGTGGAGTCGCGGCCCAGTCCGCGCAGCGGGTTGGCCGGGGCCATGACCTTGTACCCCTGGTGCCGGAGGCGTTCGACCACATCGTTCCAGCCCGACGCGTCGGCGAAGGCGCCATGGACCAGGACCACCGTCGGCTTGCCGGAACTGTCCGCCCCGGCGGTGTCCGTGGCGGTGTCGGCCGCGAGGGCCGGTCCGGTCGCGAGCCCGGTCGCCACGGCGGCCAGGACGGATATCCGGGCCGCCCGGGAGAGCCGGTGTGCGCGGGACGCGCGGGGCGCGCGGGATATGGGGGAGTCGTGGCGGGAGGGCGGCGACACAGCCATGGCGCTCTCTTCTCTCGTGGAGGGGCCGTCATCTCTCGGGGGATCTCTCGGGCGTATCTCTTGGGGGGAGGCCGTTGGCCCTCAGGTTCGAACGCCGCCGGGAGCGCCGCGCGCCACGCGGAGCGGAAGGGTGAAAACGGCGGGCGGACGGGTGAGCGCCCGCCGGACCTCTTCCGTACGGGGGCGGTTCCGGCACTCTCGGTGGGGGTGCCCACTCCCCACGGCGTGACTCCGGCCCCGTCCATGGGTCCGATTTGTGGAATTACCGAGGGTTCGTGAACAACCGGGCCTGGACATTCCGCATCTTCGGGATCGGCAGGAGGCCCGGTTCCCCACGGTGAGTGGCGGCCCCGGGCGCGGTTGGTCCAGGGAGGGCGGATGTCAGTGAAGGTGCCGAGGGGCGCCGTGCCGGGGGGACGCCGGTACACCCGGCTGTTCGGCGCGGTGGCGCTCGCGGTGACGGCGGCGGTCGCCGGGGGTACGGTCCCCGCGCTCGCGGCGTCCGGGACCGAACGGGACCCGGTGCCGGGGGTGGTGGCCCCCTCCGTACCGGTTCCGGCGCTCCCGCGGGACCAGCGCGGGGCCGCCGCCGACGGCGTGGGGACGGGCCCGTACCCGCAGCCGGTCCACACCGCCTCCGGCGCGGCGCGTCCGTCCGTTCCGGCGGCGCCGCGCGCGACCCCGCCCGCCACCGCCGGTCAGGACCCCGCACCCGCGCCGCCCACCGCGGCCGGGGCCGCCCGCGACGGCGACGCGGAGCCGCCCGCCCCCGACACCGCCGACGAGGAGACGGGCGATGTCGCGGACGGCCCGCACTCCCCCCGCGACCGGCGCCCCGCCCGGCCGTCGGTCACCCGGGGCAAGGGCTTCACCGCCGTCGAGTTCGACCTCGGCGACCTCGCCCTGCCCGGCGGCGGCGGTTTCCACGCCCCGGTGCGCGGCCAGTTGGTACTGCCCGCCTCCGGCCGGGACACCCGGCTGGTGCTGATGAGCCATCTCCGCTCCGGCAACTGCGCCGACGGCGACCTCGCCGAGGGCGGCACCTTCGCCTACCCCTGCCCGGCGGGCAGCCAGGAGGTCCGCTACGACCGGGGCTGGCGCTACGCCGCCGAGGCACTGGCCCGCGAGGGATACACCACCCTGATCCCCGACCTCGGACCGGTCTGGGTCGGGGACCAGGTCGAAGGCGCGTACGACCAGGTCGACGCGGTCCTCGCGGTCTTCGGGCGGCAACGGGACGCCCTGGCACGGGCCGTGGCCCACGGCGGCGACACCTTCGGCATCCCGCTGCGCGGCCGGGTCGACCTGCGGACGGCGGCCCTGGTCACCCACTCCCGCTCCGGCTACGCGGCCGAGCCGATGGCCCGCCGCTGGGCCTCCGGCCCCACCCGGATCACCAGCCAGTATCTGCTCCAGCCCGCGCTGGAGACCTCGGCGGAGGACCCGTACGGGCCCATGAGCGCACCCCCGGCGGACATCCCCTGGCTGACCGTGGTCAGCGCCGACGACGGCGATGTGGGCATCGCGGGAAACCAGTACCTCTCCGACCACCTCGGACAGCGGCGGACCGCCCCCGCCGGGGCGGTCACCCTGCGCGGCTTCGGCCACAACTACATGAACCGCGCCCTCTCCGCCGTACGCGCCGACGAGCGGACCGGCTGCGACCGCGGCTGCCCGGGCCCGGCCCGGCACGAGAAGCTGCTGGTCGACACGGTCACCGCCTGGCTGGACGGGACCACGGGGCCGGGCCGGCGCACCGGGATCGCCGCACTGGACGACATCGGGGCGGCGGTGCCCCGTACCTTCGGCGAAGTCCCCGCCCGCTGGCTGATCCCCGGCACGCCCTCCGCCCGCCGGGAGACCGTCGTCGCCCTGCCCCGCGCGGGCACCGCCCCCGGGAAAGCGCGGGTCACCTGGTCGGCGACGGGCGACGCCACCGCCCGGACCTGCCGCTACCACCACCCGATGGACCCCACCCGCCGGTCCGGCACCTGCGCCGACCCCGCCATGGGAGTGGTGGACTCCACCACCAACCTCCTCCAGCTGCGGTGGAAGAGGAACGGCGCCCTGCGGGTCCCGCTGCGGCTCTGGCACGCCCCCGACGGGCTCGCCCTGCACCTCGCCCCCTTCGGCGCCACCGGCGAACGCTCCCCGGGCACCCCGCTCCGGCTGACCCTGCGGGACACCACCGGGCGCACCGCCACCGTGGAGGTGCCCGCGAGCGATCCGGCGCTCACCAATGTCGCCCGGGGCGAACGGTCCACCGGCTTCCAGATCGGCACCGTCCGGGTGCCGCTGGAACGCTTCCGGGGCGTGGACCCGGCCCGGCTCGACCGGCTCACCATCGGCGGCACCGGTACGGCCGGCGGGATCCTGCTGCGCCGGGCGGAGTTCACCCATGCCCCGGTCACGGGCGGCCCCGGCGACCCCCCGGCCGACACCGCCGCCGAGGCCGGCGGCCCGGCACCCCAGGGCGGCCGGACCCCCGACGGCGCGACGGACGCCCGGGAGCGCGCCGCCCGCGCCGAGGACTCCCCGGGGGTGCTCTCCGACACCGGCGGCCACACCCTCAGCGCGGCCCTGCTCAGCCTGGCGCTGATCGCGATCGGACTGACCCTCCTCCGCCACGCCCGCGCCCGCCGGGGCCGCTGACCGGGGGGTACGGGGGTACGGACGTGATGGGGGTACGGGGGACAGCGCCACGGCCCTGCCCCCCGTACCCCCGCCCCGTACAGTCGCCGCCGTACAGTCGTCGCATGCGACAGTCGCCCGCCGCCCTGGTCCAGCAGTTCCACCACGCCTTCGGGCTCGACGCCCGCACCGCCCCCGCCGAGATCCCGGCCCCGCTCGCCGCCCACCGCCAGGACCTTCTCGCCGAGGAGTTCGCCGAGGTGGCCGAGGTCGCGGTCGACGGCCCGCTGGACAGCCTCGCCCAGGAGCTGGCCGACCTCGTCTACATCGCGTACGGCACCGCCCTGGTCCACGGCATCGACCTCGACCAGGTGATCGCCGAGGTCCACCGCGCCAATATGTCCAAGCTCGGCCCCGACGCCACCCCCGTCCGCCGCCCCGACGGCAAGGTCCTCAAGGGCCCCCACTACCGGGCCCCCGACATCACCGCCGTCCTCCGCACCCAGGGCTGGACCCCGCCGGAGAACTGACCTCCCGCGCGGGTCAGGCCCGGGCCCGCCACTCGCGGGCGAGCATCGCGTAGTGCAGCTCCCCGCCCCACTCGCCCTTGAAGATCTCGGACTCCACGAAGTGCGCCTCCTGGCGCATCCCCAGCCGCTCCATCACCCGCGCCGAGCCCGTGTTGCGCGGGTCGCAGCGGCCGATGACCCGGTGGAGGTCCAGCCGGTCGAAGGCGACCCGGAGCATCTCCGCCGCCGCCTCCGTGGCATAGCCCTTGCCGCCGAAGCCGGGGTGGAACACATAGCCGAACTCGCCCTGGCGGTGCTCCTCGCTCAGCCAGATCAGCAGGACATAGCCGATGACCTTGCCGTCCAGCTCCACGGCGGCGATCAGCTCGTCCTTCTCCTTGCGGAGCGCGGTACGGCCGGTCCGGGCGGCCAGTTCCCGGGCGTTGTCCTCGCGGGTGCGGGGCTCGTTGAAGAGATAGCGGGCGACATCCTCGCGGGACTCGAACTCCAGCATGTCCTCCTCGTCCCCGGCGGTGAACGGGCGGAGGACCAGACGCTCGGTCCTGATCGGAGTGACGAGTTCGAACATGCGCGTTCCTTGTCTCGCTGGTCTGCGATGAGCCGTGCGTGATGAGCCGTGCGTGATCCCGGTACCAGGGATATCGGGTACCGGATATCGAACGGATGGGCGCCGGTCGTCGTTCCCACGGAACAGGTGGAAGGGGGGCGGACCCTACGAGCGGGCCCGCCCCCGTAAAGGACGACGTCAGACCGCGCCGGCCACCGGTACGGGCGCGGTCAGCCGGCCCGTACGGTGCAGGGTGTGCAGCGCCAGCGCGCACAGCAGCCCGAGGGCGGTCAGCGCCAGCCAGGGCAGCGCGGGCAGCCCCGCCTCCCGGGCCGTGTCCAGCGCCGCGCCCGTGAGCAGATTGCCCAGGGTGATCCCGACCCCGCAGATCGTGTTGTAGAGCCCGTAGTGCGTGGCGACCAGCCGGTCCCCGGAGAGCCGGACGATGGTGTCCATCTCGAACGGGTACGCGATCATCGTCCCCACCGCGAGCAGCAGCGCGGCCAGCACCGGCGGCCCGGCCGCGAGCAGCCACCGCCCCGCCCCGCCGCCCTGCGGGACCGGGACCGCCACCGCCGCGAGGAGCGGCAGGAAGGCCGCGCCCATCGTCAGCAGCCCCCACACCAGCGCCCGCCCCGGCTCCGCCCTGGCCCGGCACCAGGCGGTGACCCGGGTCTGGAAGAGGATCGTGGTCAGCCCGGAGACGGCGAAGAGCACCGCCACCGCCGCCGTACCGGCGTCCCCGTCCCCGCCGATCCGCCGGACCTCCAGCGGCAGCGCCAGATAGACCTGGAAGGTCAGCACATACGAGCCGATCATCGCGGTGGCGAAGAGCAGGAAGGGCCGGTTGCCGAGGATCCCCCGCCAGGCGGAGCGGAGCGTCCCCGCCCCCTCCCGGGGCGCGGTGCCCCGCCGTGCGGGCAGGGCGCGGATCTGGACCAGGCTCAGCACCGCGAACACCCCCGCCGCCACCAGACAGGTGACGGTGAAGCCCACCCGGGTCAGCGCCATCCCCACCAGCGGCCCGAGCAGGATGCCCGCCTGGTAGAAGACGTTGAAGAGGGCGAACGCCTCCACCCGCCGCTCCCCCGCGTCCATCGCCAGATAGGCACGGACGGCGGGGTTGAAGAGCGCCCCGGCGAGCCCGGTGGCCGCGCTCGCCGCCAGCAGCGCGGGCAGCGAGTCCACCAGCCCCAGCGCGGCGAACGCGACCGTCCGCAGCAGACATCCGGCGACGATCAGCGGCTTGTAGCCGAAGCGGTCCGCGAGGGCGCCGCCGACCAGGAACATGCCCTGCTGGCTGAAGTTGCGCACCCCCAGGACCAGTCCGACCAGCCAGGCCGCGAGCCCCAGCGACCCGGCCAGATGCGCGGCGAGATACGGCATCAGCATGTAGAAGCCGAGGTTGATGGTGAACTGGTTGACCATCAGCAGCTGGACCCCGCGTTCGTACGACCGCAGCTGCCGCAGGGTGTCCCTCATCGGCCGTCCTCCCGTGGCCCGAGGGTCAGCGGGTCGACGACCGAGGCGCACCGGGTCCAGCGGGTGATCTCCTTCTCGTCGACCCGTCCCACCACCTCGGGCTCCGGCGCGGGCGGGCCCTCCAGCAGACCGTGGGCGGCGCACCAGTCGTCGTCGTAGACGGTGCCGAGATAGCGCTGGGGCCCGTCGGGGAAGACCGCCGCGATCCGGGTCCCGGCGGGCAGCGTCCGGGCGAGCCACCCCGCGACCAGGGCGACCGCGCCGACGCTCCAGCCGCCGGTGGCGTAGTGGGAGGCGGCGAGCGCCCGGCAGGTCCACACCGCCTCGGCGGGGGCCACCCAGTGGACCTCGGCGAAGCGGTCGTAGGCGACATTGCGCGGATAGATGCTGGAGCCGAGGCCGCGCATCAGCCGGGGCCGGGCCTCCTGTCCGAAGATGGTGGAGCCGATGGTGTCCACGCCGATCAGCCGCAGCTCCGGGTAGAGCTGGCGCAGCACCCGGGAGACCCCGCCGGAGTGGCCGCCGGTGCCGACACTGCACACCAGGACGTCGACATGGCCCAGCTCGGCGGCGATCTCCAGGGCGAGCGGGGTGTACGCGGCGGTGTTGTCGGGGTTGTTGTACTGGTCGGGGCACCAGGAGCCGGGGTGGCGCGCCAGCAGCTCGGTCACCCGGTCCCGGCGGGCCTGCTGCCAGCCGCCGGTGGGGTGCGGTTCGGGGACGGCGACGACCTCGGCCCCGTACGCGGTGAGCAGCCGGGTCATGGACCCCTCCAGACCGGGGTCGGTGACCAGGGTGACGGGGTGGCCGTGGACCATCCCGGCGAGGGCGAGCCCGAGGCCCAGGGTGCCGCTGGTGGATTCGATGATCCGGCCGCCGGGGCGCAGCTCGCCCCGGGCGCGGGCGCGTTCGACCATATGGAGCCCCGGGCGGTCCTTGATGCCGCCGGGGTTGAAGCCTTCGAGCTTGGCCCAGAAGCCCCGGTCGCCGGAGGTGAAGGGCTCGGTGACCCGCAGCAGCGGGGTGTTGCCGACCAGGCCCGAGAGCGCGGTACGGGTGGCGGGCGCGGGCGCGGTGCCGGAGTCGGCGGTGGTACGGGTGGGGGGCGATGCGGTCATCGTGGTGTGTTCTCCCGGTGGGGACGGCTGGTGGACGGCGGGGCGTCGCACCCGCTCGGGGCGGATGCGGGGCGGCCCGGCCTACTGCCGTCTGCGTCCCGTCAGGGCGAGGGTCGCCCGGCCGTCACGGGCCCGTGCCTCGGGTGCGGCGCCGGTGACGGTTCCGGTGCCGGGTCGGCCGGCCGCCGGGGGTCCGGCCTGGGCGGGGTCCGTTCCGCCGGGTACGGGGGAGGGGGTACGGGGGCTCTCCCGCGCGACCGCCGTGCGGGCGCTCCGGTACTCGACGGCACACCCGGACCCGGCGGCCCAGGACGCGGCCCCGGATCCGGGACCCGGGTCGCCGTGGGTGATGCAGCCGAGCATTCCGGCGACCAGCGCGAGCAGAAGACATAACGCGGATGTCTTCCGTCCCGGTGGCCATTCCGGGAACCGTCCCGGGAATCGTTCGGGGAACGGGAAAAGAGCAGAAGAAAGCAGCACAGTTCCTCCGTGCGGGCCTTCGTCCGGAAATGCGGGAAGGCGCCGGAGTTCAAGGGGGATGAATGTCCGTCGGAAAGCCGGTGAATTCCCTCACCGGGGACACGACCGGCCGGTGCGGTACGGGGACGGCCGCAGCGCTCTCGATGGGGGAGGGCGGAACCCGACGGTGGACGCACGGGGGTTCCGGATGGCGCGGGGCGGGCCCGGCGGGATCCGGAGGGCAGGCCCTAGATGCGCAGCACTCCGGTGACGGGGGCGTGGGCGGAGACCGTCGCCCCGTCCGGGAGCCGGGCGGGCGGGGCCGTGCCGGTGGTGCGGTCCCGCCCGGAACGGGCCGTCACCGCCTCCGGGGCCGGGGTGCCCGTACCGCCGCTGAGCTGGGGCTGGCCGGGCATGCACCGCTCGGCGGGATGGACCGAGCCATCGGAGTGGGCCGCCATCAGCGCATGCGCGTCGTACGGGGCCGTGTCCTGGTGCGGGGCCGTGGGATCGTGCGAAGCCGTGGCGGCGTGCGGGACCTCGGGGCCCGGCAGGCCGGCCGTGCCGGTGCCGGTCGCCGGGGCGGCGGAATGCGGCACGGCGGAAGAAGAGGGGACGGCGGAGGCGAGGTGATGGGCCGCGCTTTCGCTGTTCACCCCATGGGCGAACGCCAGACCCAGAACGAGCAGGGCCAGCCAGACGATGTGCAGCGGACCCCGGAATGCGCGGGGCCGCGGAACACCGAAGGGCGACCGAGCCGTAATCATGCCGTGATCATAGCGTGGGCGCCGGAGAGAAAGGCAATGGGAGCCTCGAATTTCGGCCTTGAATGGCTGTGAACAGTTCCTGTCCGCCCGATGAACGGCCGTGACCGGTCGTGGCCCGCTCTGACCGGACCGGGCGGGACGTCTTTGACCGGACCGGGCCGGATGGGAACGGGGGCCGGGACCGGCCCGGGGCTCAGTGGACGAAGCTGTAGGTCCGCCAGATCCCCGCCCCCGGCGCGACCACATTGGAGGTCGTCGTCGGCACATAGATCGAGCCCTTGCCCGAACAGTCGCCCGTCGGATACATGATCATGTCGACCAGGGTGTTGTTCAGGACCCGTACCGCACCCGGCGACTCCACCGCGTGGCACCCCGTGACCCGGGGGCTGTTGATCTGCACATGCCGGTGCGCGGCCGTCTCGTACTCGACCGTCCCCACGGCGGTCCGGCCCAGACCGGAGCAGCCCGCGATGGTGGCGACGGCGGCGACCAGCAGCGCGACACCGGACACGGCGGCGATACGCCGACGGCGGGTCAGGGGCGTTGCGGTGGGCGTGGTCACGGTCACCGGCATGGGCGCGTCCTTGTCTCTGCGCGGTCTGGGGCGGGCCCGTCGGCCGGACCCCGGGGACGGGAGCGTCCCGCTGGGCCCACCCTGACGCGGTCACGGCCCGGTGGCACCCGTTGCGCGTCCGCCCGGGTTACCCGCCCCCGCCCCGCGACCCCGGTGCCCGTTATGCCTCCGGTTTCCGCCGGGGGGTCGGCCGTGCCCGTACATGCATCCGCTCCCCCTGCCGTCCGAAGAGGCTCAGCACCTCCACCGGCCCCTCGCCGGTGGAGCCGAACCAGTGCGGCAGCCGGGTGTCGAACTCGGCCGCCTCGCCCGCGCCGAGCGTCAGATCGTGTCCCGGCAGGACCAGCCGGAGCCGTCCCGCGAGGACGTACAGCCACTCGTACCCCTCATGGGTGACCTGCTGCGGGGTGGCCCGGGTCGCCGGGATGACCATCTTGAACGCCTGGAGCGGCCCCGGCTGGCCGGTCAGCGGGACGATGGTGGTGCCATGGGCGGTACGGGGGGTGAGCCGCACCCGGGGGTCGCCCACCTCCGGCGCCCCCACCAGCTCGTCCAGCGGCACCTGGTACGCCTGGGAGATCGGCAGCAGCAGCTCCAGGCTGGGGCGGCGGCCCCCGGACTCCAGCCGGGAGAGGGTGCTGGTGGAGATCCCGGTGGTCTCCGCGAGCCCGGCCAGGGTGACTCCGCGCTCGGTGCGCAGCCGTTTGAGCCGGGGGCCCACCTCGCTCAGGGTCCGCGCGACCGGGTCCGAGCCGGGTCCGGCCCCGTTCCCCGCCGCCGGTCCTGTCCCGCCGCCGGTTCCGTTCTCTTCGTCGGGGGTGTCCATGGACCCAGGGAACCCCCTTGTCCCGGAAACGGCAACACGACTTGCGGCCGAAACGCTTCACCGCCGGGTGGACGGCCCCGGCGCCGACCTTCTTTCCCGTAACGCAGCGTATTCATCCGGCAGTTCGGCATTCATTACCTGAACACCCGCCGTCACCTGCTCAGTTGGCGGATTTGCCGGTGTCTGGAGTGGTGTCCGTGTTCCACGGGGCGGTTGTTCTCCGTGACACTCGCCACGCTCCGTCGTTGAAGGGCGTGTACACGGTCCCCGCCCGTCCCCGCCTCGCACCTGGAGATGCCCGTTGCTCGATCACTCCATCCCCCCGTCGTCCAAGCCGGGGATCGGAAGCTACGCGGCTCCCTCCCTCGGCTATGCCCTCTTCGCCACCCGCTGGCTCCAGGCCCCGCTCTACTTCGGTCTGGTGGCGGCGCAGGGTGTCTATGTCTACAAGTTCTTCCATGAGTTGTGGCATCTGATCGCGCACATCCTCACCGGCCACGCCAATGAGACCCATGTGATGCTCGCGGTCCTCAAGCTGGTCGATGTCGTCATGATCGCCAACCTGCTGATCATGGTGATCGTGGGCGGGTACGAGACGTTTGTCTCGCGTATCGGCCTCCAGGGCCACCGGGACCAGCCGGAGTGGCTGTCCCATGTCAACTCCAATGTCCTCAAGGTGAAGCTGGCGACGGCGATCGTCGGGATCTCCTCGGTCCATCTGCTCCAGATGTTCGTGGATGTGGACCACACCTCCCAGCACTCCCTGCTGTGGGGCACGGTGATCCATATGGCGTTCATCCTGTCGGCGGCGATCCTCGCCTATATGTCCGGGCCGATGGAGTGGCGCAGCCGCAACCACCGTCACAGCCGACCCAGTGGGTCCGGCCCCGGGCTCGACCACGACCACAGCCATGACGGCGGCCCGCACCCGCCCCGTCCGCCGCGCCCCTCCTCGCCGACCCAGCTGATCATCTCGGAACGGGCGCTGCCGGAGGGGATCACCAGCTCGGTGGCGCTGCGGGACCTGCTGCCCGCGCAGGCCACCGGGGAGCGCCGGACGCCCGCCGACGGGGTGGTCATCCAGGGGAGCCGGGAGCCCGCCCCCGCCGGTCGGCCCGCGCGGATCCCCGTACCCGCGCAGGCCGGCGCTGCGGAAACGGCCGGGCGGACCGAGCCGGGGCGCCCCCGCCCGTACACCACCACGGCGGCGGAGGCCCGTACCGGCGGGGTCGAGACCCGGATCCGCGCCGCCGGCTTCCCCGCCCGCAAGAGCCTGGAGGAGTACGACGCCTCCGGCCAGACCCATGCCGACTGGGACGCCATCACCCGGCTGGGGAAGCTGGACTTCCTCGCCGCGCGGGGCAACGCCGTCCTGATCGGCCCGCCCGGCACCGGCAAGACCCATCTCGCCATCGCGCTGGGGACGCGCGCCTGTCAGTCGGGCCACGAGGTGCGGTTCGCGACCGCCGCCGAGTGGGTCGCCCGGCTCACCACCGCGTACGCCGACGGGCGGCTGACCGAGGAACTGGCCGCACTCGACCGGTACGCCCTGCTGATCGTGGACGAGATCGGCTATCTGCCCTTCGACACCGAGGCGACCAGTCTGCTCTTCCGGCTGGTCTCGCACCGCTACGAGCGCGGCTCCGTCGTGGTCACCGGGGACCGGCCCATCGGCCGCTGGGCCGATGTGTTCGGGGACAGCCCGGTCACCCGGGCGATGGTGGACCGGGTGGCGCACCACGCGGAGATCGTGACGCTCCAGGGCGACAGCTATCGGCTGCGGACGACGACTCCGGAGCGGGCGCTGCCCGCCGTGCCCGACGTGTACTGATGTTTCTCGGCCCCTCCCGGGCCGATCCGACCCCCTGCCGGGCCCCGACCCCCTCCGAGGGCCCGGTGGGGCTGGGTCGTCTCTTTCGGATCTTGCTGGGCTCGCGTGCCTCCCCCAGCTACCGCTGGGGGCGCCCCCAGCCACCGCACTCTCCCCCTGGGCCGAGGGGCCCGGGCGGTACCCCCACCTGGGCCCAGGGGCCCGGGTGGGGGTCCCCCCGGCGGAGCGAGGGGGAGTGCCCCCACGCCGCGTTGTCGTCAATCACCAATGGCCCCCTGGGCCCTGGCGGGCCCGGGTGGGGGCGCCCCCGGTGGAACGAGGGGGAGTGCCCCCACCGCAGTGGCTCAATCCTCCGCCTTGCGATGCGTCCCCTGGGCCCAGCGGCCCGGGGAGACCCCACGCTGGGCCCTGGCGGCCCGGGGAGACCCCATGCTGGGCCCCAGCGGGCCCGGGGAGACCCCATGACCAGACCCTCCCCCTACGCCCGAAGGGCGTGGGAGGTGCCCCCACTCCCTGATCCAGCCTGATCCGAAAGAAACTCCCTATCCCCTGAGCAGCGGCAGGATGGCGCGGAGATCGTCCGTGTCCACGGTGTGCCGCGCGGCGGCGCGGGCCTCCGGGGAGGCGTTGACCGCGACGGCGGTGCCGACCGCCGCGAAGAGGTGCAGATCGGTACGGGAGTCTCCGACGGCGGCGACCTCGGAGAGCGGGATGCCCCGGGCCGCGCACCAGGACTCCACGAAGCTCCGCTTGTCCTCCTCGTGGAAGTGCCGCTCCACCCGGCCGGTGAAGACCCCGTCGACCACCTCCAGGCCCGCGCCGCGCACCTCGCTGAAGAAGTGCCGGTGCTCCAGCTCCTCCACGGCGAACTGCCAGGCCAGCGTGGTCAGCAGCAGGGTGCAGCCGCCCGCCGTGAGCGCGGCGAGGGTCTCCTTCACGCCGCCGATCCAGGGCACCTCCCGCAGCTGGGCCACGGCCCGCGCGGCCGGAGTCCCCGCGAAGAGCGCGGCCTCGCGGTGGGTGAACTCCTCGTTGTCGAGGAGGTGGGCGTCGTAGCCGCGCTCCAGCTCCTCGACCGCCGGGAGGTGGCCCAGTCCCTTCGCGAGGAGCAGCGAGACCGTGGTGGAACGGACCAGGGTGCCGTCGAGGTCGAAGACGACGACGGGGTGGCGGAAAGGGGGCGTGTCCATGGTGGTTCCCAGTGGTCAGATGAGGACGGGTATCGGCTGCTCGGCATGGATGTGGTCCCAGATCCGGGTGGTCCCCGGACGGTCCTCGGCGGCGGTCGCGGCGCGGACGCCCCGGAGGTAGGTGCTGCGGTGCTCGGCGAGATGCCGGGCGAGCCGCTGCCGCGCCGGTTCCAGCCCGTGCGGGTCCCCGGCCGTCTGCCACAGCAGCCGTACGGCGAGCCGCCCCCAGCCGTTGACCCGGCACTGGCGCTCGGGCCCGGGCGAGCCCCGGAACCGGTAGGCGACGGGGAAACGGTAGAGCAGATCCAGCGCCTGCAACTGCTCCAGCAGCTCGGGCAGTCCGCCGGGCAGGGGCGCGGGGTCGTCGCCGTCGCCGTCGGCGGTGGTGTGCGCGGTGCGCATCAGCCGGGCCACGGACTCCTCGGAGGCCAGACAGATGCTGCCGGAGTAGACCCCGGCCTCCCGGATCGCCTCGTCCCACAGCACGAGGGTGCCCACCAGCCGCAGCGGCACGGTCAGGGACAGCGCGGCGGCGGGGTGCTTGAGCAGCGCCTCGGGGTCGGTCCCGGCGGCGAACTCCACGGTGGTGCCGCGGCTGTAGCAGGCCATCGACACGGGCCCCCCGACCGGCGCCCCGGCGGCGTGGACCCGTACACCGGGCAGGGGCACCCGCCCGTTCAGCGTGGGCCAGGCGAGCAGTCGCAGATGGGGCGGGAGGTCGCGTAAGGGGCTGACGGTCACCGTGGTCGTCTCCTGTCCTGAGCCCGGCGACCCCCCGGCCGGGCGTGCCGTACCCCCGCCACGGTAAAAGATCTTCCCCACCCGGCCCCCGCCGACACCCACATCGGCCGGATCCCGCGTCTGGCCCGTCCGGATGGGCCGTCTTGCGGGGGTGGCCCCGCGCGCGTCGAGGGCTTCAAGGCCCGGCCCCGACAGGTGCCTTAATCCCAGCCCCTCCGGCGTTTGAGGAGCGGAGGCCTCAACATTCAGCCTCGCCGGCGTTTGAGGAGCGGGGGCCTCAAACTCAAGCCTCTCCGGCGATTGAGGAGCGGGGGCTTCGGGGGCTGGCCCCCGACGTCCGCCCGAGCCGACTCGGGGCCAAGGTCCGTCCTCAAACTCCCCCAGACTTCGTCCGGGGGGACCCCCATCCGGCTGGGTTTGTGCGGGCAGCCCGTACCCAGGGGCTTGGGGCGAGGTGACTCGCAAGTGCGGGGGCGGGGGCCTCCGGGCTCACCTCCTCGGGGCCGGCAGACCGAGGTGACGTGTCAAGCTCAAGGGGCCGTCCGCCGGCCCCCTGCGGGGGCGACCCTGCACCCCCCACCCTCGTGCCACGAGGGCAACCACCCTGGGGCGCGGGCAGACCGCGACGGGGGCGCCCCGTCGCGTGAGGGTCGAGAAGGAGAGCCACCGTGCTGGATCGCGGACAGCGCACGATCACCGAGCCTCAGCGGAGCGACGCCCGTCTGATCTGGGCGTACCACCTCATGGGGCACAAGCCGCGCCCCTGTTCGGTGGCGATCGGGCTGGGGAGTCATGACCTCGGGGTCGCCACCGCCACGGCGGGGTTCTACCGTGCGGGGCTCTTTCCCGTGGTGGTGTTCAGCGGGGGCAACAGCCCGACCACGGCCGCCCGCTTCCCGCGCGGGGAGGCGGTGCACTACCGCGAGCACGCGCTCGGGCTCGGCGTACCGGACGGGGCGATCCTGCTGGAGACCGAGGCGGGGAACACCGGGCAGAACATCACGCTCTCCCGGCGGGTGCTGCGCGCCGCCGGGGTGGAGGTGACCTCGGTGCTCCTGGTCTCCAAGCCGTACATGGAGCGCCGCTCCTATGCCACCTGCCGCAGGCTGTGGCCCGAGGTCGAGGTGGTCTGCGCCTCGGAGCCGCTGGGGTACGATGACTATGTGGCGGGGCTCGGCGACGAGCGGTTGGTCGTGGACATGGTGGTGGGGGACCTCCAGCGGGTCATCGAGTACCCGGATCTCGGGTTCGCGGTCCGGCAGGAGGTCCCCGCGGAGGTGTGTGAGGCGTACGGGCGGCTGCGGCGGGACGGGTTCGACAGCCGGCTCGTCAGGGTGTGAACGGGGGCCCGGAGGGCGGGGTCAGCACCAGGATTCGTCGGGGAACTCATGGGACGCGGCGATACTCGCGGTGACCCTGCCCTTGTCCAGGCGGTAGACATCCAGATAGGCCGTGGTGCCGTCCAGCTGCTTGGTGTAGCAGCTCTCGCCGCCGGCCCGCTTCCAGCCCAGGTCGGGCGCCGCCTTGCGGAAGTGGGCGAGGGCGTCGGCCACCTTGCCGTCGTAGCGGTACTCCGTGCCCGCGCCCACGACCAGGTCGTCGTCGTCGCACTCGCGGAAGGAGTTCGGCCGGGTGGCCCCCGGCGGGACGGACTCCAGCACCTTCTCGGCGGCGAGCACCTTGCCGAGGTCGTCCTCGCGGTCCCCGCAGCCGTAGGAGAGGAGAAAGGCGACCGAGGGCGTCGCGAAGTACACCATCGGCACGGCCAGCGCGACGACCACCAGCGCGGTCACCCAGTTTCTGCTCATACGGACGGAGGCTACCCCAGCCAAACCGTTATCACCGCAGGTGAGTTGGTGCGCGGGCGTCAGGGCCGGAACGCCTCCACATGCTCCTCGGCCCACTCCGCGAAGGTCCGCCCCGGTGCCCCCGTCAGCCGCGTGACCGTGTCCCGGACCCTGCGCAGCCCCTCGTTCATATCGCCGCCCAGCAGGTCCAGCATGGCGTCGGCGACATCGTCCCCGAGGAACCCGGCGAACTCCCGGTGGGCCTGCGCACGCGTCGTCCCGGCGAAGGGGACCTCCCGGCCCAGCACCCGGGCGAGGGTCGCGATCTGCTCACGGGGGGTGATGGGCGCCGGCCCGGTCAGCTCATGGGTGAGCCCCCGGTGGCCCGGCTCGGTCAGGGCGACCCGGGCCACCGAGGCGACGTCGGCGGGGTGGACCGTCGGCAGGGCGGTGTCCGGGTAGGGCATCCGGACCGTCTCCTGGGCGCGTACGGTCTCCGCCCACCACAGGGCGTTCGACGCGAACTGGGTCGGGCGCAGGATCGTCCACGCCATCCCGCTCTCCTGGAGCTGCCGCTCGACGGCCCGGTGGTTGCGGGCGGGTTCGAGATGGGGATGGGTCAGCACGGTGAGGGAGGTCACCAGCACCACATGCTCGACCCCGGCGCGCCGGGCGGCCCGGAGGATCTCCGCGTCCGGGCCGAGGAGGGCCGGGTGGAAGAGCGACCGTACCCCCCTCAGCGCCGCCTTCAGCGACTCGGGCCGGGCGAGGTCCCCCCGTACCGCCCGGACACCGGCGGGGAAGGCGGTCCGTTCGGGGTCCCGGGTGAGGGCGCGTACGGGTCCCGCGCCGAGTGCGTGCAGTTCCCGTACGAGGGGACCGCCCATATTGCCGGTCGCTCCGTTCACCAGAATCATCGGTTCACTCCCGTTGGTCCGCCGCCGCTGTGCCGGATGGTTCACAGGAGACGGTAGGAACTCAAGGGGAGTTGAGGTCAAGGGCCGGGGCGAGGTCACCCGGACCCGGCGGCCCGCAGCCGGTCGAGCGCGGCACGGCGGGCCTGCCGGGAGTCATCGCGTACCGCCAACTCACGCCCGTACAGCTGGAGTAGGTGATGGAAGCGGTGATGGTCCGGGCCCGCCGTCGCCAGCAGGTGCGCACCCGCCAGCGCGGCGAGCAGTTCCCGGGCGCGGGCGCGGTCCGTGCCCAGCAGGGCCGCCGCGTTCTCCTCGGTGAGGCCGGGGCCGGGGGCGGGGCCGAGTGACAGCAGCCGGAAGGCGCGCGCGACGGCCGGTGGCAGGGCACGGTAGGACCGGGAGAAGACGGTACGGACGGCGGCGTCGGCGTCGTCGGGCGGGGCCAGCAGCTCCAGCCGGTCCCGGGGGCGGGAGAGTTCGGCGACCGCCCCGGCGAGGGTCAGGCCCGGGCGTTCCGCGATCCGCTCGACGGCCACCCGCAGGGCCAGCGGCAGCCGCCCGCAGAGCCGTACCAGCGCGTCGGCGGCGGCCGGGTCGCCGTCCACCGGGGGCCCGCCGAGGGTGCGTCGCAGCAGCTCCAGGGCATCGTCGGGGGGCAGCGGCGCCAGGGTGACCCGGACCGCTCCGTCCCGGGCGACCAGCCCGGTCATCCTGCTGCGGCTGGTGACCAGGGTCAGACAGCCGGGCGCGCCCGGCAGCAGGGGCCGCACCTGGGCCGCGTCCACGGCGTTGTCCAGGACGACGAGGGTACGGCGGCGGCTGAGCAGGGTACGGAGCAGGGCGCCCCGGTCGCCGGGGTCCGGCGGGATCAGCCCGGGGCCGGTGCCGAGGGCGCGCAGAAAGCCGTCGAGGACCTCGGCCGGTTCACGGGGGGCGCCGGGGCCGCCGGGTCCGCCGAGGTCGGCGAAGAGGACCCCGCCGGGGAAGTGCGGGCGGGCGCGGTGGGCCCAGTGCAGGGCGAGCGCGGTCTTGCCGGCGCCGGGCATGCCGTCGAGGAGCCGGACGGCCGGGCCGGCGGGGGTGGTGTCCCGGTCCCCGCCCGGGTGCGGGGCGGTCGCCGGGGCTGTTTCCATGGCTGCTTCCAGGACTGTTCCCAGGGCTGTTTCCAGGGCGGCGAGTTCCGTGCGGCGTCCGGTGAAGGCGCCGGGGGCGGGCGGGAGCTGGTCCGGGACGGCGGGGCCGCCGGGAGCGACTGTCCTGGGGGCGGGCGGCGGCGGGGCCACCAGCAGCGCGGCGTCGGCGCCCAGCGCGTCCGCACAGCGGGTGGCCAGGGCCTCGGTCCCCTTGCGGAGTCCGTTCTCCACCCGGCTCAGATAGCTCTTGCTGTAGTGGGTGGCGTCGGCCAGTTCGGCCAGGGAGACCCCTCGGGTCTCCCGCAGATCCCGGAGTCGTTCCCCGTGCAGCATCCGCATTCCTCCGCTGAGGTGCTTTCCCTGTGGGGCTTCGGCTGTGGTGGGACTCGTCGCGGGGGCCCGGTGCCGCCCGGTCCCGCCCTGCCGGCGGGCGCGGTTGCCCCTTGTGTCAGGCAACGGGCAACGCCTTGTCCGGGGTTCACGCCGCTGGTCAGGATGGTCGAGGGGCGCGCCGGTCCACCTCGGCGCGCCCTCCCTCCCCATCCCCCCGCCTAAGGAAGGCTTCATGGCCTTACGGCTCGCCCCTGTCCCGACCACCCCTGTCCCGACCACTCCTGTCCTGACCGCCCCTGTCCTGATCACCGGTGCCCTGACCACCTGTGTCGGCCTGGTGGCGCTCACCCTTCCCGCCGTGGCGTCGGCGCGGCCCGCCGCCCTCCCCGATCCGGCCCCGGGAACCGCCGTCGCCGCGGTACGGGGCGGTCTGCCGTCCGGGTACCGCGACTGGGCCGGGGTCCGGGCGGCCCAGCAGCCCCTGAGCGAGGCGGCCGGGGCCATCGCCGCCGAGGCCGCGCGGACGCGTTCCGCCCCCGACGGCTATGCGGGCGTCACCGTCTCCCTGGAGCGCCGCACGGTGACGGTGCGCTGGAAGGGCCGGGTCCCCGCCGCCGTCGCGGAACGGGCCGCCGCGCTGCGGGCCCCGGGCACCCGTATCGAGATCCGGCCGGCCGCGTACTCCCTCGCCGAACTGGACCACCGGGCGCGGGCCCTGGCCGAACGGGGCACCCTCGGCGAGGGCGACCGTACCCACCGGATCCATCGCGCGGGGCCCCGTACCGACGGCGGTGGACTCGACATCCGGGTCCACGCCACCGGGCCCGGGGCGGTCTCCCCCGCCGCGCTGCCCAGCACCTCGGGCGGCATCCCGGTCATCGTCACCGTGGAGGAGCCGCCCCGGCCCTCGGCACGGGAGGACGACGCCGGGCGCAACGGCGGGATCGTGCTCCTCTCGTCCGGCTCCATGTGCAGCAGCGGCTTCGGAGTGACCTGGCCGGGCAAGGGCGGCGATTACGTCCTGTC
This sequence comes from Streptomyces sp. NPDC000594, assembly GCF_040299965.1. Lineage (NCBI taxonomy): Bacteria > Bacillati > Actinomycetota > Actinomycetes > Kitasatosporales > Streptomycetaceae > Streptomyces > Streptomyces sp. NPDC000594. Next base: position 338,642 of record NZ_JBEPCY010000003.1, on the reverse strand, counting down.
GGCGGCCCACTGCGGGCCCGCGGGCTCGGTGTGGCACACCTACCGGGGCGCGCGGGTCGGCACCGTGCACGACCGGGACATGGTCAACGACACCCTGTTCCTGAGCACGGACGGCGCGGCGGCGGGGAACAGGGTGTGGACCGGTTCCGGCGCCATGCGGCCCGGCCAGTCCACCCGTCCCGTCCGGGGCGCGGCGCACACCTTCCCCGGCGAGTATCTGTGTGTCTCCGGCAGCCGGACGGGCCTGGTCTGCGACGTGCGGGTCTCCCGGACCGGGCAGTACGTGGTCTACCCGGGCGGGCAACGGGTCCACGTCAATGTCCTCGACCATGTCCGAGGCGCCCTCGCGGCGGGCTCTGGCGACAGCGGCGGCCCGGTCTTCTCCGTCCTGGGCGACGGCTCGGGTGTCATCGCCCGCGGCCTGATCAGCGGCAACAACGGGCCCTTCCGCAACTGCTCCGACGGCTGGGCCACGCTCTACCGGTGCTCCTCCAGCGTCCTGGTGACCGACCTCCTCGACGCGCTCCGGCCCTACCCGGGCATGCGCGTGAAGACCACCTCGTAGACCTGCCGTCCCCGTACCCGTGTCGTTCAGGTGAGGGAGAGGCTGACCACCCAGTAGTCGTACTCCTCCGCGGTCACACCACAGATGGCGTGACCGCTGTTCGACCGTGCGATGAACTCGATCCGGTTCTGGTCGTCCCGTAGCCGGGACACATCGGCTGTCGCGGTGAGGGCCACCGAGACCCAGCCGACCTCATGACTCCCCGTGGTGACCGCGGTCACCAGGAAGGTTCCGTCCTCCTCGAAGATCCCGCCGTCTCGGGCATGGCGCAGCCAGAGATCGTGGACGGAACGCCCAGGGCCGCTCAGGGGAGCCGTCGCCACAGGCTCGACCGTGAACCCGGCCAGTGATCTCCACGCGGAGTCCACGGACGGATCCGATGCGTGCTCGGGTACCGCCAGCACTGAAAGCCCGGCGGCGGTGAGCTTTTCCAGGAGCGCGACGCGCGGATCTATCGCCATTCACGGGCCCTTGTAGAAGAAGTGATGAGTGATGATCGAGCCGTCGAACGCCTTCTGCGGTTCCTTCAGATGGGAGGCTGTGGAACGGATCTCCGACGGGGATCCGTGGACCGGCCTGCTCTTGTCCTCGCTCTGTCCCAGGCCGAGTTCGTTGACCCGGGCGCCCATCTGGTTCGCCGGCGAACGGGACTTGTCCCGGACCGTTCGCCCGCGGTCCGTACCCGCTCCGAGGCCCCACCGACGCCGAACTCATGGACACCGTAGGACAACGCCCGCCGGGACATGGGGAAGAGGTGGGTTCCTGGCCCGGGACCGTTCGGCGGCGGCCCGAAACCGCTGTCCCACCGGCCGGTGCCTACCGTGTACCCGTGGAAACAACGCATCGACCCGCCGTGCGGATCCTCTGTCTGGACGCCGCCGACCGTCTGCTGCTCCTGCGCTGGCGCGACCCGTCCAGCGGCGCGTGGATCTGGGAGCCGCCCGGTGGGGGTGTCGAGCCCGGGGAGACCCCACTGGCGGCGGCGCGGCGGGAGCTGGCGGAGGAGACGGGGCTCGACCCGGGCGGGGTGCTGGACCGGTCGGTGCCGGTCGACCGTGATCTGTGGTGGAACGGCGAGCGGTACATCGGTACGGAGGACTTCTTCCTCGCCCGGTTCGCCGAGGAGCGTCCGGTACCGGGGCGGGCCGGTCTGCTCCCGGAGGAACAGGTCAGTCTGGACCGGCACGAGTGGATCGCATGGGGTGAACTGGGCGGGCTCCGGGACCCCGTCGAGCCGCCGCAACTGCGCGAGGTGCTGGCGGCGTTGGCGCCCGGGGGCCCGTGGAGCGCCGGGCCCGGGTCCGAAGCCGGGTCCGGGGCCGGTCGGCCGGCGCGGTGAGCCCAGCCAGGCCAGCCGCGCCCGCCGGGTGCGCCAGGTCCGCCGCGCCCGGGGCTACCGCTTCCCGTCCGACCAGGTCTCCAGAAGGCGGGTCAGGGCCGCCAGCGCCTCCGGGGCGTCGCGCCCGCCGCCGCGGGCGACGGGGGCCAGCTCCACATGGAGGAAGGTCGCCTGGTGGCGCTGGGCCGACTTGCCCTGGACATTGGTGACGCCCTCCAGGGGGCACTGGTCGGACCAGCCCCGGCAGACGCGGAAGCCCTCGTTCTCCATGAGGTCGGCCAGCATGGTGGCCTCCTCCGGCGCCGTCTGCATCGCGCCCGTGGAGAGGATGGCCTCATAGGGCCGCTTCTTCGACCGGGCGAAGCCATGGAGCTGCGCCCCGGGGACATTGCGCTTCTGGAGTTCGGTGACGATGGCGTGGAAGGCGCTGTCCGTCCGGTGCGCCACATCCGCCGATTCCCCCCGCCCTGCCTCACGGTGCGCGCCGGCCACGACGAGGGCGCCGCCCGGGGTGGACCCGAGCAGCCGTGTCCCGAGGATCTCGGTGGACCGGTCGGAGACCGGGTGGGGCACCTGAACATTCCAGCGCAGCGCCGTGTCGGCGTTCACATAGAGCCGTCCCCAGCGCGCCTCGCGCCCGGACGAGCCCGCCGCGACCTCGTCGTAGCGCCGCCCCGACTGGGTGTCCGTGAGTCGCGTCACACGGAAGCCGACCCGGTCCAGCTCCTTCTCCGCCTGCCGGGTCTCCCCGTCGAGGAGGTGGCCGACACCCCGGGCGAGCCGATTCCTTTGTTCCTCGTTGGGCGGTCGGTAGCGTTCGCGGTCGTCGGCCTGTTTCGCGTACCGCAGGATCCGGTCGTCGATGTTCACCAGTTCCCGGGCCTTCGGGCCGTCGTTCCCCGTGTCGTCGCCCGCGTTCTGCTGACAGCCGACCAGCACCAGAGCGATGCCAAAAACGGTCAGAAAACGCAGAAAAAGTGATGATCTCGTGATATCACGCGGGTGATCGATCTTGGCGGGCATGGGAAAATCGGCCGGTGGCATTCTGTGATTCTCTCCCCAAAGGTCGTGCTCTGGCAGTGACGACGGCCCTCGCCGTACTCACCATGGGCTGTGCGTCGACCTCATCGGGGTCGACGACACAGGCCAAGCCGGGAGGCCGCGCGTTCTCCGTCGCCGCCGCGGGTGATGTTCTCATTCATCCCGAACTGACGGATCAGGCGGCCGTGGACGCCAAGAAGTCCGGCAAGGGCACCGCGGGCCTGGACTTCGGTCCGCTGCTCGCCGGTGTGAAGCCGGTCATCAGCAAGGCTGACCTGGCCATTTGTCATATGGAAACTCCCGTTGGCAAGCCGGAGGGCCCTTTTGAGGGGTACCCGGAATTTTTGGTTCCACCGCAGATCCTGACGGCTCTGAAGGATGTGGGCTACGACACGTGCTCGACCGCCTCGAACCACACCTTCGACCATGGGCTGAAGGCGGTACGCCGCACCCTGAACGCGATGGACAAGGTCGGGCTCGGCTACAGCGGATCGGCGCGCAGCCGTGCGGATGCGGACAAGATCAACATCCGTGAGGTCAAGGGCGTGAAGGTGGCGCACCTCTCGTACTCCTGGGAGTCGTTCCTCAACCCGACACCCGGCAAGCAGCGCTGGGCGTTCAACCGGATCTCCACGGACTCGATCAAGAAGGACGAGACGCGGGCCCGTAAGCAGGGCGCCGACGTCGTGATCCTCTCGGTCCACTGGGGTCTGGAGCACTACAACGAACCGAGCGTGCCCCAGCTGGAGCTGGCCGACCGGCTCACCCGGGAGACCGGGATCGATCTGGTCATCGGCCACCACGCCCATGTGGTGCAGCCGATCCAGAAGCTGAACGGCACCTGGATCGCGTACAGCCTCGGCAACCAGGTGGCCCGGCACTCGTCGCCCACGGGAATGACCGAGGAGGGCGTCATCGGCTGGTTCGACTTCCGCGAGACGGCGGACGGCTGGGATGTCGACGCCCGGTACCGCACCACGCTGGTGGACATCCCACCGGAGGTGGAGGTGGGGGAGAAGGTCCCCAAGGGCGCGGTCAAGGACCTCCGGCTCGTCGATGTGCGGCAGATGCTCGACGAACCGGGCGACCTCGGCGCGGACCGGATCGCCCGCTATCGCCTCGCGTCGGACCGGACACGCGGGTTCCTCTACAACCGGGGGGCTCCGGGTGGCGACGGCCTGGCTGAGCTGTCCTTGAAGGACTGAGCGCCGGACACCCGACGCGCGGGCGGTTCCGGGAACGGGCCCGGAAGCGGGAGCGGGAGCGAAGAGGGCCGGCCGGAGTCGGCGGTGGTACGGGGCGCCGCGAAGGCGCCGGGCCACTGGAAGCCCCGGGCCACTGGAGCTTCCGGGCGGCTCGGAGCCCCGGGCCGCCGGACCTTCGAGCGGACCGACCTTCGAGCGGGGACCGGCCTTCGAGCGGACGGACCCTCGCGCGGTCCGGCCCCCCCCGAGTGGTCCCGGACCCGGCCCCGGACCCGGACGCGCCAGGGCAACCGTTTCCGGAGCCCAGGAGTCAGGAGACCCGGAAGCGATCACGCCGCGGTGACCGGGAACCGGGGCCGTGCCAATCAGCTCCCTAGCCATGAGAGTCACCCGGCGACGGGCCCGAATCCGTTCGGGACCACGGCCGGCCAGGGCCCCAGCAATGCCGTAGGAATCAGGAAAGAGCACCAGTGAAATCGAGCAAAGCCGCGTACTCCGTGCGCGGAGGGCGGCGACGGAGCCGCAGGCGGGCGGACATGCCGCTCCTCGGCGGTATCCGCCCACCGATCGCGGTGCTGTGTGTACTGGTCCTCGCCCTCGCCGCGCTGACGGCGCAGGTGCTCGGCCCCGGCAAGGACACGGTCGCGCCGAAGGCGGTGCTCTCCTCCCAGAAGTACTTCGCCGAGGACGGCGCCATCGCCATGCGCGCCTCCATCGACGAGCGCGTCACCGACCTGGACCGTACCGCCAGGGCGCTGAGCGACGGTGCGCCGGTGAAGCCCGAGCGCATCCTGGAGGACCTGGGCCGCACGTACCAGAAGTGGACCGGCACCACCGTGCTGGACCTGGAGAGCGGGGATGTGCTCGCCGCGCGCGGTGAGACGATCCCCCTCGCCTGGCTGGACAAGGGCGTCCTCACCGGCGACCGTGCCCTGACCCCCCGCATGGTGCGGCTGGAGACCGGCGACGTACGCCTGATGATCATGGCGGTCCTGGACTGGAAGGACCGCCCGCAGCAGCTGCTGATCGCCTCCAGCGGACTCTCCGTCCCCGCCATCAACCTCGGCCCCTTCCGCACCATGGCGGTCGTGGCCGAGAACGGCGAGGTCCTGGCCACGGCCGGGTTCGAGCGGGCCGAGGCGCTCAACTCCGCGCAGGAGCGCAAGGAGCTGACCTTCCTCCAGAAGCAGATGACCCGCCTCTCCGACCAGGCGGCGCTGAAGGCGGAGCAGCACCCCGTCCGGACCAAGGAGCCCGGCTCCCGGGGCTACCCCGGGGTCAGCGGCACCCTGATCGGCGGCGACTACAACGGCCGCACCGCCCTCGCCGGATACGCCTCGCTCGCCTCCTCCAACCCCGAGGAGAAGAAGAGCGTCGCCGCCGGACTCGGACTGACGGTCGTGGCCCTGCTGCCCGTGGTCCAGCAGCAGACCGGGGAACAGGTCCATGAGCTGTACGGACTGATCGTCTCCGGCATTCTCGTCCTGCTCGGACTGCTGGCGGCGGCGATCCTCTGGGCGACCGTGCAGCGGCCGCTGCTGCGGCTCTTCCTGGAGTCGCGCCGGCTCGCCCGGGGCGATCTGACCCGGCCGGTCTCGGTGCCCCGCGCGGGTGAGGCGGCCCGGATCGGCACCGCGCTGGAGCGGCTGCGCAAGCAGCTCATCAGCGACGGCGGCGCCCCTGGTGGAGTCCCTGGCGCAGCCGGGTTCCCCGGCGCCGGATTCGCGGGCTCCCCCTTCCCCGCCGCCGCGCCCCCCGACCCCGTACCCCCGAAGAAGGGCGGATTCGCGGGGCTCGTGGGACGCTTCGGCGGACTCGCCTCGCTCCTGCTGACCGCCGTTCTGCTGCTGCTGTGGTGCGTCCCCGTCGGTCTGCTGCTGAACCGCACCGATGGCTCGGTCAGTGTGCCGACCACCATGGTCAACGACCAGCGGGACCGTACCGACCTGATCGCCGACCGGATCCGGCGGGCGCTCAACGAGGCCCAGGCCGACCTGGTCTCCACCTCCCGCCTGCTCGGCAAGGAGAAGGACGGCTCCGGGACCGAGCTGCTCGAAGAGGCCCTCAAGAAGCACACCCGCTACCGGGCCCTCTATGTCGTCGACGCCGACGGCTCGGTCGGCGCCCGCGCCGGTGACGACCCGCACTCCTGGAGCCGCGACAAGGACCTCCCGCTGGTCCGGGTCTCCGGCCAGGGCGGCAAGAAGCCGGTGATCCAGGCCGGGGCCCCCGTACCCGAGCGCGAGGGCAGCACCCTCGTCGGCGAGATCCGGGTCGAGTTCCTGAACTCGCTGCTCACCCGGCCCGGCCTCGGCGAGGTCCGGGTGGTGGACTCCGAGAGCGCGACCATCGCCGCCAACGACGGCTTCCTGGCCTTCGAGGAGCTGCCCCGCAGCTCCCTGACCGACCTCACCCGCGCGGCCCGCGTCCAGATCGGCGCAGGGCCGCTGGAGAACGGCCTGCTCCTGAGGGAGGGCGGCGGGGTCACCGTCGCCGCCGCGGCCCCGTTCTCCGGTGGCGGTGTCACGGCCGACATCGGCTGGACCGTCATCAGCTGGCAGAACGCCGAACGCTTCCAGATCGCCCCGTACGAGCGCGAGGACCGCAGCGTCCTCGCCGGCATGCTGGGGCTGGCCGCGATCATCGTCTGCCTGGGCTGGATCCACCTGGTGGTCATCCGACCGCTCAGGGCCCTGGCCGCCAGTGCCGAGAAGCTCGCGGACGGCGACCTCAAGACCGTGCTCTACCCCCGGTACCAGGACGAGGTGGGTGCTGTCGTCCGCAGCCTCGAACTCCTGCGTCAGCAGGCGCAGGCACATCGACACAATCAGGCGCGTCGGCCCGCGGAGGCCCGGCCCGGCGTCGGCGGAAGGTGACAGGCCCGTGCTCTACCTCTACTGCGTCCTGCTGACCGGCGGGTTGTTCCTCGCCATAGCGGGGGTCGTGGAACAGCGGCGGCACTATGCCGCCCTGCACTCCATACCCTCGCGGGTGCTGGTCAACGGCATCCGCGGCAAATCCTCCATCACCCGGCTCTGCGCGGGCGCCCTGCGCGGCGGCGACCTCGTCACCGTCGCGAAGACGACCGGCACCGCCGCCCGCTTCATCCACCCCGACGCGACCGAGGAGCCGGTCTACCGCAAGTTCGGCATCGCCAATGTGGTGGAACAGATCGGCATCGTGCGCCGGGCGGCCACCTACCGGCCCCACGCCCTCGTCATCGAGTGCATGGCCGTCATGCCCGCCCTCCAGGAGGTCAACCAGAGCAAGCTGATCCGCTCCACGATCGGCGTGCTCTGCAATGTCCGCGAGGACCATCTCGCCGAGATGGGTCCCACCCTGGACGACGTGGCCCGCTCGCTCTGCCGCTCGATGCCGGAGAACGGCATCTGTGTGACCGCCGAGAAGGACCGCTTCGACATCCTCCAGGAGGAGGCGGACGCCCGTAACTGCCAGCTCATCTACGCCGACCCCGAGACGGTCAGCGACGCGGAGCTGCGCGGCTTCAGCTGGTTCACCTTCAAGGAGAACGTCGCCATCGCGCTGGCCGTCGCGGAGCTGCTCGGGGTGGAGCGTCAGGTCGCCCTCCAGGGCATGTACGACGCCCCGCCGGACCCGGGTGTCCTCTCCGTGGAGCGCTATGTGACCCATGAGGACAAGCGGCTCGCCTTCGCCAATGTCTTCGCGGCGAACGACCCCGAGTCGACGCTGATGAACGTCAACCAGCTGCTCGACCTGGGGGCCATCAGCCGCCCCCTGAATGTCGTGATCAACTGCCGGCCCGACCGTGTGGAGCGGAACGGGCAGATGGGCGAGATCATTCCGGACCTCCAGCCGGACAACGTCTTCGTCATCGGGCACCCCTCGAAGAGCGCCATCGACGCCATCCCGGCGGAGTGGCGGGACAAGGCCGTCGACCTCGGCGGCGACCGCCGTCCGGCGGAGGACTTCATGCCGGAGATGCTCGGCCGGATGCCCGACGGCTCCTCGCTGGTGGCCATCGGCAATATCCACGGGCAGGGCGAGGAACTGCTGGAGTTCCTGGCCGAACTCCCGGCGGACGAGAGCGCCACCACGAACAACGAGGACGCGGAGGCGGCTCCGGCCGTCGCCGCCCAGCCGGCCCGGCTGGACCCGTATGCCTCGTATCCGGTGGCGTACGAGGAGCGGTACCAGGCCTCCCAGACGCAGGAGATCCCGGTGGTCGTCCTCCCGACCCCGGCGGCGACCCCGGCCACGGCCACGGCCCCGGACCGCGAGGACGGGACGGCGGTCCTGCCGGCCGTGACGGCTGCCTCGCCGTCGCCCTCTCCCCAGGAGGGGCAGCGGTACGGTCAGCAGCGGTACGGGCAGGACGCGTACGAGCAGCAGCCCTATGGCCAGCAGCCGCAGCCGCACCCGCAGCAGCCGCAGCAGCACCAGGAGCCGGCGTCGCCGTACGGGCAGCCGGCCTACGGGCAGCAGGCGTACGAGCCGTCCCCCTACGGGCAGCCCGTGCCCGAGCAGCCTGCCCCTGCGCAGCCTTCGTACGAGCAGACCTCGCCCGCGCAGCTTTCCCCGGTGCAGCCCTCGTACGACCGGCCCTCGTATGACCGGCCCTCGTACGACGAGCCGTCGCGCGGTCAGCAGCAGTACGGCGGAGCGGGATACGAGCAGGGGTACGGACAGGGACAGGGGTACGAGCGGGGATACGGGCAGCCGTCCCAGCAGCCCCAGGAGGCATCGCCCCGCACCGACCGGCCGCAGGACGACTGGCCCCTGGCCGTTCCCTCCCGCGCCGACCGGCGGCAGGACGACTGGCCGTCGGCCGCCCCCGCCCGCGAGGAGCGGGCCCCTGACAGCGGGGCCCCCGACAGCCGGGCGCACGACGACTGGCCCGGGGACAACCGGAGCCGCCGGCCCGGCAGGTCCCACGACGACTGGCCCCACGAGGAGCGGTCGCAGGACGGGCACTCCTCCGACGGACGCTTCCCGGACGGGCGGCGGCGGCCCGGCGACGAGGAGGACCACGGCTGGTTCCCCGACCCGGCCCCCGGGGGGGACCGCCGGCCTCCGGACCCCCGCCCCTGACGACCGGACGGCCGCCCGCCGCCGAACGCCCCGTACACCACTCGTCGTACCACCCGCCCGGAGCCTCAGTTGACCACCGCCGCTTTGACACCCGAGATGGCCGCCCTGGGCATCGCCATAGGTCTGTTCTTCTCCCTGCTGTGCTACCTCACGACCAATCTCTCCCCCGGCGGCATGATCACGCCGGGCTGGGTCGCCCTCACCCTCATCGAGGACCTCCAGCGGGCGGCCATGGTCGTCGGCGTCACCGCCCTGACCTACGCGGGCACCAAGCTCATGCAGCGGCTGATGATCCTGTACGGCAAGCGCCTCTTCGCGGCGGTCGTGCTGCTGGGCGTGCTGCTCCAGGCGACGGTGATGATCGTCCTCTCGATCGAATTCCCGCTGCTGTACGGCAACGAGACCCTCGGCTTCATCGTCCCCGGCCTGATCGCGTACCAGCTGGTGCGCCAGCCCAAGGGGCCCACGCTGCTGGCGACCGCGTCGGTCTCCCTCATGGCCTACATCGTCGTCGCGGCCGGTCTGCTGCTCGGCATCATGCCCACCGTCTGAGAATCGAGGAACAACGATGGCACCGAAGAAGAAGTCCCGCCGGATCCTTCCCGTCCTCGTGGTCCTCGGACTGGTCGGGGCCTCCGGGTTCCTCACCATGGAACTGCGCAAGCAGGAGGACCAGGGCGTCACGGAGATCCGCAACGTCGGCATCCTGAAGGGCGGCCAGGGGGCCGCGGAGACGGTCAAGGCCAAGGGCCCGGCGAAGTGGTCCCGGATGGAGAACCCGGCGCGCAGCGTCCTCCGCGGTGCCGACGGCCAGGTCAAGGTCGTCCTCACCGACGGCGCCCGCACCGCCAAGCTGACCGGCCCCGCCCGTACCTTCGCGGAGCCCGCCTCGACGGCGTCGAAGGTCTCCACGACGGACTGGGTCCGGGTCATGCCGGAGGAGTGGTCCGAGGGGGCCGAGAAGGAGAAGTGGTTCAAGGACTGGTACGCGGAGAACGCGGACAGCAAGGAGGACGACCTCTTCGCCTTCGCCTTCCAGTACGTGGCGGGCGCCAAGGACAAGAAGGACGCGAACGGCGTCCGCTACGCCGGTGACGCCCACTTCGGCCCGCTGAACCAGGCCGGCTCCGAGACCGGCGACCTGCGCCTGGAGCAGTCGGACTTCTACGACTACCTCGGCACCCCGTACGCCTTCCGCGACGGCGGCGTCGGCTCCCCGGAGGCCATGCGCGCCAACTCCCTGGACTGCTCGGGCTATATCCGCATGGTCCTCGGCTACCGGGGCCGCTACCCGCTGATGTCCTCCGACAAGTCCGGCGACGGCCTCCCCCGCACCGCCAACGGCATGGCCCGCTCCGACCGCGGCGTGGACGTCCTCCCGCTGACGGGCATCGCCCAGAAGGACCGCCCCACCACGATCGACCAGCTCCAGCCGGGCGACCTCGTCTTCTTCAAGCTGGACACCCGCACCAAGGAGCGACTGGACCATGTGGGCATCGTCCTCGGCCATGACACCGAGGGCCACCTGATCTTCGTCTCCAGCCGCGAAGAGGTGAACGGCCCCACCATCGGCGACGTCGGCGGCGTCTCCCGCCTCGACGGCAACGGCTACTACGCCAAGACCCTCCGCAGCGCGAAGCGCCTCTGAACGACCCGGCCCTGGCCGCGGCTCCGGCCCCAGGTCCAGGACCTGGGGCCGGAGCCGTAGCAGGACCTGACCGGCGGGGTCGTCAGGTGCCCGGACGGCGGTGGTCGAGGAGCTCGCGGGCCCGCAGGCCCGCCTGGAAGCGGGAGCGGGCGCCCAGGGCGGTCATCAAGGCGGCGACCCGGCGCCGATAGGTCCGCAGGGACACCCCGAGCAGACGGGACGCCGTCGCATCCGTGTGACCGGCCGCCAGGGACCGCAGTACGGACCGTTCGGCCGCGCCGAGCCGGGGAAACGGGGTGCGCCGGTACGCGTCGAGATCTATCGAGGTCTCCCAGGCCGTGGTGAACAGGGCCCGTACACCGGCCACCACGCCCGGTTCCCGGACGACGCTGTAGATACGGGGTCCGCCGCCGGCGGGCCGCGGGGACGCGAGCACGGCGAGGCGCCGGTCGACGACGATCGCCTCCTGGGCCGGGGGAGCGGGCGAGACACGGACCTCCGCGCCGGCCCGGGCGAGGTGCTCCAACAGCGGACCGCTGCCGGGGCCCCGGAGGACACCGGGCCCGTACAGCTTGCGCACCACAAGCCCCGGCACAGGGGCCCGGCGGACGGCCGGGGCCGCCGCCGACCAGGTCCCGGGCTCCCCGGCGGCGCAGAGGAACTCCCTCCGTACCCCGTCGAAGAGGGCTCCCGCCCGCAGCATCAGCTCGGCCTCGCCCCGCAGTGTCACGATGCCCTCCGTCGTCATGACACCAAGCTGCCAGGTGCTCGCCTTCGGCACACGCGGTCCCGAGGATCCCCCGTATGACCAAGAACCACGAGCCTCCTCCCGCCACTTTCCCGCTCGGCGGAGACCTTCCCGTCGCCCGTATGGGGTTCGGCGCCATGCGTCTCCCGGCCAGGGCACTCGGTGGCCCCGCGAACGATCCGCGGACCTCGGGCGCCGTACTCCGGCGCGCCGTCGAACTCGGCGTGAACCACATCGACACCGCCTGGTTCTACTTCCACGGCGACCTCTCGGCGAACGGCCTGATCCGCCGTGTCCTGCACCCCTATCCCCAGGACCTGGTACTGGCGGCCAAGGTCGGCCCGGTCCGGCACCCCGACGGCGGCTGGGGCGCCCCGGCCGGCCCCCGCGAGCTGGCCGTCCATGTCCACCGCACCCTGCGGGAACTCGGCCTGGACCGGCTCGACCTCGTCTATCTGCGACTCCAGCCGGACCAGCGGGGCGGCGACGGGCTCGCCGACCGGTTCGCCGCACTCGCCGCCCTGCGGGAGCAGGGCCTGATCCGCCACCTCGGCCTCAGCAATGCGACCACCGAGCAGCTCGCGCGGGCCCAGCGGATCGCCCCGGTGGCGGCCGTGCAGAATCTGTACGGCCTCTTCCACCGCGCCGACCCCGGGGTGCTCGACACCTGCACCCGGCAGGGCATCGCCTTCGTCCCGTTCTTCTCCCTGGAGACCCTGGGCCGTCCCGAACCGGCCGATGTGCTCCTCCGTATCGCGGCCCGCCACGGGACCTCCCCGGCCGGGATCAAACTCGCCTGGACCATGGCCCGGTCCCCGGTCGTCCTCCCGATCCCCGGCACCGCCTCCCTCCCCCACCTGGAGGAGAACATCGCGGCCGCCGATCTGCGTCTCACCGGGGACGATCTGGCCGAGCTGGACGCACTGCCCCACTGACCCGAGACCGCGCGGGCAGGTCCGCCACCGCCCGCGCGGTGGGGTCCGCTCAGCCGAGGGGGACGGCGTAGCCCGCGTTGGTGTGCCAGTTGGTGACGACCGGCTTCTTCACCGTGACGGTGTCGACCGGCAGGGAGACCGGCTGGGGGTCGTCGTCCCCGATGGCGACGATGATGCTGTCCAGCTCCTTGCCCCCGTCTCCCTTGGCGCTCTTCGGGTTCACCCCCGCGTAGGCGGCCGTGTCCCCGGTCAGCTTGATCTGCCGGGGGGCGGCCTTCTGCGCGGGGCCCGCCTGGGTGCCGTCGGAGCCGAACGCCACGGTCGGCAGGGCGGCGGGCAGATAGCAGGTGATGCCCGCCTTGGCCCTCGCGGTGATCTGGATGTATCCACCGGCCTGGCTCTCGGCCCGGGTGCTCCAGGAGATGTCGTTGGCGCCGCAGGTCTGCTCGACCGGCTTCCGCCGGCCGTCACCGGTGTCGAAGCCGGAGCCGGCCGCTTCCTGCTTCCCCACCTCCTGCTTCCCCGCCTCCTGCTTTTCCGTGCTCTGCTGTCCCTGGTCCGCCGTGACGGCGCCCGTGGCCTTGTCGCTGTCCCCGCACGCGGTCATCAGCAGGACATTGCAGACGAGGGCCGCGGAGGCGAGAGCGGCTTTGCGACGGATACCTGACATGAGATCCCCCTGGTCATTCGGTGGTTGCGGCCGAAGCACCCCCGGCCTGCCGATGCTTGCTCGGCCACTAGGAGGGGGACAGTCGGCGGAGGGGATCCCGGCGCCTTCGTTCCAGGACAGCCCTGTCACGAACCGGTGACACGATCGCGGGGAATCACCGGCTCCCGGCTGGGGCCCGTACAACCAACGGTGGGGCCCAGCAGTCCTGTTCAGCGATATCCGCGTTCGCATGCCAGCCGGTGAAAGATCCGTCGCTGACCAGGACCGAAGGAATCCATGAACCCAGCCAGACGCACCGCCGCCATCGCCTTGGTCCTGGCCACGGCGGGCGGAGTGCTCAGTACCACGGCCGTACCCGCGTCCGCCGCGCCGAAGTGCGCCTCTCCCTCCTTCACCCGGCAGTTCTTCGCGAACACGACGTTCACGGGTACGCCGAAGAAGACGGACTGCGACTCCGCGATCGACCAGAGCTGGGGCCGTGGCGCCCCCGCGTCCGGCCTGCCGTCCGATAACTTCGGTGTGCGCTGGTCGATGACGCGCGACTTCGGTTCCGGCGGCCCCTTCGCCCTCACGGCCTCGGCCCAGGACGGCATACGGGTGTACGTCGACGAGGTCCGCAAGGTCGACCTGTGGAAGAACGTCTCCACCACCGTCAGGAAGACGGTCCATGTGACCGTCCCCCGCGGCAGGCACACGCTCCGCGTGGACTTCGTCAACTGGACGGGCACCGCGAACGTCGGGTTCTCCTACGCACCGCGCACCTCCGCCGCTGTCGACACGGTCAGGCCCCTCGCCCCGGCGGGCGCGGCCGTCTCCTACGACAGTGCCACCGGAGCGGCCACCTTCAGCTGGTCCAGGGGCAAGGAGATGGACCTCGCGAACTACCGGGTCCACCGGCGGCTGAAGGGCGAGGCGTACGGCGGCAAGCCGCTCGCGACGACCACCGGTACCTCGTACACCGACCGGACCCTGCCGAAGACCGGCGCGACCTACTACTACGAGGTACGGGCCGTCGACAAGGCGGGCAACGTCTCCGACGGCAGCGCCGACCGGCCCGCCGTCACCGTCGACAGGACGCCGCCCGCCGCGCCGTCCGTCGAGCCGGGCTCCTGCCCGTCCGGTGAGCCCTACGCCGCTTCCCAGCTGGTCACCACCGTGGAGAACGCCGCCGACATCGCCTGGTACGAGATGCAGCGGTTCGACGCCGCCACCGAGCGCTGGAGCACCGTCCACTCGGGTGTCAGGGGCACGATCTGCGACAAGGGCCATCCCGCCGACGGCAGCGAGGTCACCTACCGGGGCCGAGCCCGGGACGCCGCCGGGAACTGGTCGCCGTACTCGGCGGGCCTGACGTTCACCACCTCGGACCTGACCCCGCCGGCCGCCGTCACACAGCTCCGTGTCGACTACCGCTCGGGCGTTCCGCATCTGGTGTGGGCGCCCGTCGACGGGGCCGCCTCGTACCAGGTCCTCCAGTACGACCCGGCGACCGGCGACTTTGTCGACGCCCGGCCGGAGAAGAGCGACGGCACCCGGACCGAGGTGGTGCCGCGCCAGGTGGCCGCCGTCGCCGACAGCTACCGGTACGCGGTGCGTTCGGTGGACGCCCAGGGGAACGCCGCAGCGCCGGTGGAGATCACGGTGAGGACGGCCGACCGGCCGGAGGCGATCCCCGCGTTCAAGACCACCGCCCGGCGGTTCGACGAGGGCGTGATGATCACGTGGAGCAGCGTCGACCCGTGGACCATGGACGCGGGCGCCCTGCCCACGTACCGGATCACCCGTACCGACACCGCGACCGGCGAGACCAGCACCGTGGACAAGTGCAAGCCCAACAGCTCGCAGGATCTGCCGCTGGAGGATCCGGAGATCCGCTGGACCTGGGCGGACGCTGACGCCCCCTGGTCCGCCCGCAAGCAGGTCAACGGCGTCTGCTGGGATGTCCAGGGCGCGTCGGAGACGACCTATGAGTACCGGATCGTGACGACCGACCGGCACGGGAAGGACTCGCGCCCCGGCCCGGCCGCCACGGAGACCACGCCGGACACCGTGTCTCCCGCCCCGGTGGAGAACCTGACCGCGGAGCGCGTCCCGCTCGGTGTCCGGCTGACCTGGACGCCGCCCGCCGACGCCGATGTCACCGGCTACCACGTATGGCAGGGCGTCACCGACCCGGAGAGCGGCGAGACGGTCTGGAAGGAGAACTGCTGGTTCGGCGCCTCTCTGCCCAGGACCCAGAGGCTCTGCCCGACCGTCCCCGACGGTGCCACCCATGTCTACAAGGTGGCCGCCACGGACGGCCAGGTCTTCGACGACGACAAGCTCCTCGACGCCCTCCGCCCCGCCGAGGTCTCGGTCACCCTGCCCGACACCCGCCCGCCGGGCTGGACGGGGACCACGATCCACGAGGACCAGTACCCCGAGCTGTATGTGGGCTGCTCCGAGACCGCCGGTCTCGGCGACTGCTCCCGTTTCGCGAGCTACCGCGTGGAACGCTGGGACCCCGCCACGGCCGCCTATGCCACCCTGACCGAGGGCCCGACGGGCGGCACCTCCTTCTTCGTGGACACCACGGTGCACGAGGACCGGCTGGGCCTGTACTACTACCGCGTCGTCCGCCTGGACGCCTCGGGCGCGGAGGTCCTGACCCGCTCGGTGGCGTACGGGATCTGGGACTCCTGGCTCTGACCGGACGGGAGAGAGGGGTCCGGAGGATCCTCCGGACCCCTCTCACCGTCCTCTGGTACGGGTTGTCGAGGACATACGGCAATCATGCTGGAGTAGGCGTGGGGGTGGGCGGGACAGCCGCCTCGGCCCGCCGTCCACGGTGTGCCGTGCCGAACCGGCGCAGTCCGGTTTTTCATCGAATCCAGTTCCTCGCGACCGCCCGTCTGGGTTAGGTTCGTGCATGCGCGCTGAGTAGGTGCAGCGTTACGGAGCGGGAAGAGTGTGGCTGCCCGGGGAGTGCCCGCCGCAGCCTGTGCGTCCGGGGGGCCACATGCGAGAGATGTCCAAAGGAGCCAACGTCGCCCTGGCGGCCCTGAGCGAGGACAGCGGTGGCGTCATCGTCAGTCTGAGCTGGAGCAGTGCCGAGGGGGACGGTGACGCGGATGCGTCCGTTCTTCTCCTGGACGACAGCGGCAAGGTCCGCAGCGATGCGGATTTCTATTTCTACAACCACCCGACCGCGGCCGACGGCAGCGTTCAGCTCCTGGGCAAGACACCGACGGACAACGGCAGCGAGGACCGCATCAGCCTCGACCTGACCGCGGTCCCGCTGGATGTCTCCCGCATCGTGCTGGCCGCCAGCCGTTACGACGGTGCCCGCTTCGGCGATCTCCACGACATCCGCTTGACGCTCGCCGACCGTGCGAGTGAGGTGCTGCTCGGCTTCTCCATGGACGACGCGAGCGTGGAGACCGCGTTTGTCTTCGGCGAGCTCTACCGGCGTGGTGAGGAGTGGAAGTTCCGGGCCATCGGGCAGGGGTACGAGAGCGGTCTGGCGGGTCTTGCCGCGGACTTCGGTATCGACATCGACGACGAGGGTGAGGACGAGGCCCCCGAAGAGGCCGGCTCAAAGGGAGCCACCGGGACGGAGGCCCCGGAAGCGGTGACACCAGCACGGTCGCCTGCTGTCACCGACGACCCGGCGTCCCGTCCCCGGCAGGACGCGGGCGCGGAACCGGTACCGCAGAAGACCCTCACACCTCGTGCACGCGGTACCCGGACGGTCAAGAAGAAGGTCACGCTGCCCAAGGTGGCCAAGAAGTCCCTCGCCGAGAACGACGCGTGGAAGCCCTCCCGGCTCTTTCCCGTACCGACTCTCCGGAGCGACAAGGAACGGGAGCTACGGGCCACGTCCGTGCTGCTGTCGGTGATGGCAGAGGTACCGGAGTTCGGGCGCCGCCTCACAGCGGCGTTCGGTGCCCCCGCCGGTCGCATGCAGACCTTCACCGAGGTCTCCTTGCCCCATGGCGACAGCCCCAGGCGCCCCGACGGAGTGATCCGGGTCGAGCGGGCAGGGAAACTGTGGACCGCTCTTGTCGAAACGAAGACCAACGGCAATCCCCTCAAGTCCGAACAGGTCCAGGACTACATGGACATCGCGGCTCGCCGTGGCTACGAGGCAGTGATCACCCTGTCGAATGATGTGGCCCTGGAGGGCAGCCCGCTGGTCGACGTCAAGATCGACGGTCGGCGCAAGCACAAGGTCACTCTGTGGCACCTTTCATGGGCGGAGGTGGCGCACCAGGCACAGATGCTGATCCGCCACGAGGGCGTCGGCAACGCCGCGCACGCCTGGCTGCTGCACGAGCTGCTCCACTACCTCCAGCACGAGAACTCCGGCTGCCACGGTTTTCAGAACATGGGCCCGGCCTGGGTCCCGGTCCGCAACGGCATCGAGGCGGAGACCCTCTCCCAAGGGGATGCCCGTGCCGTCCAGGTGGTGGTGAGCTGGGAGCAGCTCATCCGGCAGATCTGTCTCCGGCTGGGCGGAGAACTGGGCCAGAAGGCTCTGCCCGTGCAACGGGTCAGTCGCGGCACCGATCCGGGCTCCAGGAGGGCCCTGCTCGCCGACCGGCTGTGCGCGGAAGGGCGCCTGTCCTCGGAACTGCGTATCGACGGAACACCGGGCATCTTCACGATCACGGCCGACCTGCGGACCTCCAAGCTGCGGACATCCGTCGACATCCCGATGCCTGAGGGAGGCTACCCGCTCGCCTCGGCCAAGCGCCTGATCCGCTCGCTGGCCGAAGCGCCGGCGGACCTTCATGTGGAGACATTGGTGGAGACCGGCAACGGTCCACGGGGCACGCTGGAGCGGCTGCGCCCCGAGCCGGGTGATCTGCTTCCCCGCGACGGGGCCGCGATAACCGGGTTCCGGCTCTCCCTCTTCAAGGGCATGGGAGGCACCCGGGGTGCCACGGAATCGGGCTTCATCCGAAGTGTCGACGACGCCATCGACCGCTTCTACGGCAGCGTCGTGGCCCACCTGACCCCCTTCGACCGCCGCCACTCCCGCCGGCCCCAGCCCGCCGACCCGGAACCGGTCGGCTGACCTCGCCGGTTGCGCGCCGTATCACGGCCCCCTCAGCACCTGCCCAGGCCACCGTCGGAGGGCGCCACGACTCCTGACTCGTATGCCGCGATCACCAGCTGGGCGCGGTCACGGGCGGCCAGTTTGGACAGCAGACGGCCGATGTGGGTCTTCACCGTGCCCATGCTCAGATGCAGCCGCGCCGTGATCTCGGCGTTCGACAGGCCCCGTGCGATCAGCTCCAGGACCTCGCGTTCCCGCCCCGTCACACCGGCCAGTGGGGCAGGGCCGCCGTGGTCGGGGGCAGGGCGGAGGGCGAACTCCTCGATGAGGCGGCGCGTCACGGACGGAGCCAGCAGGGAGTCGCCCCTGGCGACGACCCGGATGGCGGCCAGTACCTCCGCGGGCGGGGCGTCCTTGAGGAGAAAGCCCGCCGCGCCGGCCCGCAGGCCCGCGTAGACATACTCGTCGAGGTCGAACGTGGTCAGGATCAGCACCCGTACGCCGGCGGTCCCGGGGGAGCCGCAGATCTCCCGGGTCGCCTCGATACCGTCCATGACGGGCATCCGGACATCCATCAGCACCACGTCCGGACGGTGCAGACGGGCCAGCTCGACGGCCTCGGCCCCGTCGCCCGCCTCTCCGACGGCGGTGAGGCCTGGTTCGTTCTCGACGAGGATCCGGAAGGAGCCGCGCAGCAGCACCTGGTCGTCGACGACGAGCACCCGGGTCGCGTCCGTCATACGGTCGTCCTCCCCATGCCGTCCTCCCGCGCACCGTTCTTCGCGCCGTCCTGCGGCAGCCGGGCGGAGACCGCGAAGCCTCCCCCGGGGCGCGGGCCCGCGCTGAACGTCCCGCCGTGCAGGAGCGCCCGCTCCCGCATGCCGACGAGGCCGTGGCCCCCCGTCCGCTCGCGGGCGGTGCCCCGTACACCGTCGTCCGTGATGTCGATACGTACCTCGTGCGGGTCGGACTCGACCGTCACCCGGCAGCGGGCCGGGGCCGCGTGCCGCACCGCATTGGTGAGGGACTCCTGGACGATCCGGTGCACGGCCAGGGCGATTCCCGCAGGCAGAGCGCCATCCGGTACCCGGATGTCCAAGTCGACGTCCACACCCGCCTGCCGTGCCTGATCGGCCAGCCCGTCGAGTGCGTCGAGGCCGGGCGCCGGGCCCAGCGGGGCCGATTCGGCGCGCAGCGCGCCCAGGGTGCGACGCATCTCGGTCATGGCCGCGCGACCGACCTGCTCGATGACCCGCAGGGCGTCCGCCGCCTCCTCCGGGCGGCGCTGGGCCACATGTCCGGCGACCCCCGCCTTCACCACGATCAGGCTGAGGCTGTGCGACACGATGTCGTGCAACTCCCTCGCGATGCGCAGCCGTTCTTCGGCAATGGCGTGCTCGGTGCGTTGGAGGGCGCGCTCGCCCTCCCGGGCCCGGCGGGCGCGTACGGCGAAGCCCGCCGCCCAGCCGCCGCCGAGGACCACCCAGACGATGGCGCCGACGCCGGCCGCACCGCTCCAGGTCCCGGCGGGGGTGACCACGGCCTCCCCCAGAAGGACGGCGGCTGCCGCAAGGACGAGTGCGGCGGCGAGCACGGGCACCGAGCGCCGCGGGGGCCTGGTGAGGGCGACCGCGTAGAGGACGAGGCCGGCTCCGGCCCACGGTTCGCGGGTGACATCCAGGAGGGTGGCGGTGGCGGCCCCGGCGAGTGCCGCCGCCGCAGCCGGTACGGGCCACAGCCGACGGACCGCGACCGGCCCTCCGACCACGGCGGCCACGAGTACCCCCGCCCATGCCGGTCCGGTGTAGACGGGCTGCGTCCCCTCGCCCGACAGCCGGGTGAAACCGACGTACACGACGACGATCAGCAGCGCGGCCGCCACGTCGAGCGTGAACAGATGGCTGCCGTGCAGCCGCCGGGGGACACGCATGGCCCGACCGTACATCGTCAACCGGCCCGTCCCATCAGGGTCATGAGGACCAGGCTGGCGGTGATCACCAGGGCCCAGCGCAGGACCGTGGCCCGACCGGGCGCCGGGCCGTCCCGCAGCACGGTGACACCCAGGGGTACGAGAGCGAGGCAGAGGCCCGCGACAGCTACGACCGACAGCGGCGTGGTGCCCTTCAGTACGCCGAGCGGCAGCACGGCGGTGGCGGCCAGGGCGAGGGCCCGGACCGGCCCCAGTACGCCCGCCCGCCAGGCCCCGACGGCCAGCAGTGGCCAACCTCCCATGATCGCGAGGTTGAGGACGCCGAAGACATGGAAGGCGCCGTAGGTCTCGCCGACGAACCGGGCCGCGACCTCCGCGCCCTGCCGGTCGGCGAACTGGAAGGCGAGGTGATCCACACCGGCATGGAACGTCCGGGCGAAGAGACCCAGAACGGCGAGCACCCCGCCCCACAGCGCCGCCCCCGGACTGCGCCGCCCGATCCGCGCCGCCAGTACGGCGAGGGCCGGCCACAGCAGAACGGTCCCCGCCGCGAAGGCGCCGTAGGAGACCGCGATCGGCCCGGGGTGCTCGACCCGGGCGGCGAGCTGCCCCGGAAAGAAGAAGGGGTAGGGCAGCCGCAGCAGCACCCCGACCCCCAGCAGCACGGGCGCGACCACCAGCGACACCCCGCCCACCCACCGCCCGGGAAAGGGCACCTCACCACCCCACGCCACGGGCAGCAGCCGCGCCCTGCCCGGTGTGCCGTTCTCCTGTACGAGGGGCATGCCCCCGGCCTCCGTCATGCCCCGAACGATCCCGCCCGCACCACCCCTCCCGCGTCGGCCCACGGTCCACTCCCCGCATCGGCCCCAGGTCCGACCTGCCACTCCCGGCGGCTCCGGCATCGGCCCGTGGTCCGACAGCGAGCGGCCGACTGCTCGCCGAAGGCCCGGCCGGTGCCCGGGCGGCGAAAGCCTGGTGTGCGGGGTCGGCGGAACCGGGTAACGTCTTTGTCATGTTCTTCCAGACGCCGATTTACGAGTGAGTGTGTGATGGGCCCCTGCTGACTGACGCCCTTCGGCGTCGTCGCGCCCGTCTCCACCGATGAATCCGTAGATCACTCCACACCATTACCGGGAGGACCCGTGACCGTGAGCAAGAACATCAACAACCCTGTGGGCATGGGCGGCGGGCAGCGCAAGAGGCTGTCCCGCGCCGAACGGCAGAACAACGGCCCGCACCGCAACCTCGACCGCCAGGGTGCCGCCGACCGCAAGGCGGAGCTGGTGCGCAAGATGCGCGAGAAGGCAGGCGCGGCTGAGGACGCCGGACAGACGGACGACGACACCGCCCAGAGCTGACGCCCCGCCGCCGCAGGGTGGCACCGCGACCTGGTTGCCTTCGCGGTGCTGCGCGAGTGGTGCGAAGTTCCGGGATTGGTCTAGACAACACAAGAGCCCCAGGTCGCTGACCTGGGGCTTTTCTATGGAGCGGGTGACGAGAATCGAACTCGCGCTCTGAGCTTGGGAAGCTCATGTTCTACCATTAAACTACACCCGCTTGACCACCCGGAGTGATCGGGTAGCGCGCCGCCCACTCTACCGCATTCTTTCGGGGGCGTGTACGGGCCCGGGGAAGCGGCGTCGTGTGCGGGGTGGGGGGCGGGAGTTGAGGGGTGGGGGGATCCCCTAGGGTGGGCCGTCGTCCGCGGATGCTGGGGAAAGGTCGATGGACTTGATGGAGCACACTCTCGTTCGCTGTGCCGAAGGGCATGTCTTCGCCGCTGTGTCGTTTCCGATGCGGCGGCTCGGGGCCGGGAGGATCGGGCCCGGGCGGTTGATGAGGTGTCCGCGGTGTGCGCGGTTGAGGAGCGCGGTGCCGGTGGAGCGGGCCGCGCGGTAGGGCGGCGGGGCCGTGGCGGGGCGCGCGGGGTCGTCCGAGTAGGGCGGGTCCGGGCGTTCTGCGTATCCTCGGGGGGTGCTTCTCTCAGACAAGGACATCCGGGCCGAGATCGACGCCGGACGGGTTCGCATCGACCCGTATGACGAATCCATGGTGCAGCCTTCGAGTATCGATGTGCGGCTGGACCGCTACTTCCGGGTGTTCGAGAACCACCGCTATCCGCATATCGACCCAGCGGTCGAGCAGGCGGATCTCACCCGGACCGTCGAGCCCGACGGCGACGAGGCATTCATCCTCCACCCCGGGGAATTCGTGCTGGCGTCGACCTATGAGGTCATCTCGCTGCCCAACGATCTCGCGTCGCGGCTGGAGGGAAAGAGCTCGCTGGGACGGCTCGGACTGGTCACCCACTCGACCGCCGGCTTTATCGACCCGGGCTTCTCCGGCCATGTCACGCTGGAGCTCTCCAACCTCGCCACCCTGCCGATCAAGCTCTGGCCGGGGATGAAGATCGGGCAGCTCTGCATGTTCCGGCTCAGCTCGCCCGCCGAGCACGCGTACGGGAGCGAGCGCTACGGCTCCCGCTATCAGGGCCAGCGCGGCCCCACGGCCTCGCGGTCGTTCCAGAACTTCCATCGGACCCAGGTGTGAGCATGAGTGACGTACGAGAGAACCTGACGTACGAGAAGTTCGGCGGGGCCATCCGGGAGCTGGCGCAGACCATCGCCGACGACGGGTACGAGCCCGATGTCGTCCTCTCCATCGCGCGGGGCGGTGTCTTTGTCGCGGGCGGTCTCGCGTACGCGCTGGACTGCAAGAACATCCACCTGGTCAATGTGGAGTTCTACACCGGTATCGGAACGACGCTGGAGATGCCGGTCATGCTGGCGCCGGTGCCCGACGCGATCGACTTCAGCAACAAGAAGGTCCTCATCGCGGACGATGTCGCCGACACCGGCAAGACCCTCAAGCTGGTCCATGACTTCTGCAAGGACCATGTCGCCGAGGTCCGGTCCGCCGTCATCTATGAGAAGTCGCACTCTCTGGTGAAGTGCGAGTACGTCTGGAAGCGCACCGACGACTGGATCAATTTCCCCTGGAGCGTCGAAAAGCCCGTCGTCCGGCGCGCCGGGCAGATCCTCGACGCCTGACCGGAGGACGGCAGAGCACGGTAGAGGACGGCAGAGGAAGACGGCAAAAGACGGACCGTGATGTGCGGAGGGGCCCGACCGGATCAACCGGTCGGGCCCCTCCGCGTCGCAGTCGCTCAGATCGTGCCCAGCTTGATCAGCGACAGCAGCGCGATCAGCTGGATCGCCGACGCGCCCAGCGCCTTGGGCCACGGCAGGTCGTGGGACCGGCTCATCATCAGGGTGAACAGGGCGCCCGCGCCCAGCCAGGTGGCCCAGCCGAGGATCTGGACGAACGCGTTCTCGCCGCCGAGGAACATCGCGAAGAGCAGCCGGGGCGCGTCCGTGATCGACATGATCAGCATGGAGAGGCCGACGGTCGGCTGCCAGGACCCGGTGCCGCCCAGCTGGCGGCCGAGGGTGTGGGTCACCGCGCCCATGATCAGGCCGCCGATCACAAAGGCGACGCCCGTGGTCAGGACATAGGGGACCGCCGTGGAGATGGTGGCGTTGATCGTCTCCTCGCGGGCCTGGTCGAACCCGAAGATCGCCAGCGCCCCGTAGAGGAAGGTGACGGCCAGCGCCGGGCCCCAGACGGCGTAGTCGCGCATCTGCCAGAACGTCTCCGTGGGCCGCAGCACGATCCCGCTCAGCAGCTGCTTCCACGGGAGCCGGGGGCCCGCCGGGGGAGCAGCGGAGGAGCCGGCCTGGTAGACCGCGCCCTCGCCGTAGGGGTCCTCCACCGAGAACGCCTGGGTATGGCCGGGGTTGTTCGCGTACGGGTCCTGCTGGCCCCCGCCGTGGTGGTGCTGCTGCTGCCCGTGGTGGGGGCGCTGCTGCTGATACGGGTCGGGCTCGCCGAAGTACTCCGGCTCGCCCTGGCCGCCGGGGTGGCCGCCCTGGCCCCGTGCGGGGTAGCCGCCGTGCCCCGGGTGCCCACCGTGGCCGGGGTAGCCGGGCGGTCCGCCCTGGCCGGGATGCCCGGGGTGGCCCTGGTGCCCAGGGTGTCCGGAGTGGCCCTGGTGGCCGGGCGGGCTCGACTGCGGCCACCGCGGCGGCTGTTGCTGCTGGGCATGGGGCGGCGCCGCCTGTCCACCCCCGTGTCCGGGTGGTGCCTGCGGTCGCTGCTGCTGTGTGCGGTTGTCCCGGCCGCGTCCGATCCTGAATCCAGCCACGTTCCCGAACGTACCCGCTCCCGGGGCGACGAGTCAGACAGGAGGGGCGTCAGGGGTGCTTTGCGGCCGACCTGTGACATCCCCTAGGGGCACCCCCAAGGAGACGCCCCCTGGGTACGGGTGTGCCCCCGTACCGCTGGGGGTACGGGGGCACACGCCACGGGCCTACTGCACGGGCTCCGGCTCCGGAGCGCCCTCCGGCTCCTCGGACGGTGCCGGGTCCGACGGCGGGGTCTTCACCGACTCCAGCAGCAGCTGGGCCACGTCCACCACCTTCAGGCTCTCCTTCGCCTGGCCGTCGTTCTTCTTGCCGTTGACCGAGTCGGTCAGCATCACCAGGCAGAACGGGCAGGCGGTGGAGACGATGTCCGGGTTGAGGGAGAGCGCCTCGTCCACCCGCTCGTTGTTGATCCGCTTGCCGATGCGCTCCTCCATCCACATCCGCGCGCCACCGGCGCCGCAGCAGAAGCCGCGTTCCTTGTGGCGGTGCATCTCCTGCTGGCGCAGCCCCGGCACCTTGTCCATGATCTCGCGCGGAGGCGTGTAGATCTTGTTGTGACGGCCCAGGTAGCAGGGGTCGTGATAGGTGATCAGCCCCTCGACCGGGGTGACCGGGATCAGCCGGCCCTCGTCGATCAGATGCTGGAGCAGCTGGGTGTGGTGGATGACCTCGTAGTCGCCGCCCAGCTGCGGGTACTCATTGGCGATGGTGTTGAAGCAGTGCGGGCAGGTCGACACGATTTTCTTGGACGACTTGGGCTTACGGGTGGACTCCTCCACCTTCCCGTCGTCGTCGAAGGACTCGCCGAACGCCATGTTCAGCATGGCCACGTTCTCCTGGCCCAGCTGCTGGAAGAGCGGCTCATTGCCCAGGCGCCGGGGTGAGTCACCGGTGCACTTCTCCTCGCCGCCCATGATCGCGAACTTCACGCCCGCGATGTGCAGCAGCTCGGCGAAGGCCTTGGTGGTCTTCTTCGCCCGGTCCTCCAGGGCGCCCGCGCAGCCGACCCAGTAGAGGTACTCCACCTCGGTCAGGTCCTCGATGTCCCTGCCCACGATCGGGACCTCGAAATCGACCTCCTTGGTCCACTCGACGCGCTGCTTCTTGGCGAGCCCCCAGGGGTTGCCCTTCTTCTCCAGGTTCTTCAGCATCGTGCCCGCCTCGGAGGGGAAGGCCGACTCGATCATCACCTGGTAGCGGCGCATGTCGACGATGTGGTCGATGTGCTCGATGTCCACCGGGCACTGCTCCACACAGGCGCCGCAGGTGGTGCAGGACCAGAGCACATCCGGGTCGATGACGCCGTTCTCCTCGGCGGTGCCGATCAGCGGGCGCTCCGCCTCGGCCAGGGCGCTCGCGGGGACGTCCTTCAGCTGCTCCTCGGTCGCCTTCTCCTCGCCCTCCATCGTCCTGCCGCCGCCGGCCAGCAGATAGGGGGCCTTGGCGTGCGCGTGGTCGCGCAGCGACATGATCAGCAGCTTGGGGGAGAGCGGCTTGCCGGTGTTCCAGGCGGGGCACTGCGACTGGCACCGTCCGCACTCGGTGCAGGTGGAGAAGTCGAGGATGCCCTTCCAGGAGAAGTGCTCGACCTGGGAGACGCCGAAGACGGCCTCCTCGTCCTCCTCGAAGACGGTCTCGAAGTCGATCTCCTTGCCGCGGGAGGTCATCGGCTGGAGCGCGCCCAGCGCGGTGGCCCCGTCGGCGTTCCGCTTGAACCAGATATTGGGGAAGCCCAGGAAGCGGTGCCAGGCCACGCCCATATTGGTGTTCAGCGAGACCGTGATCATCCAGATCAGCGAGACGCCGATCTTGATCATGGCGGTGAAGTAGATGAGGGTCTGGAGGGTGCTGACGTCCAGCCCCTCGAAGGCCATGACCAGGGGGTACGAGACGAAGTACGCGGGCTCGTACCCGTCGACGTGGTGGATGGCGCCCTCAAGGCCGCGCAGGGCCAGGATGGCCAGGCCGATGGTGAGGATCACGTACTCGACGAAGTACGCCTGCCATGCCTTGGAGCCCGCGAAGCGTGACTTGCGGCCCGGCCGGGAGGGGAGGTTCAGCAGCCGGATCGCGATCAGCACCAGGATGCCGACCACCGTCATCAGGCCGATGAACTCGATGTACATCTCGAACGGGAGGAAGCCGCCGAGGACCGGCAGGACCCAGTCGGCCTGGAAGAGCTGCCCGTACGCCTGGGCCAGGGTCGGTGGCAGGGTGAGGAAGCCGATCGCGACGAACCAGTGCGCGAAGCCCACGATGCCCCACCGGTTCATCCGGGTGTGGCCCAGGAACTCCTTGGCCAGGGTGATCGTGCGCTGTTGGGGATCATCGGTCCGGCTGCCGGCCGGGACGGGCTGGCCGAGCAGCACGAACCGGTAGATCTGTGCGACGGCGCGGGCGATGAGCGCAACGCCGACCACGGTCAGAACCAGTGACACGACGATCGCGGCGAGTTGCATTTCGGGGCTCCTCGGGCCTGCGAGGTGGGGAAAGATCGAGACTACTAAGCGGTAACTTATCCAGTTCTGCTGACACTACCCATTTCTGACGCCGCACTGTAGTGAGGCGACCGGTGATCTGTATCGCTCAGGTGAGCCTTCCCCGCGCGGCTCCAGCGGCGCTCCAGGGGTGTACGCCGGCAGCGCGCTCAGAGGGCGGGGCGCCGCCACCCCGGGGTGCGCCGCCCCGGGGTGCGCGGTCCGGGGGTGTGCCGCCCCGGGGTGCCAGGAGCGCCCGGGGTGCGCGCGGCCGGGGAGCGCCCCCTGATCGCCCGCAGGGCCGTCCGCGCCAGGATCGACAGGTCCATGCCCAGCCAGTGCTCCTCCAGATAGTGGAGGTCCAGCACCGCGCGCTCCTCCCAGGGCAGGCCGGAGCGGCCCCCGATCTGCCAGGGGCCCGTCATCCCGGGGCGCACCGAGCTTCTGGCGCGCTCCGGGCCCCGTGCCGACCAGGCCGTCTCCAGGGGCACCGGGCGCGGTCCGACCAGGGACATCTCCCCGCGTACGACATGGAGCAGCTCGGGCAGGTGGTCGAGGAAGTGGCGGCGCAGCAGCCGCCCGGTCCTGGTCGCGGGGTCGGCACGGAAGGTGAGCAGGGCGAAGGGGCGCTCGGCGAGGCCCGCCCGTACCCGGGGGACGAGGACGGGGCCCCGGGAGGCCGCCGCCACCGCCGCCGCGACCGTCAGCAGTACGGGGGAGAGCGCGAGCAGCAGCAGGGCGCCGATGGCCAGGTCGACCAGGCGTTTCGCGGGGGCCGACGCACACCGCGCCCGAGGGGGGCGGGAGCGCGCCGCTCCGCCGGCCCGTCGGTCCGGCCCCGTCGCCCGCTCGTCGCTCATGGTGGTCCCGCTCCGGTCCCGCGCCCGCTCCTGCGTCCCGCCCGTGGCGCCGCCCGCCGTCCCCGGCCGGGTACGTGCCGCCCGCCGTCCCCGGGTACGTACGGAGCGGGCGTGACGCATACCGATACCGGGGAACTCTTGCAGATAGCGGCAGAAAACGGGCCGTCCGCCACGCGGTGCCCCCGCCCGCAGCCCTGGGGGTCACCCGCTCTCCGCCCCGGTGACCCCCAGGGCTGCGGATAAGCGCTGGATAAAAGTTGAGTGCCTTCGACTCAGGTCTGTTGACTAGGGAAGGGGAGTCGTGCATCCTTGAGCCAGTTCCACTCAAGTAGTCAGCTGGAGGAATTGACATGGCACGTGCGGTCGGCATCGACCTGGGCACGACTAACTCCGTCGTCAGCGTTCTGGAGGGCGGCGAGCCCACCGTCATCACCAACGCCGAGGGTGCCCGGACCACGCCGTCCGTCGTCGCCTTCGCGAAGAACGGTGAAGTGCTGGTCGGAGAGGTCGCCAAGCGTCAGGCGGTCACCAATGTGGACCGGACGATCCGTTCGGTGAAGCGCCACATGGGCACCGACTGGAAGATCGACATCGACGGGAAGACCTTCAACCCGCAGCAGATGAGCGCCTTCATCCTGCAGAAGCTCAAGCGGGACGCCGAGGCCTACCTGGGCGAGAAGGTCGCCGACGCGGTCATCACCGTTCCGGCGTACTTCAACGACTCCGAGCGCCAGGCCACCAAGGAGGCCGGTGAGATCGCGGGTCTGAACGTCCTGCGCATCGTCAACGAGCCCACGGCCGCCGCGCTGGCGTACGGCCTGGACAAGGACGACCAGACGATCCTCGTCTTCGACCTCGGTGGCGGCACCTTCGACGTGTCCCTCCTGGAGATCGGCGACGGCGTCGTCGAGGTGAAGGCCACCAACGGTGACAACCACCTCGGTGGTGACGACTGGGACCAGCGCGTCGTCGACTTCCTGGTGAAGCAGTTCGCCAACGGTCACGGCGTGGACCTCGGCAAGGACAAGATGGCGCTCCAGCGTCTCCGCGAGGCCGCGGAGAAGGCGAAGATCGAGCTGTCGTCCTCCACCGAGACGTCGATCAACCTGCCCTACATCACGGCCTCCGCCGAGGGCCCGCTGCACCTGGACGAGAAGCTCACCCGGGCCCAGTTCCAGCAGCTGACCGCGGACCTCCTGGACCGTTGCAAGACCCCCTTCCACAACGTCATCAAGGACGCGGGCATCGCCCTCTCCGAGATCGACCACGTGGTCCTGGTCGGCGGTTCCACCCGTATGCCCGCCGTCGCCGAGCTCGTCAAGGAGCTGACCGGCGGCAAGGAGGCCAACAAGGGTGTGAACCCGGACGAGGTCGTCGCCATCGGCGCCTCGCTCCAGGCCGGTGTCCTCAAGGGTGAGGTCAAGGACGTCCTGCTCCTCGACGTGACCCCGCTGTCCCTCGGTATCGAGACCAAGGGCGGCATCATGACCAAGCTGATCGAGCGCAACACCACGATCCCGACCAAGCGGTCCGAGATCTTCACCACGGCCGAGGACAACCAGCCGTCCGTGCAGATCCAGGTCTACCAGGGCGAGCGCGAGATCGCGGCGTACAACAAGAAGCTCGGCATGTTCGAGCTGACCGGCCTGCCGCCGGCCCCGCGCGGGGTGCCGCAGATCGAGGTCTCCTTCGACATCGACGCCAACGGCATCATGCATGTCACGGCGAAGGACCTGGGCACCGGCAAGGAGCAGAAGATGACCGTCACCGGCGGCTCCTCGCTGCCGAAGGACGAGGTCGACCGGATGCGCCAGGAGGCCGAGCAGTACGCGGACGAGGACCACCGCCGCCGCGAGGCCGCCGAGGTCCGCAACCAGGGCGAGCAGCTCGTCTACCAGACCGAGAAGTTCCTCAAGGACAACGAGGACAAGGTCCCGGGCGAGGTCAAGACCGAGGTCGAGACCGCCATCGCCGAGCTGAAGGAGAAGCTCAAGGGCGAGGACTCCGCCGAGATCCGCACCGCCACCGAGAAGGTCGCCGCCGTCTCCCAGAAGCTCGGCCAGGCGATGTACGCCGACGCCCAGGCGCAGCAGCCGGCGGGCGGTGACGCCCAGGGCGGCGCCGGCCAGCAGGCCAAGGCCGAGGACGATGTCGTGGACGCGGAGATCGTGGACGACGAGAAGGACCCCAAGGGTGGTGCCGCGTGACGGAGGAGACCCCGGGCTTCGAGGAGAAGCCCGACGTCCCTTCCGGCGCCACACCTGACGACGCCGCCGAGGCCGTCGACTCCAGCGAGCAGGAGGAGAAGACGGCCCCGGCAGGGGACGCGGCAAGGATCACCGGCCTGACCGCCGAGCTGGACCAGGTGCGTACCGCGCTCACCGAGCGCACGGGCGACCTCCAGCGGCTCCAGGCCGAGTACCAGAACTACCGCCGCCGGGTGGAGCGGGACCGGGTAGCGGTCAAGGAGGTCGCCACGGCGACCCTCCTGACCGAGCTGCTGCCCGTGCTCGACGACATCGGGCGCGCCCGGGAGCACGGGGAGCTGGTGGGCGGCTTCAAGTCGGTCGCCGAGTCCCTGGAGACCGCGGCGGCGAAGATGGGCCTCCAGCAGTTCGGCAAGGAGGGCGAGCCCTTCGACCCGACGATCCACGAGGCGCTGATGCACAGCTACGCGCCGGATGTCACCGAGACCACATGCGTCGCGGTGCTCCAGCCGGGGTATCGCATCGGCGAGCGCACCATCCGCCCCGCCCGCGTCGCGGTGGCCGAGCCCCAGCCGGGCGCGGCCCCCGCCTCCGGCAAGGACGAGGCGGCGGCGAAGGACGAGGAGAGCGGTGGCCCCGACGAGGGCTGACGCGCGGCGGACCAGGACCGTCCGGGGATGTGACCGGGGGGCCGTCCGGGGTGTGACCCCGGACGGCCCCCGGGCCCCTGTCCGTCTCCTGGCCGCAGGCACGGAGGCCCCGGCGACCGCCGGCAGTACGACCCGTAGCGGGATGTGCGGTGGGACCCACAGCACGACCCGCGATACGAACCACAGCACGACCCGCGACATGAACCGCGGCATGAAGCGCAGTACCACCACCCCGGCCCCGGCCGGGGGAGCGACCCCGGCATCCGCCGGAAGAACGGCCCGGTGACCGTCCGGGAGGAGGGACGTCGATGAGTACGAAGGACTTCGTCGAGAAGGACTACTACAAGGTCCTCGGCGTCCCCAAGGACGCGACCGAAGCGGAGATCAAGAAGGCGTACCGGAAGCTCGCCCGCGAGTTCCACCCGGACGCCAACAAGGGCGACTCCTCCGCCGAGGAGCGCTTCAAGGAGATCTCCGAGGCCAATGACATCCTCGGCGACCCCAAGCGGCGCAAGGAGTACGACGACGCCCGCGCGCTCTTCGGGAACGGCGGCTTCCGCCCCGGCCCCGGTGCCGGTGGCGGCAATTTCAACTTCGACCTGGGCGACCTCTTCGGCGGTGCCCAGGGCGGCGGCGGTGGCGGTCAGGGCGCGGGCGGCTTCGGCGGCGGTCTGGGCGATGTCTTCGGCGGCCTCTTCAACCGCGGTGCGGGTACGGCCGGTCCGCGGACCCAGCCCCGGCGCGGCCAGGATGTCGAGTCCGAGGTCACGCTGAGCTTCACCGAGGCCGTCGACGGGGCCACGGTCCCGCTGCGGATGTCCAGCTCGGCCGCGTGCAAGGCGTGTTCCGGCACCGGCGACAAGAACGGCAACCCCCGGGTCTGCCCCACCTGTGTCGGCACCGGCCAGGTCTCGCGCGGCGGCACCGGCTCCTTCTCGCTGACCGACCCCTGTGTGGACTGCAAGGGCCGGGGCCTGATCGCCCAGGACCCCTGCGATGTCTGCAAGGGCAGCGGGCGCGCCCGCTCCTCGCGCACCATGCAGGTCCGTATCCCGCCGGGGGTCTCCGACGGCCAGCGGATCCGGCTGCGCGGCAAGGGCGCCCCGGGCGAGCGCGGCGGTCCCGCCGGTGACCTCTATGTCGTCGTCCATGTCG
This sequence comes from Streptomyces sp. NPDC000594, assembly GCF_040299965.1. Classification (NCBI taxonomy): domain Bacteria; kingdom Bacillati; phylum Actinomycetota; class Actinomycetes; order Kitasatosporales; family Streptomycetaceae; genus Streptomyces; species Streptomyces sp. NPDC000594. Next base: position 306,893 of record NZ_JBEPCY010000003.1, on the reverse strand, counting down.
GCGAGCACCCGGTCTTCGGCCGCAAGGGTGACAATCTCACCGTCACCGTGCCGGTCAGCTTCACCGAGGCGGTTCTGGGCGGTGAGGTGAGGGTACCCACCCTCGGTGGGCCGCCGGTCACCCTGAAGCTGCCCCCCGGGACGCCCAACGGCCGGACGATGCGGGCCCGCGGCAAGGGAGCGGTCCGCAAGGACGGCACCCGGGGCGATCTCCTGGTCACCGTGGAGATCACGGTCCCGACGGAACTGAGCGAACAGGCGAAGGAAGCGCTGACGGCCTACCGCGAAGCCACCGCGGAGGAGGACCCGCGGGCCGAGTTGTTCCAGGCCGCGAAGGGAGCATGACATGGACGGAAGGCGTCGTCACCCGTACGAGCTGACGGACGAGTCCCCGGTGTACGTGATCTCGGTGGCCGCCCAGCTCTCCGGTCTGCATCCGCAAACGTTGCGGCAGTACGACCGGCTGGGCCTGGTCTCACCGGACCGTACCGCCGGACGGGGGCGGCGCTATTCCGCCCGTGACATCGAACTCCTCCGGAACGTCCAGCAGCTCTCCCAGGACGAGGGCATCAATCTGGCGGGCATCAAGCGCATCATCGAGCTGGAGAACCAGGTCGCGGCGCTCCAGTCCCGGGTCGCCGAGCTGTCGGCGGCGCTGGACGGCGCGGCGGCGGCGAGCCGTCAGCGCGAGGCCCAGGTGCATGCCTCCTACCGGCGCGATCTGGTGCCGTACCAGGATGTGCAGCAGGCGAGCGCGCTGGTGGTGTGGCGGCCCAAGCGGTCGGAGTGACCGCCGGCGGCCCTCCGGCCGCAGGCCCGGACCCCGTCCGTTGAGCCCCGCCCCGCAGATGTACGGCCCCCGGTGAGCGCTTTCGCGCCCCGGGGGCCTGTTCGTGTCCGCGGCCTGACCACCGCCGGCACCCGCTCCCGACCCGCTCCCGGCCCGGCCCGGCTCTGACCCGGTCCCGACCCGCCTCTGACCCGGTCCCGGCGGGAAGCCCGGACCGAATCCCGGGCAGCCCGGACCGGTCCCGGCGCGTCTGGCGCGTCCGGCGCGTCCGGACCCGAACCCCGGGGCGGCGGGGAGGTCCCCGTACACCCCCGGGAGGCTCTGGGGGCCCTGGAGGGGGCGTTGCCTCCCGTACCCCCGGAAAACCCACCCGGCCTTCCCCGTAAGGCGCCTGAGGGGCCCTCAGGACGGCTCTGCCGGGTTCCTCCCGGTCCGCGCCACCCCCTGCCCACCTACACGTAGTTGAATCATGGAAAACTCCCGTCCCACGCGTATCACCGCCCGGGGCAATGCTTTCCGGCCTTGTTCACACCTGTGGACGGAAGGCGCCCCGGTTCGGCCATCGAACGGTCAGGAGTCGTCCTCCAGGATCTTCGACTGGGCGATCAGATAGCCCAACTGGGTCCGGCTGCCGCTGCCGAGCGAGGATCCCAGCTTGGCGATATGAGCCCGGCAGGTACGGACGTTCATCCCGAGCCGCCGGGCTATGGCCTCGTCCACATGCCCCTCCACCAGCAGTTTCGCGATGGAACGCTGGACCCCCGTGATGCCGTTCAGGTCCGGGCCATAGGTGACCTGCTCCTCCCAGGGCAGTCCATGCAGCCAGAACTGTTCGAACACGCCTACGAGATACTCGACGATCCCCTTGTGCCGCAGCTCCAGCGCGGAGAGCCGGTCGCTGCTCGCCGGGATGAAGGCGACCTTGCGGTCCACGATGATCAGCCGCTCGACGATCTCCTCCAGCGTCCGCACCTCCACCCCCGCCGGGCCGACCAGCTCCATATAGGCGAGCGTCGCCGGATGGTGCCGCGCCGTGTGCTGGTAGAGCGTGCGCATCCGCACCCCGCGCTCGATGAGCGGTTCCACTCTGCGCAGGGCCTTTTCCAGGATGTGCGGCTGCCGGCCGCTGCCCGGCTGGATGGTGAGCAGCTCCTCGGTGCAGTCCGCGGTCACCTGGTCCAGGGTGGCGTTGATGCGGTTGAGCCCCTCCAGGACGGTGACCCCGAGCGGCGCCGCGGTGTTCTGCGCGCTGTACGCCATGAATGGCTCAAGAGCGTCGGTCAGCGCGATGGTTCGTCGCCTTCGCTCTTGGATCTCACGCTCAATGGGGTGTATCAGCTGTGTCAGTGCGGTGGTCGGCGGCACGGGACGGAGCCACTGGGCGTCATCGGGGTCCGGGTGCAGCAGAGCGAGATCGAAGAGGCATGGTGTCGGCTCCGCCTCGGACCGGGCGATCCGGCCGGTACGAAGAGCGGTGATGTACAGACTTTTCCCAGCCTCGCACAGCTCGCCGTCTGCATGAGGGTGTCCGAATTCGCCCTCGTTAGACGTCATATGCACCCCCTCAGGCTCCTGCATTACAGGAACATGATGCCTGCCGTCGCTGGTGCAAGCGTTCGGAGTGAGACATCGTCTTATGCGCGGGGGAGGAGGAATGATCAAACGAGGTGGAGATCACCCATGTCTAGGACGCTACGTGCTCTTAGTGCTCTTGCCATAGCGGCTGCCGCGCTCGGCGTGGGAGTCTCCGGTGCACCCTCGTGGGAATCGGAGCCCACCGCGACCGTGTCCGCGCCCTTCGAGGCCGGGCAGTCCGAGACGTTCGGGATCAAGGAGCCCTCCTGGGGCGCCTTCACACCCGCCAAGGTTTCGGAGCCCTCCTGGGGTGCCGCTCCCGGTATGGGCGTCGAGGCATGACCGTTCCTCCGGACGACCGGGTCTTCCGGCGTGAGATGGCGACCGCCTACCGCTCGGGTTGGCACTTCATCGACCTCGTCACGGCCATCCCCCACCGTGGTGACTCGCTGATGGTCACCCTGTTCGGGGAGCCCATCGTCGTCGCACGCGAGGAGGACGAGGATGTCCGCGCCTATCGGTGCCTGCGCCGGCCCCGGGGTGCGCCGCAGCCCGTCCGGTGCGCGATCCGCTACGGAATGATCTTCGTGAACCTCGACCAGCGCGACCAGCAGCTGGCCGAGCCCGACACCACCACCGCCACCCCCCGCAGTGCTTGAGCGATTCCCCCGTCGTTCCAAATCGCTCAGGCGCTTCCCCCACACAGCGGCGCCATCGCGGACCTGAAACGCGATGGCGCCGCTGTGCTTTTCCCGTACGGGGTGCCGCGAAGGAACCCTCGGCGCCCCGTACGGGTGTCCCGCCGCTCAGGCGTCGCGGCTGATGCCCGCCCCGCGCCCCAGCGCCCGCTCCACCGTTATCTCGATGACCACCCGGTCCGGGTTGGGCCCCGGCGTCCGCCCGTACCGCTCCGCGTAGCGGCTCACCGCGTCCGCGACCACGTCCGCCTCGGTACGGATCCGGGCGCGGCCCTCCAGCGTCGCCCAGCGCCCCCGGTCCACCTGGCAGACCGCCACCCGGGCGCCCCCCTCGTCGGTGGAGCGCAGGATGTTGGCGACCTTCCGGCTGCCCTTGTTGGTGATCACGCGCGCGGTACGGGTCTCCGGTTCGAAGGTCACTCCCACCGGCACCACATGCGGGCTGCCGTCCGGCCGCTGGGTGGTCAGGGTGCACAGGTGGTACTCCTGCCAGAAGGCGAGGTAGTCCGGGGGGAGATTGCCGATGTCGGATGCCATGGCGTCAGCGTAATTGCGGAAGCAATCCCCCTGTAGCCCGTCAGCGCCGGGGATCGGTGGGTTGGCGCAAGAGGGTTGAGCGGAATAGACTCAACTTTATCGCCGTTGGGCGAGTCAGTACGAGGGGGAACACTTCCCACGCCCCTGCGGGCCGCCATGACCGGTCGTGACCGCCATGACCGCCATGACCGTCCCGCAGTGACCCAGCAAGGAGGAGAGACCGCACGTGGATGCCGAGCTGACCAACAAGAGCCGGGACGCCATCACCGCCGCCACCAACCGGGCGGTGTCCGGAGGACACCCCGATCTGACCCCGGCCCACCTCCTGCTCGCACTGCTCGCCGGGGCGGACAACGAGAACATCATCGACCTGCTCGCCGCCGTCGAGGCCGACCAGGCCGTCGTCCGCGCGGGCACCGAGCGGGTCCTCGCGCAGCTGCCCAGCGTCGCGGGCTCGACCGTGGCGCCCCCGCAGCCCAGCCGGGAGTTCCTGGCGGTCGTCGCCGACGCGGGGGAGCGCGCCCGCAAGCTGGGCGACGAGTATCTGTCCACCGAGCATCTGCTGATGGGACTGGCCGCCAAGGGCGGTCGGGCCGGTGAGGTCCTGGCCGCTCAGGGCGCCACCGCCGACCGGCTCGCCACCGCCTTCGAGGCCGCGCGCGGCGGCCGCCGGGTCACCACCGCCGACCCGGAGGGCCAGTACAAGGCGCTGGAGAAGTTCGGCACCGACTTCACCGCCGCCGCCCGCGAGGGCAAGCTCGACCCGGTCATCGGCCGTGACCAGGAGATCCGCCGGGTGGTCCAGGTGCTCTCCCGGCGCACCAAGAACAACCCCGTCCTCATCGGCGAGCCCGGCGTGGGCAAGACCGCCGTGGTGGAGGGGCTGGCCCAGCGGATCGTCAAGGGCGATGTCCCCGAGTCGCTGCGGGACAAGCGGCTGGTCTCGCTGGACCTCGGCGCGATGGTGGCCGGGGCGAAGTACCGGGGCGAGTTCGAGGAGCGCCTCAAGACCGTCCTCTCCGAGATCAAGGGGAGCGAAGGGCGGATCATCACCTTCATCGACGAGCTGCACACCGTCGTCGGCGCGGGCGCGGGCGGCGACTCCGCGATGGACGCGGGCAATATGCTCAAGCCGATGCTGGCCCGGGGCGAGCTGCGGATGGTCGGCGCCACCACCCTGGACGAGTACCGCGAGCGGATCGAGAAGGACCCCGCGCTGGAGCGCCGCTTCCAGCAGGTCCTGGTGGCGGAGCCCACCGTCGAGGACACCATCGCCATCCTGCGCGGCCTCAAGGGCCGGTACGAGGCCCACCACAAGGTCCAGATCGCGGACGCGGCGCTGGTCGCCGCCGCCACCCTCTCCGACCGGTACATCACCTCCCGCTTCCTCCCCGACAAGGCCATCGACTTGGTCGACGAGGCCGCCTCCCGGCTGCGGATGGAGATCGACTCGTCCCCGGTCGAGATCGATGAACTCCAGCGCTCCGTCGACCGGCTGATGATGGAGGAGATGGCGCTCCGCAATGAGTCCGACCCCGCCTCCAAGCAGCGGCTGGAGAAGCTGCGCCGCGATCTCGCCGACCGCCAGGAGGAGCTGCGCGGGCTCACCGCCCGCTGGGAGAAGGAGAAGCAGGGCCTCAACCGCGTCGGTGAGCTGAAGGAACGTCTCGACCTCGCGCGCGGCCAGGCCGAGCGGGCCCAGCGCGACGGGGACTTCGACACCGCGTCCCAGCTGCTGTACGGGGAGATCCCCGCGCTGGAGCGGGAGCTGGCGGAGGCGTCCGAGGCGGAGGCCGAGGCGCGGACGGACACCATGGTCAAGGAGGGGGTCGGCCCCGACGACATCGCGGACGTGGTCGGTTCCTGGACCGGGATCCCGGCCGGGCGGCTGCTGGAGGGCGAGACCCAGAAGCTGTTGCGGATGGAGGAGGAGCTGGGCCGCCGGCTGATCGGCCAGGGCGAGGCGGTCCGCGCGGTCTCGGACGCGGTACGGCGTACCCGTGCGGGCATCGCCGACCCGGACCGGCCCACCGGATCGTTCCTCTTCCTCGGCCCCACGGGGGTCGGCAAGACCGAGCTGGCGAAGGCGCTGGCGGACTTCCTCTTCGACGACGAGCGGGCGATGATCCGTATCGATATGTCGGAGTACGGGGAGAAGCACAGCGTGGCCCGGCTGGTGGGCGCGCCCCCCGGCTATGTGGGGTACGAGGAGGGCGGCCAGCTCACCGAGGCGGTGCGCAGGCGCCCGTACAGCGTGGTCCTGCTGGACGAGGTGGAGAAGGCCCACCCCGAGGTCTTCGATGTCCTGCTCCAGGTGCTGGACGACGGGCGGCTCACCGACGGGCAGGGCCGCACGGTCGACTTCCGGAACACGATCCTGATCCTGACCTCCAATCTGGGCAGCCAGTATCTGGTGGAGCCGCTGACCTCCGAGGAGGAGAAGAAGCAGCAGGTCCTGGAGGTGGTACGCAGCTCCTTCAAGCCGGAGTTCCTGAACCGGCTGGACGATCTGGTGGTCTTCTCGGCGTTGAACCGCGCCGAACTGGAACGGATCGCCCGGCTCCAGGTCGACCGGCTGGCGAAGCGGCTCGCGGAGCGTCGGCTCACCCTGGAGGTCACCCCGGCGGCGCTGGAGTGGCTGGCGGACGAGGGCAACGACCCGGCGTACGGGGCGCGGCCGCTGCGGCGGCTGGTCCAGACGGCCATCGGCGACCGGCTGGCCCGGGAGATCCTGGCGGGTGAGGTCACCGACGGCGACACGGTCCGGGTGGACCGTTTCGAGGACGGGCTGATCGTCGGCCGGGCGACGGTGGGCGGGGACGGCGCCTGAGCGTCGCCCCGGGAGGCCCTGGGGGGTGGGGGTTGTGACCCCCGCCCCGCCATGGGGGAGGATGGCCGTCATCCGTACGAAGGGAAATCACGGTGACCATCGATCCGTCCTCGATTCCGAATTTCGGGGGCCAGCCCCAGCCCCAGGCAGCAGGACCGGCGGGCCCCGTCGTTCCCGACCAGGACCTGGTCAAGCAGCTCCTCGACCAGATGGAGCTGAAGTACGTCATTGACGACGAGGGCGACCTCGCGGCTCCGTGGGAGGAGTTCCGGACGTACTTCATGTTCCGGGGCGAGGCGGACCAGCAGGTCTTCTCGGTCCGTACCTTCTATGACCGGCCGCTTCCGTCCGCGGACCGTCCTCGCATCCTCGATGTGATCGACGACTGGAACCGCCGGACCCTGTGGCCCAAGGTCTACACACACCTCCACGAGGACGAGGACGGCGGCGCCACCATCCGTCTCATCGGTGAGGCGCAGATGCTCATCGGGATGGGCGTCAGCCTGGACCACTTCGTCTCCTCGACGGTCAGCTGGGTGCGGGCCGCGATCGAGTTCGACAAGTGGCTGGTCGAGCAGCTGGGCCTGGAGCCCGCGGCCGGGGACGAGGACGCCGCAGGCGACGAGTCCTGAGGCAGTCAGTGCCCCGCGAGGGCCGTCCGGCAGCACGCCGGACGGCCCTTTCGCCTATCCATGGCTCCCTCGGCTAGAGGGCGATGGGGGAGAGCGTGAGCAGATAGGTGCCGTACGCGAAGGAGACCGTCGCGAGCGCTCCTGTCACCACGGCGAGGACCCCGGGCCGGGCCCGTGCGAGCACCCGGGCGAGCGGCAGCAGAAGGGGAAAGGCGGGCAGCAGGAAGCGCGGCTTGGACTCGAAGAAGCCGGAGCCGCCGACGGTGATCAGTACCAGGACCCCGGTGTAGACCAGCAGCGGCAGGGGTACGGGTGGCCGCTCCAGCAGCAGCAGGACGAAGAGGGTCATCCCGGCGGCGACGATCATCAGCGTCATCGCGATGGGCAGCGGCGCGGGCCGCAGCACCAGATCCCGCACCACCCGCAGGGACCCGGCGCCGAAGTCGAAGGTCGAGGTCCAGCGGCGCTGCACGGCGAAGTAGCCGCCGAGGGGGTCGCCCTCGCGCACCCCCACGTACAGGACATACGCGCACCAGCCGGCCGGGGCGAGTGCGACCCCCGCCCAGAGCCGGGGGCCGCCCCTGGAGCGGGTACGGACGAGATGGCACCCGGCGGTCACCAGGACGGCGGCGGCCACCGCGACCCCGTTGGGCCGGGCGGCCCCGGCGAGCAGTGAGAGCGCCCCCGCCCACAGCCAGGCGCCGCTGAGCAGCGCGTACAGCGACCAGGCGGCGAAGGCGACCAGCAGGGGTTCGGTGTACGCCATGGAGACCACGACGGAGTGCGGCAGCAGGCCCCAGAGCAGCACGAGGACGGTGCCGGTACGGGGCCCGTGCAGCCGGTCGCCCACGGCGAAGATCCCCCACGCGGCGACCCCGGCGGCGGCCCAGGAGACCAGCAGTCCGGCGGTGCCGGAGGTGACGGGCAGGACGGAGGTGACGGCGCGGACCAGGCCCGGGTAGAGCGGGAAGAACGCGAGGTCGCTCTGGACGGCGCCGTCGGGCCACCGCAGGGTGCGGCCGTAGCCGTGCTCGGCGATCAGCAGATACCAGTCGGAGTCCCAGGACCGCGCGAGCGTCCGCCGCACGGGCCGCCCGATGTGCGACGCCCAGGCCGCCATCACCAGCAGCCCGGTCAGCCGCGCCACGGCGAACACCCCGAGCGCGGGTGCGGCCCGCCGCAGGGCCCGGGGCAGGGCGCGCTGCGCCGTGGTGTCGTCGAAGGTCTCTGCGGACAGGGAACACCTCCGGGCGCGCGGGTCGTCAAGGAGACCTTCCGCGCCCCCGCGCCCCCACGCGAGCGCTGCGCCCCCGACACGACCGGCTGCCGGTCGGTTGCCACCCGGTCGGCTGAAGCGGCCGCGCGGCGCGCGTCTGTCCGGGTACGGTCCGCCCATGTGCTCCGCCCATGACGAAGTCCCGTCGCCGATCACCGTCCTTCTTGGGGACGGCCCCGAGCAGCCTCGGGCAGACGTCGGGGACGGCCCCGAACCCCGCTCCTCAAACTCCCCCAGACTTCGTCCGGGGGGACCCCCAGGGGGGCTTGATTTATCCGGCGACCTGGAGACGGTCGCGGCGCGCTTCACGGCCCGCTTCGCGCCGCTGCGCCATGACGCCGAGGGCGCCCGGATCCTGGACCGGGCGCTGCCCGGGTGGTTTCCCTGGGTGCGGCATCTGGACGGCGAGGAGATGCCTGTCTTCGCCGGAGAGCTGCTCGAAGCGCTCTCCGAAGCGGTGGAGTTGGCGGCCGGGGAGGCGGTGCACCGCACGCTGGTGTCGTGGCGGGCGACGGCCCGGATCAACGCCGACCCGGAGGACCTGAGGGAGGCCCTGCGCCCGCTCGGCGGTGACGCCCTGGGGCCGGCGAAGGTCTCCCGGTGAACCTCGAAAGCAGGAAGCCTGGGTCAGCTTCCTGCGGGGCCTGTCTCACCAGCCGACATCCTGTCCGCAGGAGTCCGCGACCGAGCGCGCCAACCGTTCCCGGCCTGGGCCGATCCCGTTGGTCAGCTGAACCTGCGTGGCAGACTTCCGCACCACCGCCATGGTCGCGCAGTCGTAGAGGACGTGAACCCCATTGGACTGGCCCAGATAGAGCATGGTGCCGTCCGGGGGTGACGTAGAGCCCGCAGTCTTGGCGAAGTCGGCCTGTACGTAGTGAAGGCGGATTCCGAGCAGATACGTCCAAGTGTTCTGGCGCGCGGACGTAGCGGCCTGTGCGCCGTGTTTCTCCGTCAGATTACCCAGAAGGATCATGCAGAGGCCGGCTACGAGGAAGACCACCAGGCAGAGACGGAGTAGTGATCCCAGCGTCCGGTGTCTGCCGACGAGGTGCAGAGCCGGCGCGGCGAGGATGGCGCCGCACGCCCACACCATTGCCCAGGTGCCTTCCGAGAGCATGGCGCTGGGGCCTTCGAGGATCACTATGGCTGCCCAGCCCAGTCCCGCCAGTGCGGACAGGGAGAGGGTCCTGACCCAGGGGTGGTTCCGGAGCGTATCCGTCACGACACGATAGGCCCGGCCTCGATTCGAGTCCTCCGTCATGCCGATGGCCAGTACACCCGGGCAGAAGAGCAGGAGGGGGACGACCATGGCACCCATGAAGACCAGCGCGGTGGCCACGCGCGTCAACAGGACTCCGGTGTCCAGTCCGACTTCTTCCGCCGTGACATCGAACTGTGCGAAGAAGCGGTCCACGGCCCAGTACTGGATTCCTGTCAGCAGCACTCCGGTCAGCCCCAGTACGGTGGCGATCGCCTGGAGTGCTTCCTTCTTTCCAGGTGGCTGGGCAGATGTGTCCTCTGGGGTCTTTGGGGTTACGGATTCCGACATGGCCGGATGATGCGCCAAGGGCTGTGGGCCTATGCCGGACTTGATCAATTTCTGAGGGTCGTCAGGGTGCGAAGCCGCTGTCGTCCCGGGTCGGCTGAGACGACGAAGCCCGCCGGCCCGGGTGCGGGGCGGCGGGCTTCTTTGGCGCCGGGGTGGTTACGCGGTGGCGCGGGCCATGTGGATCAGGCCGGTCCAGGCGGTGGGGGACACCATCAGGACGGGGCCGTGGGGGTGCTTGCTGTCGCGGACGGGGATGGTGCCGGTGGTGGTGGCGTGGGCGGGGGCCCATTCGATGCACTGGCCGCCGTCGCCGCTGCTGTGGCTCGACTTGATCCAGATGAAACTGTCCGTGCTGCTCATCAGGCGAACTCCTTGATCGCTTCACGCAGAACGCGGAGTGTCTTTTTGGGGGACAGCGCGTCGGCGCACAACCGCTCGTACCGATCGGTGCCGGTGACCACGGTTGAAGCCGAGTCCGTCACGTGTCCCACCCCTTGTACCTCCGCGTAGAGGACCGGGGATTGGTCAGGACCATCGAACGTCAGCAGCGTATAGGCTTCGGCAGCGGCTGGCGCCCCCGAGTCGTAGGGCAGGATCTGGAGGGTGATGTCCGGGGTCTGGGCCATGGCCAGCAGGTGTTCCATCTGCTCGTGCATCGCGGCTCGCCCACCCACCACGCGGTGAAGACACGACTCGTCCAGGACCACCCAGAGCAGCGGTGGGTTCGGGCGCTCCAGGACCTCCCGGCGGGACATACGCGCCGTGATCTTCTCCCTGATGGTGTCGTCGCTATCACGCGGGTTCGCGGCCCGGTAGAGAGCTTCGGCATAGGCCCACGTCTGGAGTGGGCCCATCACCAGGTACGAGGAGAAGTCCCGGATTGCCACCGCCTGGGCCTCAAGTTCCAGGTACGGCACGAACCACTCCGGATGCCCGTGCCGACTGATCCGCCTCCGCAGCCGCGCGAACGACCCGCTCGTGTCGAAGTAGGTGTCACAGCTCACCGCGAAGTGCTCGCTCGGCATCGCGTGCCCGTGCTTGATCTTCGACACATAGGGCTGCTTGTACCCCGTCGCTTCCGACAATTCCGACTGCGACTTCCCCGCATGCAGAAGTGCCGCTTCCAGTTCCTTGCCGAACCACTGCAATCCATTCGCCGGTTCGGGTGATGATTCGCACATGTGTGCAATCCCCCTTGTTTCCAAGTGATGTGGAATGACTTCGGGACTGGTGAAGGTGTGTCTTCGCACCCAGTATGAAGCCATGGAGCGGCCCCTGTAGGCAAATTCAAAGGAAAGGAAACTCCTCACCGTCGACGCTCGCTGTCAAGGATCGACTGTGATCGCATGTGGTCGGTGAGTTTCGATTGAGAGAAATGCAGCGGCATCGGAATATGGGTGCCAGTTGCATTCTCTGCATGCCCTTTTATTCTGATCGCGGGCCATGGCAGGCATCGCGAGACGGTTCCCTGACCCGCGCGGTGAAGGTGTGCAAATATGTGCATCCCATGCAAGGTTGGGCCCGGCCGGTCACCTGAGTTGCCTCCGGTGGGGAAGGGGCGGGGAGCACATGAGACACCCTGTCGATGTGTTTTGCTCCTGGCCACCGGCTTCCGGGACTATGTCCGCATGGCCTCCCTGAAGCAGTTCGACCCCGCGTCCGGAACCCGTGATTTCCTCGCTGCCGAGTTCGAGCGGCGGGAGCGCGCTTTCGCGACCATCCGGACGGTGTTCTCCCGCTACGGCTTCCAGCCGCTCCAGACTCCGGCTTTTGAGCGACTTGACGTGCTCACCGGCAAGTACGGGGACGAGGGCGACAAGCTGATCTTCAAGATTCTTCGGCGTGGCGAACACGAGGCGACCGGTGAGGCCGATCTCGCCCTGCGCTACGACCTCACCGTCCCCCTGGCCCGCGCGGCGGCGGCTTATGGCAGTCAGCTGCCGTCGCCGTACAAGCGGTTCGCCATCGCGCCTGTGTGGCGGGCCGACCGTCCCGGAAAAGGGCGGTTCCGCGAGTTCGTCCAGTGCGACCTGGACATCGTCGGCTCGTCCTCGCCGCTGTCGGACGCGGAAGTGGTTCTGGCGCTGCACGACGCTCTTGAGGCTCTGGGGGTGCCGGAGTTCCGCTTCCTGGTGAACTCCCGGCACGCCCTCTTCGGTCTGCTGGAGGCGTACGGCGTGCCGGACGATCTCGGCTCCGGTGTGCTGATCACCCTCGACAAGCTGGACAAGCTCGCTCCGGAGGCCGTTGTGGCCGAGCTGGTGGCCGGCCGTGGTCTGTCGGCGGAGGTGGCCCAGGGGCTGGTGGACGACCTCACGGCGCCCGATGCCGTGGAGCGTGTCAGGGGCGAGTTGAAGTCCAGCGAGACCGGACAGGCCGGGCTGGCCGAGGTGGACCGGCTGCTGGAACTGACCAAGGGCGCCATCCCCGCCGAGCGCATCGCGTTCACGCCAAACCTCGTACGTGGGCTCGACTACTACACCGGGATCATCTTCGAGGTAGTGGCTTCCGGCATGCCCGGATCGATCGCCTCCGGTGGACGGTACGACGGTCTCATCGGCCGTCTCGGCGGCAAGGACTCCCCGGCGTGCGGCGGATCGCTGGGCATCGAGCGCATCCTGCCCCTGCTCGACCAAGCGGACGAATCCTCGTATGCCCAGATCGATGTTGCCGTCACGGTGATGGGCGAGGAGCAGGCCGCCGACAGCTTCCGTCTCGCGGCTGAGATCCGCCGTGCCGGGGTTCGCACAGGTGTCTACCTCGGGTCGAGTGGAAAGTTCGCCAGGCAGATGAAATGGGCCGGTGACCAGGGGGCCCGATACTGCGTGATTTACGGTGCGGCCGAACGTGAAGCCGCTACGGTCACCTTGCGGGACATGGACAGTGGCGAGCAGATCCAGGTCCCGCTCGATCAGGCCGCCGCAGAGGTCGCGCGGCGGTGCGCACCATCCAGTTGACGTGCGGCGGACCCTTTCCGCCGTCGGCTTGTTCCGAGGAGGAGCGGATGGGAACGCAAGGCGATCGCATCTTCCGGATCACCGCTGAGCGGGGGTTTCCGGACCCCTGGCTCAGCTTCGGGGACGCCCTCTGCGATGAGGCGGCCCTGAGTACGGAGCTGACCCGCGCCATCGGCGCGGCCCGCAAGGAACCGTCGGACGGCACGCGTGCGGAGGTCACACGGGTCTTCCAGGTGAAGGAAGCGAACCTTCGCCGTTGCGCGGGCATCCTGGACCAGGTGCTCGACGACTGCGACACCTCCGGTGTGTGGGGCGTGCTGGACGAGCGTGCCGGCCGGTTGGATGTCGCGGATGTCCTGGAGACCTGGGGACGTACCCAGGCGCTCCACCCGTTCCCCGTGGTGCTCAGGAGTCTTGAGTTCAACTGGGGCTATATGAAGGAGCACGGCGTTCGGGCGTTCTACGAGATGACGCGGGGATATGTTGCCCGCCTCCAGGAGAACACCGGGCGGTGGCAGAAAGCCTGGGACGGTGAGGTCGCGACCGGCGTGGTGGACCGCATCACCTCCATCGAATGCGACCTCGCCGGTATCGAGGCCCCGATGCACTGTGACGTGTGCAAGAAGACCATCACGGCGCTGCTCTATCTCGACGAACAGCCCGTGGCGGTGTAAGCAGGGAGGACCCCGTTCCGGCATCCGTCGACCTCCCCAGGTGACTCCAAGCCGGAACGGGGCCTCACTCATCGTTCTGTCACGCGGCGGGCCACCGTGCGTCACACGGTGAGTTTCCGCAGCCGGTCCACCGCTTCGCCGAGGACCGACTCCCGCTTGCAGAAGGCGAATCGTACGAACGGCGCGCCCTGTTCACGATGGTCGTAGAAGACCGCGTTCGGGATCGCCACCACCCCGCACCGCTCGGGGAGTTTCCGGCAGAACTGGAAACCGTCCTCCTCGCCCAGCGGGCGGATGTCCGTCGTCACGAAATACGTCCCCGCCGGGCGGTACACGGTGAATCCCGCGTCCGTGAGCCCCGCGCAGAGCAGATCGCGCTTGTGGCGGAGGTCGTCGCGGAGGCCGGTGAAGTACGTGTCCGGCAGGCGCAGGCCCTCCGCGATCGCGTACTGGAAGGGGCCGGAGGCGACATATGTCAGGTACTGCTTGGCGGCGCGGACCGCCGAGACGAGCTCCGGGGTGCCGGTGATCCAGCCGACCTTCCAGCCGGTGTACGAGAAGGTCTTGCCCGCGCTGCTGATGGTGAGGGTGCGCTCGCGCATGCCGGGGAAGGCGGCGAGGGGGAGGTGCTCGCCCTCGAAGACCAGGTGCTCGTACACCTCGTCGGTGATCACCAGCAGATCGCGTTCGACGGCGAGTTCCGCGACGGCGGTCAGCTCGGCGCGGGTCAGGACCGTGCCGGTGGGGTTGTGCGGGGTGTTGAGCAACAGCAGCCGGGTGCGGTCGGTGACGGCGTCGCGCAGCTCGTCCAGGTCGAGGTGGTACGCGCCGTCGCGGGGGCGCAGGGTGACCGGGACGCGCCGGCCGCCCGCCAGGGCCACGCAGGCGGCGTACGAGTCGTAGTACGGCTCCAGCGCGATGACCTCGTCGCCGGGCTCGACCAGGGCGAGCAGCGCCGCCGCGATGGCCTCGGTGGCGCCGGCCGTCACCAGGACCTCGGTGTCGGGGTCGACGGTCAGCCCGTGGAAGCGCGCCTGGTGGTCGCTGATCGCGGTGCGCAGCTCGGGGACGCCGGGTCCCGGCGGGTACTGGTTGCCCCGGCCGTCGCGGATGGCCCGGACCGCCGCCTCGCGGATCTCCTCGGGGCCGTCGGTGTCGGGGAAGCCCTGGCCGAGGTTGATGGAGCCGGTCGCCGCCGCCAGCGCCGACATCTCCGCGAAGATCGTGGTGCCGAACTCGGCCAGCCGGCGGTTCAGCAGCGGTCTGGTGTTCATGTCTCCACCGTTCTCACTCGGGTGCCCGTCGATTCTTCAGCGATCACCATCCTGACTCATGACCGGTTGGTCGGCTGGAGTCAGCGTGCCTCTCGCTTGGTTCCGTCTCCTGCTCCTGGAGAACGCCAGCCTTGGCCGAGATGTCGCGCAGAAGCGCGTCCTTCAGATCGCACAGTGTCGCGCTCTCGGAGACCAGCTGCCGGGCCATGGCGTGCAGTGGGTCGGCCACGCGGTGAAAGTCCGCGCGGGTGATCGGGTCCGGCCAGGCGACGCTCAGGCGCGAGGAGATGGCGCGCGCGGAGATCTCCCGGGCGTTTCGGCCCTGAGCGATCTGCGCGATCTCCCCGCTCCGGCTTCTCAGCTCGTGGAGGAGCCACCAGCTGTCCGTATCGTCCACAGGCCGCAGTGCCACGACGCCCCTGCTGGGTGACGCCGGGTGCTGTGTCACGGCGATGTAGGCGCCGTCGGGGCGGGTGCTCAGCATGAAGGTGCCGGGAGCCCACGTCTCCCCGGCATCCGCCGAGCTGCCCAGGCGGAAGCTCTCCAGATGGGGCACTGTGAGGTCGAAGAGATCGCGTGGGGTGACCGCGTCGGTGGCGGACCCTTTCGTTCGACGAGGTAGCGAGCGCGCGGGGCCCTTGCCTGTTTTCGCCGTGGCGACCTTACTGAGCAGTCGTGTTTCCTCTGCCGGATGTGCGAGGGACCAGTCACCATGGACTGCGTCGGCCAGTTCCACCACCTGTCGCGCGGCTGCCTGGCGGAGATCGACCATCTCCTCGATGAGGCTGAAGGCCTCGTGGTACTTGGCGATGGTGTGCGGTGGAGGAAGCGGGAACGGCATGCGGCGGAGCGTTTCGAGGCTCACTGTGGGCTCGACGTGTGCCGTCACAGCCTCCTCGATCCGTGCTTGTGCCGTGGGCGTCCGCAACCAGATGCGAAGCCAGCTCACGATGTGCGGGGCCGCGCGGATGATGCCGATCGACCTGGTCGCGGTCCATCCGGCGTGTTCGGCCGTGACGACAGCTGATTCTCCCGTCCGTCCGACGAGGACGACGGCCAGGTCGCCCTCCTTGAGGATTGCGCGGCTGGGGCGGGAGTCCCCCGGGCCGCGCCCGCCGGTTCGAGGCGAGCGGATCCTTCCGTCCCTGACGTGCGTCGAGCTCACGATGCCCACAAGGCCGGGTAGGTCGTCATAAAGGACGCCCGACGTTGTGTACATATCCTTCTCATGAAATTTGATGATGGCGGTTGTCTGCCAGGCTTCTGTGGCGATGCCGTCGTGGTCGTCCGCTGAGGTCATCAGATCTCCTCCAGAACTTCCAGCAACTGTGATGCGAGAGCGTGGCCCCGGCTGAGCTTCTCGGCCAGCTCGTCCTTGAGCTGATCGATTCGGGCCTGTGTGTCACGTTCGAGACCTGGAGGTTCCGTAGCCCACGAAGTGGGCATGAGGTTGTGCTCGCGCTTGGCGATCTTCTCGGTCGGGCAGCTTTGAGACCAGCCGGAAGCATCGTGGTAGAGCGTGGACGCGCTCCCGTCCGCCTCAGCGCCGCGCCAGGCCGCCAGAGTGGCCAGGATTCTCTCTGTGTGTGCCTCACCCAGCCGCCGTGCCCCCGATTTCGAGACGCGTTCGAAGGACCGCCGCGCGTTGATGAACAGCACTTGCCCGCGACGGTCGATGGTGCTCCAGCCGGGGCGTGCGCGCTTGTCCTTGTTCAGCACCCACAGGCAGGCGGTGGCGTCGGTGTGGCCGAATACACGGGGTGGCAGAGCGATCACGCATTCGACAAGGTCGGCTCCCAGCAGCTTCCGGCGCAGTCTTTGTGCGAAGGGCTGCGGGCTCTTGGCCACGCTGTCGGCCATCAGGAAGGCTGCTCGGCCTTGCGGAGCCAGCGCGTGGGCGATGTGCAGGATCCATGCGGAGTTGGCGGACCCCCTGGGTGGGGCCTCCTCCGGCCACCGGGGGTCAGGGGGGATCTGGCGACCCGCCCGAGAGCTCAGGACATTCTGGTCCTCCGGCGCCCAGTCGTGCTGATTGAACGGAAGGTTGGCAAGGATGATGTCGTAGCGATCGGACTCCGGCTCCGCGAGGCTGTCCCCCGGCGGGAAGACCTGGGCCTCGACACCCCGCACGGCGAGGTTCATGCGGGCGACCTGTGAGGTATGGGCGTGTTGTTCCTTCCCTCGCAAGGACATGGTCGGGCTCAGCTCAACGCGTTCATGGATGTAACGGTGGGTCGCGACCAGCAGCCCACCCGAACCGCATACGGGGTCCAACACGCTGTCCCCATCCTGCGGTGCGGCGGCGCCCACCATGAGCCGGGCCATGTCGTCGGGGGTGAAGTAGTGGTTTCCGCGAGCCTGTTCCGCGGAGAGGTCCCGGAGGCAGTGGTCGAGCAATGCTCGGGGCTGCTGAACGGAGTCGATCGCCAGGATGAGACCGCAGAGTGCGGCATCGGCCCCGCGAGGCGGAACGGGAATCAAGTCCCTCGTGCCGGTGCCGTCGCCACTGTTGTCCATCTCGGGGAGCCAGTGGGCGAGGCACTGGCTCACAAAAGGCCCGATCAGTGGACTGCGCTCCGCGGCCTTGCCCAGTAGCCACGACCACGTGGGAACACCTGCCCCGGGCGCGGCGCGCGCTTTCCGGCTCAGATGGAGGAGCCCGAGGACAAGCCGAGCCGCGTCGTGAGCGTTCATCAGGCGGGCGAGAAGGGCTCGGTACCGACGTACCTCCGCGAAGTCCTGGGGCGCGGCGAGGCCCTCGATACGCCCGCTTCTTCGCACGGTCCCCATATCGCTCATGAGCCCACCACGCCCAGGCTGAGCATGACTCCGAGGAGAAGGGTCAGGGCGCCGGCGAAGGTCGCCGCTCCGGCCTTCAGGGCCACCGTGGGCTTCCCCTCTTCGGCCATGGCAACGAGGCTGCCGACGAGTGCGGCCACCAACGCCGCGAGGACCGCGATGATCACGTACATCGCCTTCTGCTGCACGTGCTTCCTTCCTGAGGTCGGGGGGATTTCCAGAAGCGTGAGAGAGTCACGCGATCCCCGTCGTCAGGAAGGACAGTAGAAGGCGCAGCCTGCGAGACGCTTGGTGCACGGCGTTTGGGATTTCACCAAGGGCGATGCCCCCGCCGACAGGGGTCATATGCAGTGCACACTCTTTGGGGTTCGTGAGAAGGCTTCGCATGCAGGGAAAGACGGCGACCGGGTTGGGTGGGGGTGCTGAGCGGCATCTGGTTGCGATTCCTGATGGCGCGCTTGGGTATGCCGGAGCCGGCGGGTTGCTCCGGCCGGGGTGCCCGGCCCATCCATGGTCGCCATGGCGCCATCCTCCGGGGAAGCTCTGGACTTCCTCAAGTCTGCTTTGGCGCCGGTGCGCCCCGGGCATTTCCCCTCCACGCCGGAGAGACAGGCGTGGATGGGGAAAAATCTCGAAAGATCCAACGGGAAGCGGTCACGCAAGGGCGCGGGGGGCTCGCTTCGGGGGACAGAAAAGACGGTGAGTGCTCGATGGACATCTTCTTCTGGGTTCTGGTGACGTTCGCGGCCGTGGTCATGGGAGGCGTGCTGCTGATCTTCGCGCTGGGTGCGATGACCTCGGTGAAGGTCGTACGGAGCAAGCGGGCGGCGCTGCCGCCGCGCAGGCCCTACTGGTCGCGTACCCGGAACGACGGGTCCGGTGGGGGCGGGTCCGACGGGGGCGGGTCCGGTGGGAGCTGGTGGGACAGCTACTCCTGCGGTGACTCCGGGGGGTCCTCCTCTTCCTCCTCGTCTTCCTGTGGAGGCGGAGGTTCCTCCTGCGGCGGCGGGAGCTGATGGCACGGGGCAGCGGCTCCCCGTCCGGTCGCTGACCGGACGACGCCGAGGGGGGTGGGGCGCCCGGCGGAGTATCCCGCCGGGCGCTCCGGCGTGCGCTGCGCCGGGAGGGCCGTACGGGGCGGGTGGTTGAACAGGTGAACCGTAAGGCCCCCTAGCGGATGGAAACCCCTTCAAGTTGGGTAAAAACACTGCGAGCGCCGCGTACTTCATGATTCAGTCGCTGACGGAACCTGTTGGAACCCACAGCCGTCGGGCGCCTGCTTCACGGCCCCGACCCAGGCGGTCCCCCCACTTCGTGAACTCCCGCTCAGGGGGCGCCTCAGGTTCACGTATCCACCGCCGACGCGTGTTTGCGGAGCCGATCCATGCTCACCACCCTCAGTACCGCCTACACCGATACCCGTGCCGACGATCTCGCCTGGGCACTCGGACGGGAGCCGCTTCCCGCCCTGGCCGTTCTCGACCTGGAGCTATCCGGAGCCAAACTCCAGCTCAGGCTGCTCGGTGCCTCCCATCAAGTGCTGCTCGACGAGGAGCGGGGCACCTGCTCCGAGACCGTCGCCTGCATGCCCGGCAGCAGTACACCGCTGCCGCTGGGCGTGGCCAAGAGAATCGGCGACTGGGAGTACGAGTTCGCCGCCCGGGTCGAGACCCTCTCACAGGGCTCGTTCGCGGGGCGCGCACAGGAACTCCTCGCCCTGGTCGCCGACCATCCGCACTCGCTCGCCGGGACCTTCCCCGGCTCCCCGCACGCCTTCACCGCGATGATGGCGCAACGGGCGGAGGGCCAGGTGCGGTGGCGCACCTGGCACTCCTACCCCCAGGAAGGGCGGCTGGTCGTCACCCGTACCCGGGTCGGCGCCGTCTCCCAGCGGCAGCGCGCGCGGCGCGTTCCCGAGGCCGTCGCACGGTAGTGACACAGGGGGCGTTTCCCACGCCGGATCGCGGGCGGCACCCGGCCCGCGCTCCGGTGCGGACCCGCCGCGCCCGGACCCGCCCGCGCAGGGCAGGAGCACACGTGTGGGTGACAAGCCGCGTCAGAATCGTGACGTAGCGTTACTGCATGATCGACCAGACGCAGCAATCGGCACCGCCCCAGGAGGCACCGATCCTGCCGGTGCGCCCTGCGGCGGGCCGCTGGCTGGTGCTGCTGGTGGTCTTCGTCTGCGCCGCCTGCGGTCTGGTGTACGAGCTGGAACTGGTCGCCCTCGCCTCGTACCTCATCGGCGACTCGGTCACCCAGGCCTCCGTGGTGCTCTCGGTGATGGTCTTCGCCATGGGCGTCGGCTCCCTGCTGGCCAAACGGCTGCGCTGCCGGGCCGTCGTCGGCTTCGGGCTGCTCGAACTCTCCCTCGCGCTGATCGGCGGCTGCTCCGCGCTGGTGCTCTACGCCTCCTTCGCCTGGCTGGGGGAGTCCCGGGTGGTGCTGGTCTCCTTCTCGCTCACCATCGGCGTCCTGATCGGCGCGGAACTCCCCCTGCTGATGTCCCTGATCCAGCGGATCTCCCGGCGGGACCTCGACGGCACCGTCGCCGACCTCTTCGCCGCCGACTATGTGGGCGCGCTGGTGGGCGGGCTCGCCTTCCCCTTTCTGCTGCTCCCCTGGCTCGGCCAGCTCACCAGCGGACTCTTCACCGGCGCGGTCAACGCCGTGGTCGGCGGGCTGCTGGTGCTCTGCCTCTTCCGCCATGACCTCACCCCGCGCTCACGCGGCTGGCTGCTCGTCGCCAATGCCACCGTCCTCGCCGTCCTCGGCACCGCGACCGTCCTCGTCGACGACTTCGAGCGGGCGGCCCGCCGCGCGGTCTACGGCGACCGGGTCCGGGTCGCGGTGAAGACCGACATCCAGGAAGTCGTCCTCACCGGCGGCCCCCGGGGCCCGCTCGACCTCTTCCTGGACGGGCGGCTCTGGGCCAGCGCCCGGGACGAGCACCGCTACCACCAGGCCCTGGTCCACCCCGCGATGCGCGGACGGCACACCCGGGTGCTCATCGTCGGCGGCGGGGACGGGCTCGCCGCCCGGGAGGCGCTGCGCTACCCGGACACCGACTCGGTCACCGTGGTCGAACTCGACCCGGGCGTGGTCCGGTTGGCCCGTACCGACCCGGCGCTCACCGCCCTCAACCGCCGGGCCTACGACGACCCCCGGCTCACCGTGGTCACCGGGGACGCCTTCACCTGGCTGCGCTCGCTGCCGTCCGCCCGTACCGCCCTCTGGGATGTGGTGATCACCGATCTGCCCGACCCCGGCACCACCCGCAGCGCCAAGTTCTACTCCCAGGAGTTCTATGGACTGGTCGCCGGGGCGCTCGCCGACGGGGGAAGGCTGGTGGTCCACGCCGGACCGGCCGACTCCCGCCCCCGTACGTACTGGACGGTCGACGCCAGCCTGCGGGCGGCCGGGTTCGGCACCACGCCCTACCGGGCCACCGGCGGACTCTCCCGGTTCGCCGTCGGGCCCGAGCGGGCGTCCGAGGCGGTGACCGCCCCGCGCGACTGGGGCTTTCTGCTCGCGGGCCGCCCGTACCCGCCCCGGCTCGGTCTCGACCCCGGGGCGCCCGAGCTGCGCTCCCTCGGCGAGCGGGGGCTCGCGGACGGGGCCCGGGAGACGGCCCGCACCCGGATTCCCGGACTGGAGCCCTCCACTCTGGTCCATCCGCGCTACGAGGACTGACCCGGCGCGGGGGTTCCCCGAAGGCCCCGCACCGAAACGGAGACGCGCACCGGCCCCCTGGGTACCCTCGGACCCCATGGACCACGAGGTATTCGTTCCGGCCCCGGCCGACGCCGTACGCCAGGTGCTCTCCGACCCGGCGCGGTTCGCCCGCTGTGTCCAGGGGCTCCATGCGGACGCCCCCGAAGCGGACGGCGAGGAGACAGACGGTACGGAGACAGACGGTACGGAAGCGGGCGCGGCGGCGAGCGCGGAAGCCGGTGCGGAAGCGGGTGCGGCGCGGGCCGGTGATCCGCTCGCCGGGCGGCTGCGGATCCGGGCCGGCGGACACACCATCACCTACCGGGGCGCGCTGCGGCTGGAGACGGCGGCGGACGGGGTCACCGTCCGGGGCGAGGGCACGGAGGTCCGGGGCGAGGGCACGGTCCGCCTGGAGCTGACGATCCGTCCGGCCCCGGCCGAGGGCGGCACCGTACTGAGCATCGGCGGTACGGCCACCGCGACCGGGCGGCTGGCGGAGCTGGCGGCCGGGGTCCGGGAGCAGACCGCGCACCGGCTGTTGGACGGCTTCGGCGAGCGGCTGGCGGAGGTGGCGGCGGACCACCCGGGCACCGGCACCACGCCCGAGCACCCCGGCGCGCCCGACTATCCCGTACCCGCTGATCACCCCGTAACCGACGAGGGCGATGACGAGGGCGATGGCGACGGCGAGGACGGCAAGGGGGCCGGCGGGGAGCACCCGGTGAGCGAGGAGGCCGTGCCCGGCTCCCCGCTCGATCTCTCCCGTGCCCAGGACCTCCAGGATCTGAGCGAACTCTCCGCCGTCAGCGATCTCGCCGCCCTCGGGGGTCTCTCCGAGCCGGACGGGGTGCCGGACGAGGTGCCGCCCGCCGAGGCCGCCCATGCCCGGCGCACCATGATCGGGCGCAGCGCCGAGGAGGTCGACCACGCTCCCCCGCGCGGACGGTACGCCCCGGTCCCCGCGCCCGGTGGGGACGGCCGGGGGCTGGCGCTGCGCTGGATCGCGCCCGCCGCCGCCCTCGCCGTCGCCTCCGCCGTGGTCATCCACCGGGCGCTGCGCCGCCGTGCGTGAGATGCCCGTACACGGGGGCCCGGTGCGTGAGTCGCCGGTGCGCGGGGGCCTCGTGCGTGCGGTGCGGAACCACGGCTGCCAGTAGGGTCCGAAGGGTGAACAGCAGTGAAGAGAAGGTCCGGCTGACCGCCGGCGATGTGGAGTTGACCGTCGGGCCGCGCCATGGCTGCCGTATCGAGAGCCTGACCATCGGCGGGACCGAACTCCTCCGCCAGGGCGAGCGGTACGGCTGTTTCCCGATGGCCCCCTGGGCCGGGCGGATCGAGAACGGAATCTTCCGGGACGGTGCCGAACTGCGCCGGATGCCGCTCAACGCGCCCCCGCACGCCATCCATGGCACCGTGCGGGACCAGCCGTGGCGGACCGCCGTGCACACCGCCACGGAGGCCGTCTTCGTCTGCGAGCTGGGCGATCCCTGGCCCTACCCCGGCCGGGTCACCCAGACGGTGGAGCTGGCCGAGGACTCGCTGACCCTCCGGATGGGGGTCGAGGCGGCCGAGGACTCCTTCCCGGCGCAGGCGGGCTGGCATCCGTGGTTCCTCCGTACCCTCGGCGACAGCGAGGCGCGGATCGACTTCGACCCGGCCTGGCAGGAGGAGCGCGGCGACGACCATCTGCCGACCGGCCGCCGTATCGCGCCGCTGCCGGGTCCCTGGGACGACTGCTTCGGCATGCCGGACGGGGTACGGGTCACGGTCACCTGGCCGGAGCGGCTGGAGCTGACCGTGAGCAGCCGGGAGGAGTGGGTGGTGATCTACGACGAGCAGCCGGAGGCGGTCTGTGTGGAGCCCCAGTCCGGCCCGCCGAACGGGCTGAACACCCACCCCCGGCTGGTGACCCCGGTGGACCCGCTGGAGATCGCGACCACCTGGAGCTGGCGCCGCCTCTGAGGCCCGGCCGGGCTGCCGGAAGGGCCCGGTCCGGCCGCCCGACGGGCCCCGGTCGGGCCGGGTGGCGGGGCCGTCCGTCCCCGCCCGGGACACGACCTAGGGAGTGTCTTCACAGTAGCGTCGTTCGCCCGGAGGGCGGGCCGGGCGGGGTCTGGTGCGTGCAATCGCAAGGCGGAGGAGGGAGTCCATGCGGAGCATCGGCGACCGACGACAACATCGCGAGTGTGCGTGCCAGGGCTCGGCCGGCAGACGGGACTTTGAAGACACGACCTAAGCTCGTGGGCATGAGTGATGCACGTGGGGATCTGCTCCAGCAGATCAAGGACAAGGCCGTGGTGCACGGCAAGGTGACCCTCTCGTCGGGTCTGGAGGCGGACTACTACGTCGACCTCCGCCGGATCACCCTGGACGGTGCCGCCGCGCCGCTGGTGGGCCAGGTCATGGCCGATCTGACCGCCGATCTCGACTACGACTGCGTCGGCGGGCTCACCCTGGGCGCGGACCCGGTCGCCACCGCGATCCTGCACGCCGCCGCCGGGCAGGGCCGCCGGGTGGACGCCTTTGTCGTCCGCAAGGCCGCCAAGGCCCATGGCATGCAGCGCCGTGTGGAGGGCCCGGACATCCGGGGCCGCCGCTGTCTGGTGGTGGAGGACACCTCCACCACCGGGGGCTCCCCGCTGACCGCCGTCGAGGCCGTCCGTGAGGCCGGTGGCGAGGTCGTCGCTGTCGCCACCATCGTGGACCGCGCCACCGGGGCCGGCGAGAAGATCAGCGAGACCGCCGGGGTGCCCTACCGCGCCGCCTACGCCCTCGACGAGCTGGGCCTCTCCTGATCCGCGCGCCCCGGGGTGCTGCCCCGGGGCTGCGGCAGGGTGGATCCGGACGGGGGACCGGGGGGTCCGGGGGGATCCAGGGAGGGGAATCACCCCTCTGACCTGCGGTGACGGCGGGAGCCCGGCTGTTTCACGTGAAACGGGGACCGCACCCGAAGGGGTGAAGGCACCGGGCCGGGTGGAGCCGCGCGGGCCGTCTGGAAAGATGGGGTCCGACGATGACGTCGCCCCCCAGGTCAGGGCCAGCTCATATCGCTTACCCGCACATCACAAGGAGCGGACAGATGCCCATCGCAACCCCTGAGGTCTACAACGAGATGCTCGACCGGGCGAAGGCAGGAAAGTTTGCCTACCCGGCCATCAATGTGACCTCGTCGCAGACCCTCCACGCCGCGCTGCGCGGCTTCGCGGAGGCCGAGAGCGACGGCATCGTCCAGATCTCCACCGGTGGTGCGGAGTTCCTGGGCGGCCAGTACAGCAAGGACATGGTCACCGGCGCCGTCGCCCTGGCCGAGTTCGCGCATATCGTCGCCGCGAAGTACGACGTCACCATCGCCCTCCACACCGACCACTGCCCCAAGGGCAAGCTGGACAGCTATGTCCGTCCGCTGCTGGCGGTCTCCGCCGAGCGGGTGGCCAAGGGCGAGAACCCGCTCTTCCAGTCGCACATGTGGGACGGCTCCGCCGAGACCCTCGCGGACAACCTGGCCATCGGCCAGGAGCTGCTGGCCGTGGCCGCCGCCGCCAAGATCATCCTTGAGGTCGAGATCACCCCGACCGGCGGCGAGGAGGACGGCGTCACCCACGAGATCAACGACGAGCTGTACACCACCGTGGACGACGCCCTGCGTACCGCCGAGGCCCTGGGCCTGGGCGAGAAGGGGCGCTACCTGCTGGCCGCCTCCTTCGGCAATGTCCACGGCGTCTACAAGCCCGGCAATGTGGTGCTCCGCCCCGAGCTGCTGAAGGACCTCCAGCAGGGCGTGAGCGAGCGCTACGGCAAGGCCGACCCGTTCGACTTCGTCTTCCACGGCGGCTCCGGCTCCACGGCGGAGGAGATCGCCATCGCGCTGGAGAACGGCGTCGTGAAGATGAACCTCGACACCGACACCCAGTACGCGTTCACCCGTCCCGTCGCCGGGCACATGTTCGCCAACTACGACGGTGTGCTGAAGGTCGACGGCGAGGTCGGCTCCAAGAACACCTACGACCCCCGCACCTGGGGCAAGCTGGCCGAGGCCGGCATGGCCGCCCGGGTCACCGAGGCGTGCGGCACGCTGCGCTCGGCGGGCAAGCGGATCAAGTAGTGGTCCTCAGGCGGTCCCGGCCCTCCGCGAAGAGGGCCGCTCCGCCCAGGCCAACGGCCCGGACCCCCGGAAAGGGGTCCGGGCCGTTGCCGTGACTCCCCTCGGGGTACCCGGGTCGTTCCCTTGGCCCTCCCGGGGCATCCGGGGCGGTCCCCTGGCCCTCCTGGGGCATCCGGGGCGTTCCGGTCGTGCCGGGCCCCGGACGCTGCGATGATCCGGATATGGCTGTCCGCCCGGGAGAGATCCGCCTGTCCACGGCCACCGGCCGCTGGGTCGTCCTCACCACCGTCCTCGGCTCCAGCATGGCCCTGCTGGACTCGACCGTCGTCAATGTGGCGCTGCCCCGCATCGGCGAGAGCCTCGACGCCGATCTCGCGGTCCTCCAGTGGATCGTCAACGCCTATACGCTCGCCCTCGCCTCGCTGATCCTCCTCGGCGGAGCCCTCGGCGACCGCTACGGCCGGCGCCGGATCTTCGTCCTCGGCGTGATCTGGTTCGCCATCGGCTCCCTCCTCTGCGGCCTCGCCCCCACCGGTGAGCTGCTGGTGCTCGCCCGTGCCTTCCAGGGCATCGGCGGTGCCCTGCTCACCCCCGGCTCGCTCGCCCTGATCCAGGCGAGCTTCCACCCGGACGACCGGGCCCGCGCGGTGGGTCTCTGGTCCGGCTTCGGCGGGGTCGGCGCGGCCATCGGGCCCTTTGTCGGCGGCTGGCTGGTCGACGGCCCCGGCTGGCGCTGGGTCTTCCTGATCAATGTGCCGCTGGCCGCGCTCTGTGTCCCCGTCGCCCTGCGCCATGTCCCCGAGTCCCGGGACCCCGGGGCCCATCTGGACCGCCGCTTCGATGTCCTCGGCGCGGCCCTCGGGGCCGCCGCGCTCTGCCTGGTCACCTATGCCCTGATCGAGGGCGTCTGGTGGGCCGGGGTCGCCGGGGTGGTGGTCGGTGTGGTCTTCGTCCTGGTGGAGCGGCACCGCAGCGACCCCATGCTGCCGCTGTCGATCTTCCGCTCCCGGCTCTTCACCGCCGTGAATCTGGTGACCTTCTGTGTGTACGCGGCTTTCGGCGGCTTCTTCTTCCTGGTCGCCCTCCAACTCCAGGTGGTCTCCGGCTACACCGCCCTCCAGGCGGGTCTCGCCCTGCTGCCGACCACCGTCCTGATGCTGCTCTTCTCGGCCCGCTCCGGTGAGCTGGCGCAGCGGACCGGCCCCCGGCTGCCGCTCACCGTGGGGCCGCTGATCTGCGCCGCCGGCATTCTGCTGATGCTGCGGGTGGGCGAGAACGCCTCGTACATGACGGATGTGCTCCCGGCGGTCCTGGTGATGGGGGTGGGCATGGTGACCCTGGTCGCCCCGCTCACCGCGACCGTGCTGGCCTCGGTGGAGACCGCCCGTGCCGGGATCGCCAGCGGGGTCAACAACGCCGCCGCCCGCGCGGCCGGGCTGCTGGCGGTGGCGGCGCTGCCGATGCTCGCCGGGATGGGGCCGGAGGCGTACCGCTCCGCGAGCGCCTTCGGGGCCGCCTTCGACCGGGCGATGCCGATGTGCGCGGCGGTGCTGGTGCTGGGCGCGGTGATCGCGGCCGTGACCATCCGCCGCCCCGCCCCCAGCTGTGTCCACCCGGAGTGCCGGGTGAGCTGCGGGGTCGGCGCGCCCCCGCTGGAGCCGGGCGAGCCGGAACCGGAACCGGAGCCGGAGAAGGCAGCGGAAAAGGCGACGGAGAAGGCGGCGGGGACGGCGGCGGAGGCCGGGGAGACGGGCCGGAGCGGTCCCGGTGCCGGGCCGGAGGGGGAGGAGGGGCCCCGGGGACCCGACCCGGGCCGGGGACGATGAGCGCGGCTGAGGGAGACTGGGGCCATGGCCATCCACGAGAACCTTCTGGGGGGACCGCCCCCCACCCGTCTGCCCGACGAGTCCGAGCCCCGCACGCTGCTCGAAGGCGGTGCGACCCCCGCCGAGGTCGCCGCCCGCTTCCCCACCTTCTCGCTCGCGTGGGCGCTCCTCGCCGACGACGCCTTCGCCCGGGGCAGCGTGGTCGAGTCGTACGCGTACGCCCGTACCGGCTACCACCGGGGCCTCGACGCGCTCCGCCGCAACGGCTGGAAGGGCCATGGTCCGGTGCCGTGGGAGCACGAGCCCAACCGTGGCTTCCTGCGGGCGCTGAACGCGCTGGCGCGGGCCGCCGGGGAGATCGGGGAGCAGGGCGAGTACGAGCGCTGCACCACCTTCCTGCGCGACTCCTCCGAGGCCGCCGCCGACGCCCTGAGCTGATCGGCCCTGGGCCGACCGGCGTCCGGAGACCTGTAGGTCAGGAGACCGGCAGGTCAGAGGCCCGCGCCCCCCTGGGTGCGCCCGGCGTACCCGCCGTGGTGACCCTGGAGGCAGGCGCGGGCCCCGGCCTATCATGCGCGTGGGGACCGGGGCCCACACCGACCAGGAAGGGGCGGACCGCTACCCGGATCGTCGAGGAGACAGCGATGTCGCAAGACGCCGACGCCACCCCCCATCCCGATGCCACCCCGCATCTGGATTTCGCGGGGACCACTCCCTACGAGGACTATGTCCAGGCGGATGTGCTGACCCATCTCCAGCATCCGCGTTCCGAGGACCCCGGCGAGATGGTCTTTCTGGTGACCACTCAGGTGATGGAGCTGTGGTTCACCGTCATCGTCCATGAGTGGGAGACCGCCGGACGCGCCCTGCGCGAGGACCGGATCCCGGTCGCGGTGGACGCCCTCAAGCGCTCCGTCCGGGAGCTGGAGGCGCTCAACGCCTCCTGGCGCCCGCTCGGGCAGCTCACCCCCGCCCAGTTCAACTCCTACCGGAGCGCTCTCGGCGAGGGCTCCGGATTCCAGTCCGCGATGTACCGGCGGATGGAGTTCCTGCTGGGCGACAAGTCCGCCTCCATGCTCGTACCGCACCGGGGTGCCCCCCGGGTCCACGCCGAGCTGGAGAAGGCGCTCCAGGAACCGAGCCTCTACGACGAGGTGCTGCGGCTGCTGGCGCGGCGCGGTTTCCCCGTACCGCAGGAGGTGCTGGAGCGGGCTCCGGCGCTCCGGCACGAGCCCAGCGAGGCGGTGGAGCGGATCTGGGCCGGTTTCTACGCGGACCCGGACGCCCATGCCGAGCTGGTACGGCTCGGTGAGGCGCTGACCGATGTCGCCGAGCTGGTCTGGCGCTGGCGCAACGACCATCTGGTGGCGACCCGCCGCGCCATGGGGGCCAAGACCGGCACCGGTGGCTCCGCCGGGGTGGCCTGGCTGGAGAAGCGCGCCCGTGGTCAGGTCTTCCCCGAGCTGTGGACGGCGCGCAGCCATGTCTGAGAACTCCTGCGGGACGACCGTGCCCGATGACCTCGCCGAGCGCGCCGCCGCCCTGGACGCCGCCGACGGCCTGGCCGCGCTGCGGAAGCTGTTCACCCTGGACGACACCGTCTATCTCGACGGCAACTCGCTGGGCGCGCTGCCCCGCCATGTCCCCGCCCGGATCGCCGAGGTGGTCGAACGGGAGTGGGGCGAGCTGCGGATCCGCTCCTGGAGCGAGAGCGGCTGGTGGACGGCGCCGGAGCGGATCGGCGACCGGATCGCCCCGCTGGTCGGCGCCGCGCCGGGGCGGATCGTGGTCGGGGACTCCACCAGCGTGAATGTCTTCAAGGCGGTGGTGGGCGCGGTCCGTATCGCCCGGCGGGGGCCGGACGGAGACGCCCGTACCGAGGTGGTGGTGGACGCCCGGACCTTCCCGACGGACGGGTACATCGCCGCGTCCGCCGCCCGGCTGACGGGGTGCCGGATCGTCCCCGTGGATCCCGCCGATCCCGGTGCGGTGGCCTCGGCGCTCGGTCCGGCCACCGCCGCCGTCCTGCTCAACCAGGTCGACTACCGCAGCGGGCGGCTCCACGATCTGCCCGCGCTCACGGCGGCGGTCCACGCGGTGGGCGCCGTCGCCGTCTGGGACCTCTGCCACAGCGCGGGGGCGCTCCCCGTCGGTCTGGACGCCCATGGGGTGGACCTCGCGGTCGGCTGCACCTACAAGTATCTGAACGGCGGGCCCGGCGCCCCCGCCTTTCTCTATATCGCCGAGCGTCACCAGGGTGTCTTCGACTCACCGTTGCCGGGGTGGACCTCGCACACGGATCCGTTCGCCATGGATCCCGCGTACACCCCCGCCGAGGGAGCGCTGCGGGGGCGGGTCGGGACGCCGGACATCCTCTCGATGCTCACCCTGGAGGCGGCGCTCGATGTGTGGGACGGGGTCCCGATCGAGGCGGTCCGGGCGAAGAGCCTGGCGCTGACCGACTTCTTCCTGGAGTGCGTGGATGGCCGGCTCGGCGAGCGGCTGGGTACGGGGCTGGGGGAGCCGGGCTGTCCGGTACGGTCCCTGACCCCGGCCGAGCACCGTCACCGGGGCAGCCAGACCGCGCTGAGCTGCGCGGACGCCCCGGTCGTGATGGAACGGCTGATCGCCAGGGGGGTGGTGGGCGATCTGCGCAGGCCGGATGTGCTGCGCTTCGGTTTCACCCCGCTCTACACCTCTTTCGCCGACGCGGAACGGGCGGCGTCGGTACTGGTGGACGTGCTGGCTGAGGTCCTGGCGGAGCCCTTGACTGAGGCGGCGTCCGGCAACTCCGGGGTGTCGACGGAGGGCTGACCCGGAGTCACCGCGGGCGCCCCGGGCCGGGCGAGGGGAGCGACCGATCGGCGGGGACTGGTACGGTCCCGCTGATCAAGGTCGTTCTCTCCGCGGTGCCGGTTCTGGGCTCCCGCGGCTGACGCGCGGTCATCCGCGTCTTCCCGGGAAGGTGAAACCGCATGCCGGACCCCGTGGCCCGTGACACCGCCGAGTCCGAGTCGGTCTTCTCCCATCCGGCCGTCGACCCGGATGTCTCGCTGCCCTACGGCGACCATCCCGACCAGGTGGTGGACTTCTACCGGCCACGTGACGGCCGGGACGGGGTGCCGCTGGTGGTGCTGGTGCACGGGGGCGCCTGGCGGGCGGCGTACGACCGGCGGCATGTCTCGCCCTTCGCGGACTTCCTCGCCCGGCGCGGGCTCGCCGTCGCCAGCGTCGAGTACCGCAGGGGCCGGGAGCTGCCGCAGCAGGGCGGGGACGGGCCGGTCGCGGGGCGCTGGCCGGAGACCTTCGACGATATCGCCGCCGTCCTGGACGCGCTGCCCGCGCTGGCCGCCCGGGCGGTGCCCGGGGCCGACCCCCGGCGCACCGTCCTCACCGGCCACTCCGCCGGGGGACAGCTGGTGCTCTGGGCGGCGGCCCGGCATGTGCTCCCGGTGGGCTCGCCGTGGCGGCTGCCCGCGCCGCCCGCGCTGCGCGGGGTGGTGGCGCTCGCCCCGATCGCGGACTTCACCCGGGCGGTGGAGCTGGACGTGTGCGGGGGCGCGGTACGGCAGCTCCTCGGCAGCGGTGACGGCGACGACTTCGCGGCGCGGGCGGACCACGCCGACCCGGCGCTGCTGCTGCCGACCGGGATCGCCACCGTCGTCGTCCAGGGCCAGGACGACATCGTGGTCCCGGCCCCGGTCGCCGACGCCTTCGTGGACGCGGCGGCCCACGCGGGCGAGACCGTCGGCCTCACCCTGCTGCCGGAGGTCGGCCACTTCCCCCTGATCGACCCGGCGGCGGACGCCTGCGCGGTGGTGGCGGAGGAGATCGCCCAGCTCGCGTGGTGACCTGCGGTCGGCGTTTGGGCATTGAGGACAGAAGGTGACCGCAAGCCCCCCTACCGTCTTCCCCATGACCCACCTTGTCACCGGGGCCACCGGAACCGTCGGCCGTCAGATCGTGCGTGAGCTGCTGGAGCGCGGGCACTCCGTACGGGCCCTCACCCGTGATCCCGAAGCCGCCGACCTGCCCTCCGTGGTGGAGGTCGTACGCGGCGATCTCACCGAACCCGACGCGCTCGGCGACGCCCTCGACGGTGTCACCGGAGCGCATCTGATCACCTTCGGGGGGCCGTACTTCACCCCGCTGGAGACCGGGCCCCGCCTGGTCGGGCTGGCGGAGGCGGCCGGGGTGCGGCGGATCACCGTGCTGCACGGCGGCGGGCCCAGCCCCCTGGAGGACGCCGTCCGCGCGAGCGGCCTGGACTGGACCGTGCTGATGCCGGTGGAGTTCATGGCGAACGCGCTGGAGTGGGCGGAGCCCGTCCGTACCGGCGACGAGATCCGCGAGCCTTTCGTGGACCGGCTGAGCGCCATGGTCCACGAGGCCGACATCGGCGCCGTGGCCGCCGTCGCCCTCACCGAGGACGGCCATGCCGGGGAGACGTATGTGCTCACCGGCCCCGAGGCCCTCACCATCGCCGACAAGGCCGAGCGGCTGGCCGCCGCGCGCGGCCGGGCCATCGCCCTGGTGGAGCTGAGCGAGGCGGCGGCGATCGAGCGCTGGCGGGAAGCCGGGCAGACCCAGGACGTGATCGACTTCCTGCTCTCCGTCTACCGGGACACCCCGCCGGAGGGCCGCACCGTCTCCGGCACCGTCGAGCGGGTCACCGGCCGCCCCGCCAGGACCTTCGCCGCCTGGGCGCGGGAGCACGCGGACGCCTTCCGCCCGGCCGGATGAGACGACGGGACCCGCTCGGCGGACGCCTTCCGGCCGGCCGCCGGATGACGGACGGGACCCGCTGAACCGGGACAGGCGTAGGCTCATGTAGTCCTCAGGACGGACGCGGCAGGATCCCCAGCGATGGTGACGACCGCGTCCGTCCCCCGCGCCTACCGTTCTGATCGTGACCCAGAAGACCCGCAGCCCCGAATTCGCAATGGCCTCGGGCGCCGTGAAGGGCCTGCCCAGGGACCTCTTCCACGACGCCTTCGCCTTCCGACCCCTGCCCCGGATGAAGACCGACGGGCCGCTGACCCGACGGCTGCCCGAGGGCGCCCGGGAACTCTCCGCCTGGACCCCGCACGGAGTCGTCCTCGCCCTCGTGCTCTTCACGCTCTATCTGTCGGCCCTCGACTCGGACGCCTACTACAGCGTCCCCGCCGGCATCGTGGTGATCACCGGGCTGATACCCACCGCCACCCTGCTCCTCGCGCTGATGCGCCCGGTGGGGGCGTTCTGGATCTCCCTTGCCTCCACCCCGGTCGTCGCGATGTTCTCCCAGTTCGGGGATCTCGCCCCCTGGTCGCCCCCGGGCTTCTTCGCCCATCTGGGCGTGATGGTTCTCGCGGCCCTGCGGACCCACCCCGCCATCGCGGGCTGGATGTGGACCCTGACCGCCTTCTACGCGATGTTCACCTCGTCCTTCCTCGGCTACGGCGGGGACAACGCGCTGATCATGCTGTTCTTCGCGGCGGTGCTCCTGCTGGCGACCTCGCTGGTGCATGTCCGCCGCAAGGCGGAGCGGGACGTCGCCGCCGAGCAGTCCGTCACCGCCGTCGAGCGCGACCGCCGCACCCTGCTGGAGGAGCGCACCACCATCGCCCGCGAGCTGCACGACGTGGTCGCCCACCACATGTCCGTGGTCGCCATCCAGGCCGAGGCCGCGCCCTACCGCGTGGAGAACCCCCCGCCGGAGCTGGAGAAGGCGTTCGTCACCATCCGGGAGAACGCCGTCGCCGCCCTGACCGAGCTGCGCCGGATCCTCGGGGTCGTCCGTGCGGAGGACTACGAGGCCCCCGACGCGCCCCAGCCGGTCCTCGCCGATCTCGACACCCTGCTCACCAATGTGCGGGAGGCGGGTCTGGAGACCACCAAGACGGTGACGGGCGCGGTACGGCCGCTGCCGCAGGGCGTCGAGCTGTCGGCGTACAGGATCATTCAGGAAGCGCTCTCCAACGCCCTGCGCCACGCCCCGGGCTCGACCGCGCTGGTCGAGGTCGGCTATGTCCTGGGCGGCATCGGACTGCGGATCGTGAACACCGCCCCGCGCGGCCTGGTGAAGCCCTCACCGGGCGCGGGGCACGGAATCACCGGAATGAAGGAGCGGGTGGCGATGCTCAACGGCGCGCTGACGCACGCGGCGACCGAGGACGGCGGGTACGAGGTGACCGCGTTCCTGCTGGCCGCCCCCGCCGACGAGGAGCCGGCCGCCCCGGCACGGGCCCGCGCCACCGGGCAGGGGTCCGCATGACCATCCGCGTGATGATCGTCGACGATCAGATGATGGTGCGCGAGGGCTTCTCCGTCCTGCTGAACGCGATGCCCGACATCGAGGTCGTGGGCGAGGCCGTCAACGGCCGGGAGGCGGTCACCAAGGTGGCCGAGCTGGCGCCGGACGTGGTCCTCATGGACATCCGGATGCCGGAGCTGAACGGCATCGAGGCCACCCGGGAGATCGTCGCGTCGGGCACCCCCGCCAAGGTGCTGGTGCTCACCACCTTCGATCTGGACGAGTACGTCTACCAGGCGCTGCGGGCCGGTGCCTCCGGCTTCCTCCTCAAGGACGCCTCCGCCCGGCAGCTCGCCGAGGGGGTACGGGTGGTCGCGGCCGGCGAGGCGCTGCTGGCGCCCACCGTGACCCGTCGGCTGATCACCGAGTTCTCCAAGCTGGCCACCCAGTCCCCCCGGTCCGGCACGGTCTCCCAGATGGGGGAGCTGACCGAGCGCGAGACGGAGGTGCTGGTGCTGATCGCCCAGGGCCTCTCCAACGCGGAGATCGCCGCGCATCTGGTGGTCGCCGAGTCCACGATCAAGACGCATGTCAGCCGGGTCCTGGTGAAGCTGGGGCTGCGGGACCGCACCCAGGCGGCGGTCTTCGCGTACGAGGCACGGCTGGTCACCCCCGGATAGCCCCGGCGCACCGGCATGCCACCGAACCGGCTCCGGCCTCCGGCCCCTGGGTCCCCGTGACCCCGGGGCCGCCGTGGCTTACCGGCTGGTCACAAGCGGGTGGAGGTTTGTCCACAGGGCTGGCCCGCACCCGGCCATGGCGGTTGACTTCCCGCTATGAGCGCACTTTTCGAGCCATGGTCGCCCTCGTTCGTCGCCGATCCGTACCCCGCGTACGCCCGGCTCCGGGAGACCGGCCGGGTCCACTGGTTCGAGCCCACCCGGCAGTGGCTGGTCCCCCACTTCGCGGATGTCTCCGCCCTGCTGCGGGACCGCAGGCTGGGGCGGACCTATCGGCACCGCTTCACCCATGAGGAGTTCGGGCGGACACCCCCGCCCGCCGCCCATGAGCCCTTCCACACCCTCAACGACCACGGCATCCTCGATCTGGAGGCGCCGGACCACACCCGGATCCGGCGGCTGGTGACCAAGGCGTTCACCCCCCGGACGGTCGCCGCCCTGGAGCCCACGGTCCGGCGGCTCGCCGCCGAGCTGGTGGCGGGGGTGCGCGCGGCGGGCGGCGGCGATCTCCTCGCCGATGTCGCCGAGCCGCTGCCGGTGGCGGTGATCGCGGAGATGCTGGGCATCCCGGAGTCCGACCGGGGGCTGCTGCGCCCCTGGTCCGCCGATATCTGCGGGATGTTCGAGCTGAGCCCCTCGGAGGAGACCGCGCGCCGGGCGGTCACGGCGTCGCTTGAGTTCTCCGCCTATCTGCGGAAGCTGATCGCCGAGCGGCGCGCCGAGCCCGGCACCGATCTGATCTCCGCCCTGATCGCCGCCCATGACGAGGGCGACCGGCTGAGCGAGCAGGAGATGATCTCCACCTGTGTGCTGCTGCTCAACGCGGGCCACGAGGCGACGGTGAACACCACGGCGGGCGGCTGGTGGACGCTCTTCCGCCACCCGGAGCAGCTGGCCGCCCTGCGCGCGGACCACTCCCTGCTGCCGTCCGCCGTCGAGGAGCTGATGCGGTACGACACCCCGCTCCAGATGTTCGAGCGCTGGGTGCTGGACGACATCGAGATCGACGGCACGGTGATCCCCCGGGGCTCCGAACTCGCCCTGCTCTTCGGCTCCGCCAACCGCGACCCCGCCCGCTTCACCGACCCGGACCGGCTGGATCTCGCCCGTACGGACAACCCCCACATCACCTTTGGTGCGGGCATCCACTTCTGTCTGGGTGCCCCGCTCGCTCGGGTGGAGCTGAACGCCTCCTTCGGTGAACTCCTCCGCGAGGCCCCGACGATGCGGTTGGTGGCCGAGCCGGAGTGGCAGCCGGGGTATGTGATCCGGGGCCTGCGCGAGCTGCGGGTGGAGCTGTAGAGCCGTAGGGACCTCAGGGGGTGCCCCCGCCCCCGGGGCACCCCCTGAGGCCATCAACTGAAGATGATCATCGATCCCTGGCCCAGGCTGCGGATGGCCGCAGCATGGAGACCCAGCCAGACATGGCGCTCACGGGCGAAGGGGCTGTCGTCGGGGAGGAGGGGCGCCGCGGGCTCCTCCAGGGAGGTGGGGCGCGGCGGTGGCCCCGGCGGGGCCGGGGGGTTGGCCGGGTCGATGCCCAGGGCGGGGGCGACGAACTCCAGCTCGCGCAGGAGCCCCTGGGTGGAGCCCAGCGGCCCCCCGCCCGCCAGCAGGGCGTCATTGGAGAGCGGCGCCGCGAAGTCGACCGGGACATAGGCGCCCGCGTGGTCGTAGTGCCAGACGAGATGCGACTGCTGGGCGGCGGGCTCGAACATCTCCAGCAGCTGCTCGTAGTCGCCGCCGAGTTCGTCCACCGGCGTCACCGCGAGTCCGCACAGCTGGAGCAGATAGGCGCGGCGCAGAAAGTGCAGGGCGTCGTAGTCGAACCCGGCGACCGGAGCCACATCGCCGGAGAGTCCCGGCGTATAGGCGAAGACGGGGACGGCGGGCAGCCCCGCGTCCGTCAGCGCCTTGTCGTAGACGGCGAGTTCTTCGGCGAACGGATTGTCCGGGCTGTGGCAGAGCACATCGACAAGAGGGACCAGCCAGAGGTCACAGGCCAAGGGAGGCTCGCTCTCCAACGGGGGCGGGGGCACGGTCGGCCGGCAGGGTCGCGGTCGGCGCGATCCCGGACGGGACCACGGTCGGCGGCACTGCGGGTACTGCTGCATCGCGGGTATTGCGGTACTGCGGGCTGTCGCGGTCACACCGTCGCACATCGAGCCCGGTCACGGCACCCGTGGTGCGCTTTTCCCGTTCATTCCCCGTATCCGGTGCCCACATCCCACACCCAGACCCCGCCGACCCGCTTCCCCGGTTTGCCGAGCAGCCCCTCGACGGTGGCGTACAGGGCGTGGTCGTTGTCCTGCGGCGGCAGTACCACCACCCCCGCCCGCCAGGCCTTCAGATCCGCCGCCGCCTGCCGCTGCCAGCCTCCGCCGATCACCGGCACCCGGCCGGTGGTGCGGACCTCGGCGAGCATGTTCGAGGTGTGGCGCGGTGTCGGCCCGTAGATCCCGATCCGGTCGGGGCCCCAGGGGCCCATGAAGTACCCCCCGGCCAGCGCGAAGTCCATCCGGCCCGAGGACTGCCAGAAGAGCGGGTCGGCATGGCCCGGTGAGGCGACCGGGACCGTGACCACGGACTCCCCCTCGGCGAGGTAGTCCCGGTACATCCCCTCGGTGAAGAACGCGGCCACCGGCCCCCTCTCCCGTACCGGATAGGGCGTGGGCAGCACCGGCACCAGCGCGGCCACCACCACCAGCACCCCGGCCGCCCGCAGCGCCCGGGGCCGGCGCCGCGCGGCCAGGAAGCGGTCGACGGCGAGGGCGAGCAGCATGCCGAGCACCGGGGCGCAGACCATCGCCACCCGGGACTCGATGACGGATTCAAACAGCGGCGCCTCGGCGAGCGCCTTCCAGGGCCCGGGGAGCACCACATCGGTGTACGGGATACGGAACTTCACCCCGAGCGAGAGCAGCGCCGCGGCCACCGCCGTGAAGGCCAGTGCCCGGACCACGGCCAGCCGCCGCAGCCACACCACGACCGCCGTGCAGACCAGCAGCACCGGCCAGCCGAAGAACGCGTTCTGCTCGGTGCGGTTCATCGCCAGCGGATCGGACCCGGCGTCCGAGCCCGCCAGTGAGCGCCCGGCGAACTCGACGAAGGCGAGCGGGCTGTTGTGGGTGACGGGGCCGTGGACGACATGGGTGTAGCTCTGCGGCCCGAAGAACTGCCAGCCCAGCGGGAAGGCGACCAGCGGCAGACAGACCGCGAGTCCGATGAGGGTCCCGCGCAGCAGCGGACGCCGGACGGCGGCGGCGACATCGCGCCGGGCCACCGCGTACGCCAGGCCGAAGAAGACCATTCCCATCGCCGCCAGCAGCAGCGACTCCTCGCCCAGGAAGATCTGGTACGTGGTGAGGAGGCCGAGGAGGACGCCGTCGCGGACCACCCGCCGGCCGTGGCAGAGGCGGAGCGCCCGGTCCACGATCAGCGGGATCGCGAAGAGGACGATGAAGTTGGGGTGGGCGTTGCCGTGGGAGATCATCGGCGGGGCGAAGGCGGCGAAGCCCCCGCCGATCGCGGCGGCCCAGCGGCTGGCGACCAGCCAGCGGCCGATCAGCCAGTACCAGCAGAGGGCGGTGGCGGCGAGGCCGCCGGTCAGGACGAGGGTCCAGGTGACGCTGGCGCCGAGCAGCAGGGTGATGGGGGTGAGGGGCACCGAGAGCCCCAGCATCACGGTGTTCGCCATCAGATTCACCCCCTCCGGATGGTTCAGGAGGGAGGTGAAGAGGGGGTTGCGCAGCTCGGTGACGTTCTCGGCGGTGACCCGGAAGAACCACTCCCACTGGTTCTGGTCCTGGCCCGCGTCGGCGAGATAGCCCCGGTCCAGATCGGCCCAGAGGTCCTGGTAGAGGATGACGGCGCCGAGCAGGAAGGCGAGGGCGACCACCAGGTCCGCGCGCCGGACCGGGCCGGTGCGCAGCCGGACCAGCTCCAGCAGGACCCGGCCGTAGTCCAGCGGGCGGACCTTGGAGCCGGGGCGGTGGGACCAGCGGACCGGGACCTCGGTCACCGGCCAGCCCTCGCGCCGGAAGTGCCGCAGGATCTCCACGTCGATGCCCCACCCGTCCAGCCGGGAACCGGCGAACGCGGCCCGCGCCTTCTCGCCGTCGAAGAGCTTGAAGCCGCACTGGGTGTCATGGATCCCGCGTACCGCGACGGTGCGTATCAGCCGGTTGCCCAGCCGGCCGAGCCATTCGCGGACCCGCCACTGGTGGTTCTCTATCAGCGAGTCGGGGTGGGCGCGGGAGCCGATCGCCGCCGCCGACTCCTCGTCGGCCAGCAGCGCCTCCAGATGCTCCAGCTCCTCGATGGGGGTGGAGAGATCGGCGTCGGTGATCAGTACCCGGCGGCCGTACGAGGCGAGGACCCCGCGCCGCAGTGCGTCGCCCTTGCCGTGGTTGGCCCCGTCGAAGGCGGTGACGACATGGATCCTGGGCTCGTCGCGGGCGGCCCGGCGGGCGACCTGGGCGGTGGAGTCGGTGGAGCCGTCGTCCACCACGATGACTTCCCAGGTGCGCTCCGGGTCCGCCGACAGATGGGCGCGGATGGCGTCCAGGGTGGGGCGGAGCCTGCCCTCCTCGTTGTACGCGGGGACGATCACACTCAGGTCGACATCGCCCTGGTACGGGGGGGTGCGCATCGGGCCGCCCGGTTCGGCTGCGGTGGGGCCGGGGTGCGGGGCTGTGGTCACGGCTGGCCCTCTCGTCGTTCGGCCGGTACCCCGGGCCGGGCTGCCGCCCGCTCCAGCCGGTCCGCCCAGGCCGAGGCCCGGTCGTTGTGGGTGTCGATGACCGCGCGGGCCGCCCGGAGGTCGCCGAGGGTCACCGCGTCCACCAGCTCCAGATGGCCGCCCCACAGCCAGCGGCCGCGGTCGTCGTCGGTCCGCAGCTGGGGCACGGCGAAGA
This sequence comes from Streptomyces sp. NPDC000594, assembly GCF_040299965.1. Classification (NCBI taxonomy): domain Bacteria; kingdom Bacillati; phylum Actinomycetota; class Actinomycetes; order Kitasatosporales; family Streptomycetaceae; genus Streptomyces; species Streptomyces sp. NPDC000594. Next base: position 267,767 of record NZ_JBEPCY010000003.1, on the reverse strand, counting down.
CCCACCCCTGCACCAGCAGCCGGTAGAGGAAACCGGAGATGTAGACATTGGCGAGGATCGACCCCAGTTCCTGCCAGAAACGGAGGTCGTAGCCGATGTGGATGTCGAGATCGCCGCAGCGGGCGGCGCGTGCGGCCTCCTCGGCGCGGCGGCGTACGGAGACCATGGCGACCGCCCGGGTCCCGGTGTGGGCGCGGCGCTCCGCGTGGCGGATGACCCCGTCCATGACCAGGGAGCGGGACTCCACGATGGCCCGGAAGTCGGCGAGGGTGAAGCGGTGCACCCTAAAACCCCGGTGGTGGTCGGAGTCGAGCAGACCGTGGGCGCTGAGGTCCACGAGGGCCTCCCGGACCGGGGTCGCGGAGACCCCGTACTGGTCGGCGATCTGCTTCACCGTGAACTCCTCGCCGGGCGGGAGCCGCCCGGCCAGCACCTCGTCCCGCAGCGCGTCCGCGATCTGCTGCCGCAGGGTGCTGCGGGTGACAGCGGTGGTCGCGCCGTACGGTCCGGGGGCGGGCATCGATGGCTCTCCTTCGCCAGGGTGGTCCCGGACACGATATAGGCCACCCGGTGAGGACCAAGTGAGGGGAATATGACGGGAGAAAGCGGTATGGATGGGATGTTCGAGGCGGCGACGGGGGACGGCCGGGCGTCGGCCGGCCCCTCTCGTGACACGGAGGTACGGGCCGCGTACGCGGGGCTGATACAGATCCGCCGGCTCACCGGGACCACCCCCGCGCCCTGGGAACGCTCCCGGCCGGCCTGGGCGGTCGCCCTGGCGCTGGAGGCGGGCGGTGTGGCGCCGTCGGCGGTGGACGCGGACGGCACCCGGGTCGCCACCGGCTACCGGGTGCTGGAGTCCGAACGCCCGGGGGCGGTCCGGGTGGAGTGGGCGGGGCCCCCGGGCGGCGGGGTCCGGCGGCAGGCGGACGAACGGCTGCGGGAGTGCGCGCGGCTGCTCACGGAGGCGGGGTGGGAGGCGCTGCTCTACCGGGGCGCGGCCGGGCGGAGATTCCTGGAGGTGGAGGCCCCGGCGCGCCCGGGCTCCTGAACACGGTTCCGGGCCCCGGTCTCCTGCTGCCTCAACGGCCCGGCCCCCGGCTCCCCGCGCTCCGCCTCAACGGCCCGGACCCCGGTCCCGGATGTACACCCCGATCCGGGCCCGGCTCACCGTCCGCTCCTCCACCAGCCGGAAGTGTCGCTCCAGCACCGCCAGCGCGGCCGTCTCCCTGGCCGGCACCAGCCGCCGCTCCCCGGGCCGGTCCGCGACCACCAGCACCCGGCCCGGGTGGTCGAGGAGCCGCTCCCGGACCGTCCCCGGGGACGCCTCCGTCCCGTACAGCGTGTGCGAGGCGCGCGGCGCGCGGTCCAGGGAGAGATCCGGCAGCCCCCGGAAGCCATCGCCGGGCGCCAGGGACCACACCCGGCGCTGCCCCGGCACGAACAGCACCGCGTCCCCCGGCCGGGCCAGCTCGGCGACGACCCCGGCCATCGCCGTCACCCGGTCGCTGCGGCTCTCCGGGGAACGCAGCTGCGGACCCGTGACCGTCAGGTGCACCACCGCCGTGACCACCGCGCCCCCCGCCACCAGCGGTGACCAGAGCCGGTCCAGCACCGCCCCCAGCAGCAGCGCGAGCCCGACGACATGGAAGAGCACATACCGTTCGACATAGAGGGGGTGGGCGAAGGAGACCGCGATCAGCAGCCCCATCGGCAGGACCAGCAGGGGCAGCGCGAGCCGCCGCACCGCGCCGCCGCCGGGCAGCGCCCCGCAGACCAGCCCCACCAGCGCCAGGACGGCGAAGTCCACCAGCTTGGGGGTGCTCGGCGGGCCGACCCAGTCCAGCTGCGCCGACTGCGTCATCGAGAAGACCGCCAGCGGCGCGAGACCGCAGCAGACCACCGCCGCCGCCCGCCGCCAGTCGCGGGGCAGCCCGCGCCCGCCCGGCCGCCCCGCCGGCCACACCGTCACCGCATGCGCCACCAGCGCCAGCACCGCGAACTCATGGAGCAGACAGGCGATCAGCATCACCACCGTGTACGCCCGCCACCGCCGCTCCAGGAGCAGCAGCGTCCCCCATGCCACCAGCGCGCAGACCAGGGCGTACGAACGCCCCTCCTGCGCATACCGCTGGACGACGGGGAGCAGCGCCAGCACCAGCCCGGAGAGCAGCCCCGCCCTCGGCCCGGCGAGCCGTGCCCCGATCCGCGCGACCAGGGCGGCGGTCGCGGCGGTCGCCAGGACCGAAGGCAGCCGCAGCGGGACGAGCCCCGGGTCCCAGACGGCGAACACCGCGTGCATCAGCAGGTAGTAGAGGCCATGGACGGCGTCGGCCGAGCCGAGGGTCCGCCAGATCCCCGGCAGGCTCCGCCCGGCCATGTCGTAGGTGACCGCCTCGTCGCTCCACATCGTCCCCTCGCGCTCCAGCCCCCACAGCCCGAGCGCCAGCGCCAGCGCGGCGGGCGGCAGGGCGACGGCCCAGGGGGTGCGGGGCGCGGGCCGCCGCTTCGGCGGCAGCGAGCGGACGGGAACGGTCGCGGTCTCGATCATGCGGCGAGTCCACCGGCCCCGGCGTTGATGGGCAGGCCCCCCACGCCGCACCCATCAATCGAGTCGGCCGAGTTAGGCTGCCCGGGGGCCGGACAGGGCGCCGCCGGGCCGCCTGAGCTGGAGCGGGGCCGAGGGGCCCGGGTGCCGGGCGGGGGAACAGGGGCGACGGGGGCGACGGGACATGGGACGCCGGGAGAAGCCGCTCGACCCCACCGCCGGACCGGTCCAGGACTTCGCCCACCGGCTCCGCGCCCTGCGCCGCACGGCCGGCTCCCCCACCTACCGGGCCATGGCCGAGGGCTCCCCGTACACCGCGCCCACCCTCTCCGGCGCCGCCGCCGGGGAACGGCTCCCCTCCCTCCCCGTCACCCTCGCCTATGTCCGGGCCTGCGGCGGCGACCCGGTGGAGTGGGAGGAACGCTGGCACCTGGCCGGCCCCGACCGGGCCGCCGTCGCCCCCGACGACGGGGCCGAGGCCCCCTACCCCGGACTCGCCCGCTACCGGACCGAGGACCGGGAGCACTTCTTCGGCCGCGACGAACTCATCGCCGAACTCCGTGAGATGACCCGTACCCGGGAGTTCACCGCGCTCGTCGGCGCCTCCGGCAGCGGCAAGTCCTCCCTGCTGCGGGCCGGACTGGTGCCCGCCCTCCGGGAGGACCCCGCGACCGACGCCACCGTGATCCGGATCCTCACCCCCGGACCCACCCCCGCCCGGACCCACCGGGCCCTGCTCACCCCCGGCGCGCTGCTCCTGGTCGACCAGTTCGAGGAGGTGTTCACCCTCTGCCGGGACCCCGGCGAACGGAAGGCCTTCATCGCGCTGCTGACCGGCTCCGGCTGCCGGGTCGTCGTCGCCGTCCGCGCCGACTTCTACGGCCGCTGCGCCGAACACCCCGCACTCGCCGCAGCACTCAGGGAATCGGTCCTGCTCGTCGGGCCGATGACCCCGGAGCAGCTGCGGGCGGCGGTCGTCGGCCCGGCCGGCGCGGCGCGGCTGATCGTGGAGCGGGCGCTGACCGCCCGGATCGTCGCCGATGTCGCCGATGAGCCCGGCGGGCTGCCGCTGATGTCCCACGCCCTGCTGGAGACCTGGCGGCGGCGGCGCGGACGGACCCTCACGGTGGCGGCGTACGAGGCGATCGGCGGGGTACGGGGAGCGGTCGCGCACACCGCCGAGGAGGTCTTCACCGCCTTCACCGCGAGCGAGGCACGGGCCGCCCGGGCCCTGCTGCTGCGGCTGGTCTCGCCCGGCGAGGCCACCGAGGACACCCGCCGCTCGGCCGCCCGCGCCGAACTCGCGCACGACCCCGACTTCGAGCACGTCCTGGAACGCCTGGTCCGCGCCCGGCTGCTGACCGCCGACGACGGCACCGTGGACCTCGCCCATGAGGCCCTGATCCGGGGCTGGCCCCGGCTGCGCGGCTGGATCGAGGCGGACCGCGACCGGCTGCGGCTGCACCGCCGCCTCACCGACGCGGCCCGCACCTGGGAGGCGCTGGGGCGGGACGAGGGGGCGCTGTACCGGGGGGCGCAGCTGGCGGCGGCACGGGAGGCGTTCACCCCGGGGCGGGACGCGGAGCACCCGGAGCACCCGGAGCACCCGGAGCACCCGGGGCATCCGGAGCACCCGGGGCAGCGGGATACCCGGGAGCCGGGGGAGCCGGTCCGCCCGGAGGCAGGGGCTCCGGGCGCCGTCGGCCCGGTGGAGAGCACCGCCGCCACCGCGCGGCGCTCCGGACGGATCCGTGGCTTCCTGCGGGCCCGCAGGGCCCGCAGGATCCGTCCGGGCCGCTCCGGGTGGACACCCCGCTTCCCCCTCGCCCCCGAGGAACACGCCTTCCTCGCCGCCTCCCTGCGCGCCGACGACGACCGGCTGCGCGCCGCCGCCCGTACCACCCGCAGACTGCGCGTCCTGACGGTGGCGCTCTCCGCCCTGCTCTGTCTCACCACCGTCGCCGGAGTGGTCATCCAGCGTCAGAACGGCTCCGCCGAGCGGCGGGTGGTCGAGACGGAGGCCCGCCGGATCGCCGAACGGGCCGAGAGCGTCCGGGCCGTGGACCCCCGCTCGGCGATGCGGCTCTCCCTCGCGGCCTGGCGGCTCGCCGATCTGCCGGAGACCAGGGAGGCGCTCTTCGCGGCGGCGGCCCAGCCGCTCACCGACCGGTTCACCCTGCCCGAGATCGCCACCGAGCTGGAGATGCACGAGAGCGACGACAACTCCGTGTGGCCACGCCTCTCCGAGGACGGCCGCACGGTGAGCGTCGTCGGACCGGACCGGGTCGCACGGTGGGACACGGCGACCCGGGCCCGCCTCCCCGACCGGCCCGGACTCGGTGGAGCCGCCGACCGGATGATCGACATCAGCCCCGACGACCGGAAGGTGGCGTACGGGAACCGGGACGGCGTCAGGATCTGGGACACGGTGGCCGGGCGGCCCGTCAGCGGGCCCTTCGGCCCCCGGGGCAGCCGCCACGAGGGCTGGTTCGGCTCCGGCGGCCGGCTCTACGCGGCGCATCCGTTCGGCGGCCGGCTGACGGTGTGGGAGACGCGCACCGGGCGCCGGGTCCTGACCGTCCCCGGCGACCGGCGCGGAGTGCGGCTGGTCACCCTCTCCCCCGACGACCGGCTGCTCGCCTTCTGCCCGGACGACCGCCGGCTCCGGCTCTGGGACATCCGGGAGGGCCGTCCGCTCCCCGTCCCCCGGGCCCTGGGGCGGCTCGCCTGTACGGCGCAGACCCTGACCTTCGCCCCGGACGGCCGGATGCTGGCCGTCCCCACCGGGAAGGACATCCGCCTCTGGGATGTGCGGACCGGCCGGGAGCACCCCCGGGTGCCCACCGAGGCCCCGGCGGATGTGGCGTTCGGCGCGGACGGCACCCTGCTGGCGACCGTGGGGAGCGACGGGGTCCGGCTCTGGCGGCTCTCCCGGGACCGCGCGCCCCGGTCGCTGCTCCGGGTCCCCCGGGGGACGATGAACCTCGCCGAGGTCCGCCTCGATCCCGCCTCCGGGACGATCCGTTCGCTGAGCCACTTCCCCTCGCTCACCGTCTGGACCGTCGCCTTCGACCCGGCGGCCGCGCGGCGCCCCGTACCGCCGCCCCTCGGCCGTGCCGCCTACAGCCAGGACGGCACCCGTCTCGTCACCCAGCGCGGCGGCGCGTACAGGATCCGGGACGCCGCCGACGGGCGGGTGCTCACCACCCTCGCGGGCCCCGGCGGAAAAGTGGGCTGCCATCCCTGTGTGCCCCTGGCCTTCAGCCCGGACGGCCGTCATCTGGGCCATGCGAACGGCGCGGGGGAGCTGACCGTACGGGATCTCGCCTCGGGGGTCTCCCGGTCGGCCGCCGCGCCCCCGGACTTCGACGGCGGGCTCTCGGTCGGTGTGGGCGGGAAGGAGATCCGGGTCTCCCGCTCCGCCCAGCGCCACAAGTCGGTGGACCGGCTGCGGCTGGGGCCGGGGGAAGCGGGCCGGGACGGCTGGTCAACCCTGCTGGCCGGGGTCCACGGCCCGGTCCTGGGCACCACCCCGGCGGACCGGGTCCTCACCGGGCGGCGCAGCCTGATCGACCCCGGGACCGGCGAGGTCACGGCGGCCATGCCGGGGGCGGGGGACGCCTGGGCGGTGGCGTTCAGCCCGGACGGCACCCTGGCCGCGATGGCCGATCAGCTCGGCCGGACCACCCTGTGGCGGTCCGGCGCGGGCGCTCCGCTGGCGGAGCTGACCCCGGCCGAACCAGCCAGGGGGCTGCCCAGCACCCCGCCCGCCCTGGCGTTCTCCCCGGACGGCCGCCGGGTCGCCGTCGGGGGCGCGGACGGCCGGATCGTGGTCCGGGAGACCGCCGATCCGCGCTCCCGGGGGCTGGTGCTGCCGCCCGCCGACGGCCCGGTCCTGGCGCTGGGCTTCTCCCCGGACGGCGACGAGGTACGGGTGACCACCGACCGCCGGGTCCACCGGGCGCATCCGCTGGATCCGGGCGGGACGGCGGCGGCGGTCTGCGGGCGGGCCGGGGGCGGGCTCACCGGGAAGGAGTGGCGGACCCACCTCCCGGGGATCCCGTACCGCCCGACCTGCCCCTGACCCGGTGACGGTCTTCCCGTGACGGTCAGACGGTGAAGCGGTCCGCCACCGTCAGCGCCGCGTCCAGGACCGCCAGGCCCTCCTTCGCCTCCGCGTCCCCGGTGGTGCACGGCGGCACCACATGGGTGCGGTTCATGTTCACGAAGGGCCACACCCCGCCCTCCTTGCAGGCCGCCGCGAAGGCCGCCATCGGGGCGTTGGCCTCACCGGAGGCGTTGTACGGGACCAGCGGCTCCCGGGTGGCGCGGTCGCGGACGAGGTCGAGGGCCCAGAAGGCGCCGACCCCACGGACCTCGCCCACGCTGGGGTGCCGCTCGGCCAGCGCGCGCAGACCCGGGCCGAGTACGGCCTCGCCGAGGCGGGCGGCCCGCTCCACCACCCCCTCGTCCTCCATCACCCCGATCGTGGCGACCGCCGCCGCGCAGGCCAGCGGGTGGCCGGAGTAGGTGAGCCCGCCCGGGTAGGGGCGCTTCTCGAAGGTGGCGGCGATCCGCTCGGAGATGGCGACCCCGCCCAGCGGCACATAGCCGGAGTTGACGCCCTTGGCGAAGGTCAGCAGATCGGGGACGACATCGAAGTGCTCGGCCGCGAACCACCGTCCGGTCCGCCCGAATCCCGTCATCACCTCGTCGAGCACGAGGACGATCCCGTACCGGTCGCAGATCTCCCGTACCCCCGGCAGATAGCCCGGCGGCGGGAGCATGATCCCGGCGGTGCCCGGCACCGTCTCCAGCACGATCGCGGCCACGGTCGACGCGCCTTCGAAGACGATCGTCTCCTCCAGGTGGCGCAGCGCCCGCTCGGTCTCCTCCGCCTCGGTGGTGGCATGGAAGGCCGAGCGGAAGAGGAACGGCGCCCAGAAGCGCACCACACCGGCGGTGCCGCTGTCGGAGGGCCAGCGCCGGGGGTCACCGGTCACATTGATCGCGGTGCCGGTGGCCCCGTGGTACGAGCGGTAGGCGGAGAGGATCTTCGGACGGCCGGTGTGCAGCCGGGCCATCCGTACGGCGTTCTCGACCGCCTCGGCGCCGCCATTGGTGAAGAAGATCTTGTCCAGATCGCCGGGGGTGCGCTCGGCGATCAGCCGGGCCGCCTCCGAACGCGCCTCGATCGCGAAGGCGGGGGCGAAGGTGGTCAGCTTCCCGGCCTGCTCCTGGATGGCGGCCACCACCCGGGGGTGCTGATAGCCGATATTGGTGAAGACGAGGCCACTGGTGAAGTCGAGATAGCGCTTGCCGTCGTAGTCCCAGAAGTACGAGCCCTCCGCGCCCGCCACCGCGAGCGGGTCGATCAGCCCCTGGGCGGACCAGGAGTGGAAGACATGGGCGCGGTCCAGGGCCTTGACGGTGTCCCGGACGGCGGCGGGGTCGGCGGGCTGCTGGGCGTGAGTGGTCATGGCGGCCAGCGTACGGAGCGGCCGGTACGGTCCGGCATGGCCATTCTGTCGGGCGCGGGCCCCGCCACCACGGCGTTCTGTCGCACCGGGGCCCTGGCTCTGTGAGGTCCGGGACGGGACGGGCGGTGACCGGGGTCAGAAGTCGAAGACCGGGGTGGTCGCCCGGCGCAGCGCACAGGCGTTGGTGAAGGTCTTGCGCCAGCTCAGCGGCTGCCCCATGAACTCCCCGTACGCGCTGGCGGTCACCGGGTCGTGGTTCAGCGGGCAGAACCCCGGCTCCCCGGCGAGCGCGTCCGGGTCGCCGCCCGCCTCCGCCAGCTCGCCACAGGCGGCCAGCGGCCGGGGGTGGGAGCCGCCGGGCGGGTCGCACTGGAGCCGGACGGACCGGGCGCCGCCGCTGCCCGGCCCGGAGAGGGTCAGCAGCAGTCCGGGCCCGACCTGCGCGGTGGCGTCGGCGGTGGCCTCGGCGACGGCCCGCGCGACGGGTGCCGTGGCGGGTGTGGCGGGTGCGGCGGTGGCCTGGGCGGGGAGCGTGCCCGCCCCGAGGAGGGCGACGGAGAGGGCGAGGGTACGGAGAAGGGCGCGGCGGCGCATGGGGCTCCTTGAGAGCGAAGGGGAGGAACCTCCCCACATCACCGCCGCCCCCCGCCCCCGCCCGGCCGACACCCCGGCGCGGTCCCTCCAACGAGGTACGGGAAGGGCCGCTCCGGTCACCGGAAGGGTGTCAGCGGCAGAGGGCCTCGATGACCGAGTCGAAGTCGGGGAACTCCCCGGCCGCCTCCGCCATCACCTGGCGGCCCGTGCGGCGCGCCCCCGGGGCGAAGCGCTCGGCGATCGAGGTCAGCTCCTCGTGCGGCTGGGGATCGCGGTCGGGGTACTGGACCACCTCCAGCGGCCCGTACCCGTCGGCCAGCAGCCAGAGATAGGAGGGCAGATCCCGGGCGACGACGGCGGTCTCGCCCTCGCCTCCGAGGAAGACCACGGGCTGTTCGGCGATCCGGGCGCCGGGCCGCACCAGCCAGAGCGCCGCGTGGCCGCCGCCCACATCGCGGCCGAAGACCAGGAAGTCCTCGCCGCCCAGGTCGCTGTTGCCGGTCCAGTCGCGGATCCAGTCGGCGGTGTCCTCGGCGGAGAGGAAGGCCTCGTACGGGTCGAACTCGATGCCGTCGCCGTCGGCGTGGCCGTAGTCGGCCTGGTTGGCGGCGGCGAGCGCGGGCGGGAGATCACGGTCGAAAGTCGGAGACACAGGCGGCAGAGTAGCGCCAGGCGTACGGCCGTTCGGCGACGGCCGTACGCCTGGCGATCACACTTCCGGGCCCCTGAGGGCTACGGGGTCTTCTTGGTCACCTCCAGATCCGCCGTCGGGTCCTTGACCTGGCCGCCGGGGGTGCCCGCCGCCTGGCTGGTGTTGTTGCCGGGCACCGGGTCGTGGGTGTCCGCGTCCACCGTGGCGGTGTTGCGGATGTCCGAGCCGTCGTTCTCGTACTCGGGGTCGAGCTTCACCCGGAACACCCAGGTCACCGAGGCTCCGGGGGCGAGGGAGTCCAACGGTCCGCACTGCACCGTGTCGCCGGAGACACAGTCGTCGTCCGAGGAGACGAAGGTGAGCGCGGTCGGCAGGACATCGCTCACCCGGACCTGTTCGGCCGTGGAGGGACCGTTGTTGGTGACGGTGAGTTCGTAGTCGAAGGATTCACCGGGAGCGATGGGGGTGTTGGTCGTCGGCCGCTTGACGATGGCCAGATCCGCCGACGGCTGGGCGACCGAACCGCCGGGCGGCAGCTCCTCGTCCACGTCGTTGCGGCTGTTCGGGTCGATGTTGTCGGCCGTGACCCGGGCCCGGTTCAGCAGATCGCTGCCGTCGCCCTTGTAGTCGGGGTCGATCCGTACGGTCAGGGTGTAGTCGGCGCTCTGGCCCACCTGGAGCGGTGTGCTGCGGCGGCAGGTGACCACCGCGCCGGTGACCGTGCATCCGGCGGGCGACGACGACACATAGACGAGCCCGCTGGGCAGGGCGTCGGTGAGCCGTACGTTGAGGGCGTCCGCCGAGGGGCCGTTGTTGGTGACCCGGATCCGGTAGTCGAAGGTGGATCCCGGGGGCAGCGGGGTGTCGCCCTGGGCCGTCTTGGTCACCGACAGATCCGCGTAGGGCTGGTTGACCGCGCTGCCGGGGAGCCCGGCGGGCGGGCTGGTGTTGTTCCCGGGCACCGGGTCCGCCGTGTCCGACGCGGCGGTGGCGGTGTTGGCGATGTCCGAGCCGTCGCCCCGGTAGTTGGGGTCGAGCCGGACGGTGAAGGTCCAGGTCTTGGCGGCGCCGGGGGCGAGGGTCGCCTCCGGGCCACAGCTCACGTCCTGCCCGGTCGCCGTGCAGCCGTCGGCCGATGAGACAAAGGCCAGCGGGGCCGGGAGGGTGTCGGTGATCCGGACGTTCCGGGCGCGGGACGGGCCGTCGTTGGTGACGGTGACCGCGTACGAGAAGGTCTCACCGGGCGAGATCGGGGTGCCGGTCGTGGGCCGCTTGGCGGTCCACACATCGGCCTGCGGCGCGGAGACCCCGCCGGGCGGCCGGACCGGTGGCGAGGTGTTGTCCTCGGGGTTGGGGTCCTCGGAGTCCGAGGTGGAGGTGGCGGTGTTCAGCAGATCGCTGCCGTCCCCGGTGTAGGCGTCGCTGAGCCGGACCCGGAAGGTCCAGGTCACATGGTCGTCGGCGGCCAGCCGGGCGAGCGGGCCGCAGGTGACCTGCTGTCCGGAGGCCCGGCAGGGGTCGCCGGAGGAGACGAAGGCCAGCCCGGCCGGCAGGGCGTCCGTGACGGTCACATTGCGGGCGTCGGACGGTCCGGTGTTCTCGGTGGTGATCTCGTACTCGAACTCCTCGCCCGGGGCGATCGGGCCGTTGCCGACGGCGGTCTTCACGGTGTTGAGGTCGGAGACCGGGTCGAAGGGGCCCACCGGGATCACCGGATCCGGCTTGTTGTTGCCCGGGTCCGGGTCGACGGCCTCGGAGGTGCCCTCGGCGGAGTTGCCGAGATCGCTGCCGTCGCCCTGGTAGGAGGGGTCGAGCCGGACGATGAAGCTCCAGTGCTTGGTCTCCCCGACGGAGAGCTGGGGCTCGGGACCGCAGGTGATGTTACGGCCGCTCGCGGTGCAGCCGTCGGCGGAGGAGACGAACTCCATGCCCTCGGGCAGGACATCGGTGGCCATGACCTCACGGGCGACCGACGGGCCCCGGTTGGTGGCGGTGAGGGTGTAGGTGACAAGACCGCCGGGCGGGACCGCCGAGGCGGCCCGGGTCAGCCGGGTCTCCACCCGGGAGGTCTGCCCGGCGACCGCCGAAGGGGCCGTGACCGCCGAAGGGGCGGTGACGGACAGGGGCTGCGGGGCGGCCGAGGCGTGACCCGTGCCGGACCACAGCGGTAGCGCACAGGCCAGGGCGGTGATGACCGCCCTCACCGTGGGGGGCCGATGTCTGGTCGCTCTCATCTCACATCGATTCCGATCCGTTCGTGGTCCGGGGCCGGGGCCTGCGGGCGGGTTCCAGGGGCGGTGAAGGGGACAGAGGGGACAGGGGGGCATTTTTTTGGGGGTCGGTCAGTCGGTCCGCTTGGTGAGGACGATGTCCGCCGTGGGCCGATTGGTCCGGCCACCGGGCGGCCCGGTCGAGCCGCTGTTGTTGGTCGGATCGGGGTCGTCCGTAGCGGCCGACGCGGTGGCGGTGTTCCGGAGGTCCGAGCCGTCACCCTCGTACGAGGCGCTCAGCCGCACCTGGAAGGTCCAGGTCACCGAGGCACCCGTGGGCAGACCGGAGACCGGGCCGCAACTCACGTTCTGTCCGCTCGCCGTGCAGCCGTCGGCCGACGAGACAAAGGCGAGCGAGGTCGGCAACGGGTCGGTGAGCCGCACCTGACGGGCGGTGGACGGACCGCCGTTGGTGACCGTGACGGTGAACTCGAAGGTCTGGCCGGGGGCGATGGGGGTACTGGTCACCGTCCGTTTGACCGTCCGCAGATCGGCCCGGGGGACGGTCACCCCGCCCGGCGGGATCGCGGTGGCCGTGTTGTTGGCGGTGTTCGGATCCGTCACGTCATGGCTCGCGGTCGCGGTGTTGACCAGATCGGAGCCGTCACCGGTGTACGAGGGGTCGAGCAGCACCCGGAAGGTCCAGGAGACGGAGGTGCCCGAGGGCAGGCTCGGCCGGGTCGGACAGGCGAGGTTACGGCCGCTCGCGGTGCAGCCGTCGGCCGATGAGACAAAGGTCAGCCCGACCGGGAGGGTGTCGGTGATCCGGACATTGGTGGTGTTCGACGGCCCGTTGTTCAGCGCGGTGACCCGGTAGTCGAACTGCTGGCCGGGGGTGATGGGACCGGTCCCGACCCCGTTCTTGCTCGCGACCACATCCGCGCGCGCCGTCACCGTCGTCGTCACCGAGGCGCTGTTGTTGGTGGTGTCCGTGTCGGAGCGGTCGCTGGGCGGGGTGACGGTGGCGGTATTGGTGAGCGTGGTGGGCTGGGCGGGCGCCGTCCCGGTGATGGTGTAGGTGGCGGAGCCGCCGCGCAGCAGATTCACCGTGGTACTGAGGTTGTTGCCGCTGCCGGACGCCTGGCCGCAGGAGCTGCCGCTGGTCGCGGTACAGCTCCAGGTGACCCCGGTGAGACCCGGCACGGCGTCCCGGACGAAGGCGCCCATCACATCGTTGTCATTGCTGTTGGCGACGCGGACGGTGTAGACGACCGGGCCGCCGGCCGCCGGGACGGTGGAGAGGTTCGCCGTCTTGGTGATCGACAGATCCGCCGGGACATTGATCTTCAGATCGCCGATCTCATGGATATTGGTGGCGCCGCCGGTACCGCCGGAGAAACCGACCTTCAGGGAGGACGGCAGTGCGGGCTGGTTGGCGATGCCCGACACATTGAAGTCGGTGATCATCTTTTGCAGCGTGGTGCCGGGACCGGTGTCCGACCACACATTGACCAGCAGCCGGCCGGCGTTGGGCATCACGGTGACCCGGACGGTGCGGTAGTCGCCCCGGCCGCAGGTCTCCACGGAGGTGGCGGCGAGGCCGCAGGCGGAGGTGCCCTGGGTGGGGCCGGGGGTGGAGGTGCCGAAACGGTAGCCGGTGGTGCCGTTGCCGCCGCCGCGCAGCACGATCCGGTTGGCCTGGGTGCCGGGTCCGTCGTTCCCGGCCTGGATGGTGGAGAAGTTGCCGAACTCGTCGATGCCGATGCCGAGGAAGGCCCCGGGGACCCCCGTCCGGTTGCAGGGCGGGCCGCCGCCGCAGGAGTAGCCGAGGCTGCCGCCCGGGGCGCCGGTGCCATTGGCGGCGGTGCCGTTGGCGAGGAAGAAGGCCAGACCGTCGCCGCGCTTGCCGTCGAAGGGGGTGCCGCCGTAGGTGGCATAGGTGAACTCGGCGACGATGCCGAGGCTGGTGGAGAAGGAGTCGTTCATCTCCCAGGCCCCGGCCTGGGAGCTGGCCGCGCTGGTGAGCCGGAGCCAGCCGCCGCTCTGGAAGGTGGCGGTGCCCACGGCCGTGCCCAGGGAGCCCACCGCCGAGTCGAAGGGTTCATGGACGGGGAAGGTGAGGGCCCGGGGGGCCGCCCGCCCGGCCGGGCCGGGGGGCGCCGAGTCGGCGGGGGGCTGCGGGAGCAGGGTCAGCAGCAGCCCGCACAGGACGGCCAGGGCGAGTCGGCGGGCGCCGCTGGCCGAGGCCCGGGTGAGTCTCATGTCCGTGGACCCTCATCTCGGAATCTCGGATGTTCTGTCGTGCGGGTCGGGGTACCGCCGCCCACCGGCCCGCCCCGGCTGTACGGGAGGGCCGTACGGGACGGGGGTACGGGGCGGTGCGCGGCGACGGCGGTACGGGTCAGGGGCGGCGGGCGCGGTGGGCGAGGGCGACCAGGGCGCAGCCGCTCGCCAGGGTGAGCGCGGCGGACCAGGGCAGCCAGGCGGGGAGGGTGCCGCCGGTGTTGGGGAGCTGGGGGTCGCCGGGCGCTCCGGGGTGCCCCGGGCCGGGTCCGGGCTCACCGGGTCCGGGCGGTTCCCCCGGCTCACCCGGGCCGCCGGGTCCGGGTCCGGGTCCGGGTCCGCCGGGCTCTCCGGGTTCTCCGGGGTGGGGCTTGCCGGGGTGTGGCCCGCCGGGCTTTCCCGGCCCGGTGGGACTGGGGTGCGGGTGGGGCTGCGCCGGGTACTCGACATAGAGCGGGCCGCCGTCGGGGCCCGTGGTGTGGGCGCGGTTGCTGTTGTTGCTCAGCACGGGGTCGCGGGTGTCGGCGGTCACCGTGGCGATGTTGTCGATCTCCTGGAGCCGGGGCTCCCCGTCATGGCCGCCATGGTGGCCGGGGTGTCCGTCATGACCGTGGTGCCCGTCGTGCCCGCCGTCACCGCCCTCGGGGGTGTCCCCTGCGGTGCCCTCGGCCGCCTCCTCGGCCGTCTGCTGCGGGGTCGGCGCGGCTCCCCGTACCGGCGCGTTCTCCCGTACAGCCGTGTCTTCGGGTACGGGGGTGTTCTCGGGTACGGGGGTGTCCTCCCCGGTCAGCGGCTGGCCGGGGGTGTTCTCCGGGGTCAGCGGCTGGCGGACCCGGACGGTGAGGGTGTAGGTGAGGGTGCCGTTCACCGCGAGCCGGTCCACGACCGGGCAGCCGACATCCTGACCCGAGGCCGTGCACCCCTCCGGCGACGAGAGGAAGCGCACCTCGTCCGGGAGGGGGTCGGTGACCCGTACCCGGCGGGCGGTGGCCGGGCCGTGGTTGCGGACGGTGATCCGGTACGCGTAGGTCTCACCGGGGCGTACCCGGGTCTGTCCCGCCGGCAGGACGGCCCGCATGGTGAGGGCGAGATCGGCGGTGCCCTCGCCGGGGGTGACGGGGAGCCCGGTGGTGGTGGCGGTGTTGTTGCCCGGGTCGGGGTCCTCGGTCGGCGAGGAGACGGCGACGACATTGGTGATGTCCGAGCCGTCGCCCTGGTAGTCGTCGGCCAGCCGGACGATCAGCCGCCAGGAGTGGGACTCCCCGACGGCGAGCCGGGCCAGCGGGCCGCAGGTGATCCGCCGGCCCTGGGCGGTGCAGCCGTCCGGCGAGGACTCGAAGACCAGCGCCTCGGGGAGCTGGTCGGTCACGGTGACGTCCACCGCCTGGGAGGGGCCGTGGTTGGTCACGGTGACGCGGTACTCGAAGATGCCGTCGCCGTCCACGAGCTGCTGGAGCAGTTCGGTCATGGCCGGTGCGGCGCTCTCGGGCGTGATCCTGCCGGGCGCGGTCTTCGCGGGCGCGGTGACCCCGCCGCTGATGCCGACCCCGGTGCCGGTGTTCCCGGTGGTCGGGGGCGGGGCGGTTCCCGCGCGGGGGAGCGCCGCCGAGGCGCGGACCGCGAGGTCGGCCCGGGCGGCGCGGGCGGGTCCGGCCACCCGGGTGCCCGGCCCGGCACCCGGGGGCGCGGGGGAGGCGAGCGGCCCCGGGGCGGCACCGGCGCCCGTGACCGGTTCGGCGAGGGCCCCCGGGGTCGCGGGGCCCTCCGGCACCGACACCGCCGGCTCGGCCCAGGCGGGCCAGGCGGACCCGGCCGCCAGCGCGGCGAGGACGGCGAGAGCACCCCCGGCGCTCCGGGCCGGCCTTCCGTGCCGTCCGTGGATGGTTCTCATACGGTGCGCCCTCCGTGCTGTTCATGGATTCGCCGGCGGATGATCCACAGACAGCACACATCCCCCCCATCTGCACGATTTATCTGATAATCGTGATGAATTGCCCGTAAGGAACCAATGGGGGTGATGGGGGTGCGGGGGGAGGGTGACGGCCCCCGGACGCACGGATGCCCGGACGGGAGAACCCGTCCGGGCATCCGAGAGGACCGCCGGAACGATCGGACCGGAACGATCGGAGGCAGACCGATCAGAGCCGGACCGATCGGAGCCGGACCGATCAGAGGAAGGAGTTGATCTCGATCGTCTCGGTCCGGCCGGGACCGACACCGATCGCAGAGATCGGGGCGCCCGACATCTCCTCCAGCGCCTTTACGTACGCCTGCGCGTTCTTCGGCAGATCGGAGAAGGTCTTCGCCTTGGTGATGTCCTCGGACCAGCCCGGCAGCCGCTCGTAGATCGGCTTCGCGTGGTGGAAGTCGGTCTGCGAGTAGGGCAGCTCCTCGACGCGCTTGCCGTCGATCTCGTACGCGACGCACACCGGGATCTCCTCCCAGCCGGTCAGCACGTCGAGCTTGGTGAGGAAGAAGTCGGTGAGGCCGTTCACCCGGGTCGCGTACCGGGCGATCGGGGCGTCGAACCAGCCGCAGCGGCGGTCACGGCCGGTGGTGACACCCCGCTCGCCGCCGATGCGGCGCAGCGCCTCGCCGTCCTCGTCGAACAGCTCGGTCGGGAACGGACCGGCGCCGACCCGGGTCGTGTACGCCTTGAGGATGCCGATGACCCGGCTGATCTTCGTGGGGCCCACGCCCGCGCCGGTGCAGGCACCGCCGGCGGTCGGGTTGGAGGAGGTCACGAAGGGATACGTGCCGTGGTCCACATCGAGCAGGGTGCCCTGGCCGCCCTCGAACAGCACGACCTTGCCGTCGTCGATGGCGTTGTTCAGGATCAGCGTGGTGTCCGCGACGAAGGGCTTGAGCTGGTCCGCGTACCCCAGCAGCTCCTCCACGATCTGGTCGGTCTCGATCGCGCGGCGGTTGAAGACCTTCGCGAGCAGCTGGTTCTTGGACTCCAGAGCCGCCTCGACCTTCTGGTGGAGGATCGACTCGTCGTAGAGGTCCTGGACCCGGATACCCACGCGGTTGATCTTGTCGGCATAGGTCGGGCCGATGCCGCGACCGGTGGTGCCGATCTTGCGCTTACCGAGGAACCGTTCCGTCACCTTGTCGAGGGTGACGTTGTACGAGGTGATCAGGTGCGCGTTCCCGCTGAGCAGCAGCTTCGAGGTGTCGACGCCCCGGTCGTTGAGCCCGCTCAGCTCGGAGAGCAGCACGGCGGGGTCGACCACGACACCGTTGCCGATGACGGGCGTGCACCCGGGAGAGAGGATTCCGGAAGGGAGGAGATGCAGCGCGTACTTCTGGTCGCCGACGACGACCGTGTGGCCGGCGTTGTTGCCGCCCTGGTAACGCACCACATAGTCCACTGATCCACCGAGCAGGTCGGTGGCCTTTCCCTTGCCCTCGTCACCCCACTGAGCACCGAGCAGCACAAGTGCGGGCACAGGCGTACACCCCTTCCGGGCGGGGCATGTCCAAGGTCAGGGGCGTGAGCCGTGCCTGAGTCCGCGGACCGGTTGCCCCGGAATAGACGAAGCCCCTGGCGCAATAGCGCAAGGGGCTCTTGCACAAAGATGCTACCCGAGGAAGGACCGAGGTGTCGGCTCACGACCAGCTGCTGGTGGTCATCGACCCGGTCGCCCGCCGAAGTGACGGCGAGTCCGTTCGGATCGCGAAGGATGTCCTGTGCGGTGGATCTTCGGCGAAGATCTGCCTTCCGGACGGGCCCGAGGAGTTCGCCAGAGCGCTGGCCCGCAGGGGTTCCAGACGCCCGGTGGTGATCGGTGACGACCGGGCGCTGCTGCGGGCGGTGGCCCTGCTGCACCGGGACCGCTGGCTGGGGGACGGGGCGCTGGCGCTGGTCCCGGTGGGGCCCGTGGTGGAGCTGGCGCACTCGCTGGGGGTGCCCCGGGGCACGGTCGCGGCGGCCCGGGCGGTGCTGGACGGAGTGGTCCGGCGGCTGGATCTGCTGGTGGACGAGAGCGACGGGGTGGTCGTCGGGGAGCTGGTGATCCCGGTGGCCCCGGCGCAGGGATCCGGTCCGGTGCGGGAGGTGCTGCGGCTGCTGGGCCGCTCCCTGGTCCGCTCGGCGCCGGTGCCGGGCGGGCAGCGGCTGCGGGTGGAGGCGGACGGGGTGGTGCTGGCCGACCGGGACCACCAGGTCTCGGCGGTGACGGTACGGGCGGTGGGGGGCCGGGCGGAGGTGGTCGTCCGGCCCGGCGGCACCGGGCGGGCGCTGACGGCGGAGGCGCTCTCGGTCACGGTCTCGGGGCCGGACTTCCGCTACCGCGCGGACACCACGGTCACCGGGCCGGTCCGGACCCGCACCTGGACGGTCCGCGCGGGGGCCTGGGGGCTGACCCTGCCGCCCAGCCGGGGGCCGGAGGCCGGGCTCTCCGCGGCGGGCGCGGGCGCCTGAGCCCCGGAGATCCGGCGCGGGTGCCTGAGCCCGGGGTCCGGTGCGCGTGCCCGGGCCCGGGGTCCGGCCCGGTCCCGGCGGGGGTCCCGTGCCGGCCCGGCCCCGGGTCCGGCAGGGGTCCGGACCGTCCCCGGCGGGGTTCAGCGCGGGGGCTCCGGGGGGCGCTGGCGGGGCATGGTGGGGCGGGCGCCCGGCGGTACGGGTGAGCGGGACGAGGCCGGCGGGTCGGCCGGGGCGGCCCGGAAGGGGGCCGGGGGCAGCGGCGCCGGGCGGGCGGCCAGCGGTGCCGGCGGTCCCGCGAACTCCCGCATCCAGTCCGCCGTCTCCGCCCGTACCAGCTCGGTCACCTCCTCCGAGAACCGCCGCAGCACCCCG
The DNA here is from genome assembly GCF_040299965.1 of Streptomyces sp. NPDC000594. Lineage (NCBI taxonomy): Bacteria > Bacillati > Actinomycetota > Actinomycetes > Kitasatosporales > Streptomycetaceae > Streptomyces > Streptomyces sp. NPDC000594. Next base: position 249,199 of record NZ_JBEPCY010000003.1, on the reverse strand, counting down.
AGACAGCGCTCGGCCGCCTCCGCCGCCGTCCCCTCGGCGGGGCCCAGCACCTCACGGACGCTCTCCGACGCCCAGTCGAACTGGAGCTTCTGGAGTCTGCGCTGAAGCTCCTGCGCGGTGGCCACGCTCCGCATCCACCCCGAGGTGATCCCGAACCAGCGGTCGCAGCCGAGTGCCGCCGCCCCCAGCAGCAGGGCGAGATACCCCCAGCCCGCGGCCCCGGGCAGCACGCCGGTGAGATCGGCCAGCGGCAGGGCGGCCCCGGCGGTGAACCCCGCGGCGGCGGTCAGCCGCAGTACCCGCCCGGCCCGGCGCTTCCAGACCCGGTCGCTCAGATACCAGGCGACCGTGCGCAGCGCCCCCGTCTCCACCCAGCGGTACAGCTCGTCCAGCCGCTCCGCGGGCTGTCCCCAGTCGCCGAGCGGGAAGGGCCGGCCGGTCAGATCCCCGCGCGACGCCTCGCCGCGCTCCTCCCGGGCCTGCCCCCCGGGCTGCATCTCCGGCTGGCTCACCGGGGCGCTCCTGTTCGTTGTGTTGTGTCCGTGCGGCTTCGTCGCTCGTGCGGCTTCGTTTGCGCGTGTGGTTCTGTCGCTCGTGCGGTGTGCCGCGCGTGCGGCTTCGTGGTCCGTGCGACCGGTCCCGTACCCGGATCCGTCGCTCTGTGTCATGCCCTGGCGCCGTACGGTGCTCGCGCCGCCGTACGGCACGCCCGCCCACCCCGTCGGCGCATATGTCCGTGGCGTGGGTGCGGACGCGTATGCCCTTCCTACCGCCGAACGGCGGTCCGCGCGAGGGAAAACCCGCATTCTCCGTGGTCGGGTGGCCTGTGAACAGCCGGGGGAAGGACCGGACACTCACTCGAAAGAGGTGTCGCCGCAGGCGTTCGGCGTGGTGCGTGGCGACCACGTAGGCTCGGCATGACCGAACATCCGATCTCGATGTGTGCCCTGGAGTGACCGTGATTCCCGGTGGTGGCCAGCCCAATATGCAGCAGCTTCTCCAGCAGGCCCAGAAGATGCAGCAGGATCTCGCGCGGGCCCAGGAGGAGCTGGCGCGGACCGAGGTCGAGGGCCAGGCGGGCGGTGGTCTGGTGACCGCCACCGTGACCGGCTCCGGCGAGCTGCGCGCCCTGGTGATCGACCCCAAGGCGGTCGACCCGGAGGACACCGAGACCCTCGCCGATCTGGTGGTCGCCGCGGTCCAGGCGGCGAACGAGAACGCCCAGCAGCTCCAGCAGCAGAAGATGGGCCCGCTGGCCCAGGGCCTCGGCGGCATGCCGGGTCTGCCCTTCTAAGCCGCGCGCGGAACAACTACCGTACGAGCCACAGGGGCCGTACGAGCCGAGGAGAGGCACTCCGGTGTACGAAGGCGTGGTTCAGGACCTCATCGACGAGCTGGGCAGACTGCCCGGTGTCGGTCCCAAGAGCGCCCAGCGGATCGCCTTCCACATCCTCCAGGCCGAGCCGACCGACGTCCGCCGCCTCGCCCATGCCCTGCTGGAAGTGAAGGACAAGGTCCGCTTCTGCGTGATCTGCGGGAACGTCGCCCAGGAGGAGCGGTGCGGCATCTGCCGGGATCCGCGCCGGGACCTCTCCGTCATCTGTGTGGTGGAGGAGTCCAAGGATGTGGTGGCGGTCGAGCGGACCCGCGAGTTCCGGGGCCGCTACCACGTCCTGGGCGGCGCGATCAGCCCGATCGAGGGCGTCGGCCCCGACGATCTGCGGATACGTGAGCTGCTGGCCCGGCTGGCGGACGGCACGGTCACCGAGCTGATCCTCGCCACCGACCCCAATCTGGAGGGCGAGGCGACCGCCACCTATCTGGCCCGCATGATCAAGCCCATGGGTTTGAAGGTCACCCGGCTGGCCAGTGGTCTGCCCGTGGGGGGAGACTTGGAATACGCCGACGAGGTCACGCTGGGGCGTGCCTTCGAGGGGAGACGACTTCTCGATGTCTGATGCCATGCTGCACGCGACGCACCAGGATCCGGGCGACTTCGCGGTCCAGATCGCGGACTCGATCGAATCCTTCATCGTCGCGACCACCGAGGTGGCGAAGGGTGACGAGCCGGACAGCGCCGTGCCCTTCCTGCTCCTTGAGGTGTCCCAGCTGCTCCTCACCGGGGGCAGGCTGGGCGCGCACGAGGACATCGTCCCGGACGAGCGCTATGAACCGGACACCGGTCCGGAGCCGGACGTGGACGACCTGCGGGAGCGGTTCGCCCGGATGCTCGACCCGGTCGATGTGTTCTCCGAGGTCTTCGACCCGTACGAGCCGCGCAAGGCGCCGGTGGCCTGCCGGATCTCCGACAGCCTCGCGGACATCGTCACCGATCTGCGCCACGGTCTCGCGCACTACCGGGCCGGCCGGGTCTCCGAGGCGCTGTGGTGGTGGCAGTTCTCGTACTTCTCCAACTGGGGGCCGACCGCTTCGGCCGCGCTGCGGGCGCTCCAGTCGCTGGTGGCGCATGTCCGGCTGGACCAGCCCCTGGAGGAGCTGGACGGGCTGGACACGGACGAGCTGGCGGACGAGGCGCTGGCGGAGGAGGCGGGCCGGGTGATGGCCGAGGAGATCGCCGCCCCGCTGGGGATCCGTACGAGCTGAGCCGTCGCCACGGCAGGGGGTACGGGCGGTGCGGCTGTCGGTTTTCGGCCAACCGCCACCTTGTCATGATGTGAGCCGCCGCACACCCCGAGTACCCCGCCGCTCCCTGGGCATGAGTGGTCCGAGTGCGGCCGTGCTCACTTCCTGAGCAGGACATCTCGCGATGTGAACGCCAGGGGATCGAATCCGGCCGCTCGTTAGACTGAGCCGACCGCAGTACAGAGCTGCGGTGGAGAACCGAGCGAGGAGCGCACGTGGGCCTTGTCGTGCAGAAGTACGGAGGCTCCTCCGTTGCCGATGCCGAGGGCATCAAGCGCGTCGCCAAGCGAATCGTGGACGCCAAGAAGAACGGCCACCAAGTGGTCGTGGTGGTCTCCGCGATGGGCGACACGACGGACGAGCTGATCGATCTCGCCGAGCAGGTATCCCCGATCCCTGCCGGGCGTGAATTCGACATGCTGCTGACCGCTGGGGAGCGCATCTCCATGGCCCTGCTGGCCATGGCGATCAAAAACCTGGGCCACGAGGCCCAGTCGTTCACCGGCAGCCAGGCGGGCGTCATCACCGACTCGGTCCACAACAGAGCGCGCATCATCGATGTGACGCCGGGCCGTATCCGGACCGCGCTGGACGAGGGCAATATCGCCATCGTCGCCGGTTTCCAGGGGGTGTCCCAGGACAAGAAGGACATCACCACCCTGGGCCGGGGCGGCTCCGACACCACGGCGGTCGCCCTCGCGGCGGCGCTGGACGCCGAGGTCTGCGAGATCTACACCGATGTCGACGGTGTCTTCACCGCCGACCCCCGGGTGGTGCCCAAGGCCCGGAAGATCGACTGGATCTCCTTCGAGGACATGCTGGAGCTGGCCTCCTCCGGCTCCAAGGTGCTGCTGCACCGCTGCGTCGAGTACGCACGCCGATACAACATTCCGATCCATGTCCGCTCGTCGTTCTCGGGACTGCGCGGCACCTGGGTCAGCAACGAGCCGCAGGGAGACCAGCAGGTGGAGCACGCCATCATCTCCGGAGTCGCCCACGACGTCTCCGAGGCCAAGGTCACGGTCGTCGGAGTACCGGACAAGCCGGGCGAGGCGGCGGCCATCTTCCGCACCATCGCGGACGCCGAGATCAATATCGACATGGTGGTGCAGAACGTCTCGGCGGCCACCACCGCCCTCACGGACATCTCCTTCACCCTCCCCAAGACCGATGGCGCCCGCGCCATCGAGGCGCTGGAGAAGGCGAAGGCGCAGATCGGCTTCGAGTCGCTGCGCTATGACGACCAGATCGGCAAGATCTCGCTGGTCGGCGCCGGGATGAAGACCAACCCCGGGGTCACCGCCTCCTTCTTCGAGGCGCTCTCCGACGCGGGGGTCAACATCGAGCTGATCTCGACCTCCGAGATCCGTATCTCGGTGGTCACCCGCGCCGACGATGTGAACGAGGCCGTGCGCGCCGTGCACACCGCCTTCGGGCTCGACAGCGACTCCGACGAGGCCGTGGTCTACGGAGGCACCGGGCGATGACCCGCAAGCCGGCGCTCGCGGTCGTGGGTGCGACCGGGGCCGCCGGCGGTGAGCTGCTCCAGATCCTCAGCCGCCACGAGGACATCTGGGGCGAGATACGACTGATCTCCTCCCCGCGCTCGGCCGGCCGCAAGCTGGCCGTGCGCGGGGAGGAGTGCGTCGTCCTGGGGCTGGACGAGGAGGCCCTGCGCGGCTGCGACGTGGTCCTCTTCCTCGCTCCCGAGGAGATCTGCGCCCGCTGGGCCCCGGTCGCGGTGAGCCTCGGCGCGGTGGCCGTGGACGGCTCCGGCGCCTTCCGGCTCGACCCCGATGTGCCCCTGGTGGTCCCGGAGCTGAACCCGCACGCGCTGCGGATCCGGCCGCGCGGCATCGTCGCGAGCCCCCATGACACCACCCTCACCCTGCTGCCCGCCATCGGCGCCCTGCACGCCGCCTTCGGGCTGCGGGAGCTGGTGATCTCCTCCTACCAGGCGGCCAGCGGGGCGGGCCGGGGCGCGATGGCCGCGCTGCGGGCCCAGCTCGCGCTGGTCGCGGGGACCGAACTGGGCACCGCCACCGGCGATCTGCGCCGGGCCGTCGGCGAGGCCGGGACCGGGCCGCTGCCCGCGCCGCTCGCCCTCAATGTGGTGCCCTGGACCGGGACGGTCCGCCCCGGCGGCTGGTCCTCCGAGGAGCTCGGCCTGCGCGAGGAGACCCGCAAGGTGCTCGGGCTGCCCGAGCTGAAGGTGGCGGCGACCTGTGTCCGGGTCCCCGTACTCACCGCCCACTCGCTCACCGTGCACGCCCGCTTCGAGGACGAGGTCACCGTCGCACGGGCGCATGAGATCCTCGCCACCTCGCCGGGGGTGGTGCTCTACGACGAGCCCGCGCTGGGCGACTTCCCCACCCCCGCCGATGTCGTCGGCACCGACCCCACCTGGGCCGGGAGGGTGCGCCGCGCCCCGGACGACGAGCGCGCGCTGGATCTCTTCCTCTGCGCCGACAACCTCCGCCAGGGCGCCGCGCTGAACGCGGTCCACATCGCGGAGACCGTCGCGGCGGAATTCCCCCGGTGATGGTTGCTCAAACCCTTCACCACATCGTTTCATGATCGGACCTGGAACGATCTGGAACGGATGTCCTTCAGGTTTGTAGTATCTGTGAACGTCCTGTGGACGTGCCGTGCGCGGAACAACGGTCCACCAATCCGGTGGCCCCCGTACGGGCGCATGGCCGAAAATTCATCTCCCCCGTCATGCAACCGGCGGCCCGGCGGGAGGCGTCTTGGCGTGCACCTCTGAACGGTGCCACGCACCACTTGGGGCATGGGGGAGCGAGTACGCATGACAGCGGAGCAGGAATCGACGAACGCGATGACGTACGCGTACAACCCTGAGGGGGGGACGCGTGTCCAACAGACGTGGCAGACGTACTCGACTTCGCGGCCGTGGTCCCGGTCCGCAGGGCCCTGCGCCCGCGCGGAGGCTCCTCGGCGACAGCCGGCACCCCGCGCGGGGAAGCGGCGGGCACGGGCTTCGGCACGGCCGTCCGGCCGGCGCGCGCACCCCGGTTCCCCGGCGGTATGCCGGTGATCGCTCCCATGCCCACCCCACGCGCCACCCACATCCCGGCCCAGCGTGACGGCGCCGACCTCACCATGACCGCCGGTACCACCGTCGATCACCTCACCGAGACCTACCGCGCCCACTACCGGTCGCTCCTCGGCCTCGCCGCGCTCCTCCTCGACGACACCGCGTCCTGCGAGGACGTGGTGCAGGAGGCCTTCATCCGGGTGCACTCCGCGCGCAAGCGGGTCCGTGACCCCGAGAAGACCCTCGCCTACCTCCGCCAGACCGTGGTCAACCTCTCCCGCTCCGCGCTGCGCCGCCGGATCCTCGGGCTGAAGCTGCTCTCCAAGCCGATGCCCGACATGGCGAGCGCGGAGGAGGGCGCCTACGACCAGCTGGAGCGGGACGCACTCATCAAGGCCATGCGCGGCCTCCAGCGCCGTCAGCGCGAGGTCCTGGTGCTGCGATACTTCGCGGATATGACGGAAGCTCAAGTCGCTGAGACACTGGGCGTATCGCTGGGGTCGGTGAAGGCATACGGCTCCCGGGGCATAGCGGCGCTGCGCGTCGCGATGGAGGCCACGGCGTGAGCGGCGACAAGAAGCGGATCGACCGGCACGGTCCCGGGACCCCCGAGGGGGACGACCGGCCGGCCGGCGACCTGACGGGGAACGGGACTGTGGGCAAGGACGAGGAGCGCGACGACACGGCCGACGGACCGGCCGACGGCACGAACCTCCCCCCGGACGCCGCCCCGGTGTCCGGCGGCGACTCACCCGCCGGCCCCGCCGGTCTCGGCGGTCTCGGTGGTCCCGCCGGTGCGGGTGCTCCCAGCGGTTCGGGTGGCCCCGGCGGTCCGGATTCCGACGCGGACGAGCTGCGCCGGATGTTCCAGGACGCGGTGGGCTCCCTCGCCCCCGCCGAGGGGACCCTCGACCATCTGCGCCGGGCGGTGCCCAAGCGGCGGGCCCGCAAACGACAGGCGCTGATCGGGGTGGCCGCGGCGGCACTGCTGCTGGGCACCGCGCTCCCGTCCGTGGTCCAGCACCTCACCGGCTCCGGCGGTGGCAGGGACGAGGCCCGTATCCCCCTCGGCCAGGTCAACCCGGCCGAGGGCTCCAACGGCGGCTCGCCCGTCCCCGGCGCCTCGGCCACCCGGAACCCCGCCGAGCCCAGCAAGGGGCCGTCCACCAAGCCCAGGGACCCCGACAAGGGGGGCGACGACGGCGGCCAGACCCCGGGGCGGGACCCCGACGACAGCGGGAGCAACGGCGGCGCGGTCCCGGTGGACCCGCCGACCGGCCGTTCCGGCACCGGCGTCCAGGTGTGCGATGCCTCCCAACTGGGGGTCGCCCTGGAGGAGACCGGCCCGCCGGGGGCCGACGGCGCGGTGTACGGCACCTTCCGGATCGCCAATGTCTCCGACAGCAACTGCACGGTCGCCGGACCCGGCACCATCAGCCTCGAACACGCCGGTGCCGCCGACCCGCAGAAGATCACCGTGGCCCGGCACACCTCCGGTGACGCGGCCTTCGGGCTGCCCGACCCGGCACAGGAGTCGGCCGCGCTGATGCTGGCCCCCGACACCAGCTATGACGTGCGGTTCGCCTGGGTGCCCAGTGAGACCTGCCCGACCGTGGGCGAGAGCCCGGCCCCGACCCCCTCGGAGCCTCCCGCGCCGGGCGAGGGCTCGGCCGGTGGTACGGATGTCACCGGCGACGGCACGCTCCCGCAGACGATCAGCCAGGACGGCGGCCCGCAGGACGGGTCGGTCACCGTCTCCCTGATCCCGGACTCCGGCGCGCCGGCCGCCCAGGCCGTCATCCCCAACGCCTGCGCGGGCACGGTCTACCAGACGGGGCTGCTGACCAGCTCCTGACCGCGACGCGACCGGCTCCTGACCGCGACCACCCGCCGCACCGGCACCCGGCGCCGCACCGTGATCGCCGTACTGTCACCTCTGTGCCGTCACCACCGTGCCGCCCCGCCCGTACCGGGCGGGGCGTCGGCCGTTGTGGCAGCGGGTCCCGGACGGTCCTCAGGCGGTCCTCAGGCGGCCCTCAGACGGTGGTCGGCTCGGCGGGCAGCCCGAGTTCGCGGTCGCGGGTCTCCTCCGCCTCCCGGCGGAACAGACGGAACCACATGAAGAGCACAAAGGCGGCGAAGGCGAACCACTCGCCGGTGTAGCCGAGGTTCTGGAACGCCTTCAGATCCAGTCCGCTTCCGTCCAGCTGGGCGGGGGGCACCGTCACCATGTCCCCGTCGGCCTCGGTGAGCGTGATCCATCCGTTGTGGACCTCGTCCGGCACCAGGTTCACCAGTGAGGCGGCACTGATCATGCCCAGGCTCCCGGCGGGCAGACCGCCCGTGGAGTGCACCCCGTCCGTGCCCATGTGCTCCGAGGGCTGGAGCACACCGCGCACGGCGACCTCCCCGGAGGGCGCGGCCGGAGCCGGGGCGCCCTTCGGCACCCAGCCCCGGACCACCGGGAGCTGCCGTCCGCCGTCGGTCTTCAGCAGGGTCAGCACATAGTCCCCGCGCTCCCCGTCCACCTGCCGGTCGGGGACCCGGAACTGCTTGCCGTAGACCCCGGTCGCGGTGGCCGTCCGCCCGGCGGTCAGCTTGTCCACCGGGAGCAGCTCCCTCAGCGGCGCCGCCGGACGGTCACCGGCGGCGGGCCCCTGACGGGCCTCCTGATGGGAGTCGACCCGGTCCTCGAACCTGTCGAGCTGCCAGGACCCCATGAAGATGCAGAACGGGATCGCCAGGACGACGAAGGCATTGATGCCCCACCACCGGGGCGTCAGCAGGAACCGGTACACCCCTCCACGGTACGGAACGCCTCACCGGGACCGTGTCCCGCCCCCCTCTCAGGACTCCATGGCGACCCCTTCGGCCCGCTTCGTGCCGGTGCCGGTGCCGAGGTGCGCCTCGGCGAAGGCGATCTCCAGCGCCAGCTGCTTGATCCGCTCCTCCACCACCAGCGAGCCATGGCCCGCGTCGTAGCGGTACACCTCGTGCACCGCGCCCCGGGCCGTCAGCCGGTCGACATAGTTCTCCACCTGGCGGATGGGGCAGCGGGGGTCGTTCACCCCGGCGGAGATATAGACAGGGGCGCCCACCGCGTCCACATAGGTCAGCGGGGAGGAGGCCGCGAACCGCTCGGGCACCTCCTCGGGGGTGCCGCCCAGCAGGGTGCGGTCCATCGCCTTCAGCGCCTCCATCTCGTCGTGGTAGGCCGTGACATAGTCGGCGACCGGCACCGCCGCCAGGCCCAGCGCCCAGGAGTCCGGCTGGGTGCCCAGGCCCAGCAGGGTCAGATAGCCGCCCCAGGAACCGCCCGCGAGCACCAGCCGCGCCGGGTCGGCGAGACCCGAGGCCACCGCCCACTCCCGGACCGCCGCGATGTCCTCCAGCTCGATCAGACCCACCCGGTGCTTGAGGGCGTCGGTCCACTCCCGGCCGTATCCGGTGGAACCCCGGTAGTTCACCCGCACCACCGCATAGCCGTGGTCGACCCAGGCCGCCGGGCCCGCGGCGAAGGAGTCGCTGTCGTGCCAGGTCGGACCGCCATGGATGTCGAAGATCGTGGGCAGCGGACCGGTGGCGCCCGCCGGGCGCTGCACCAGGGCGTGCACCCGGCCCCCGGGCCCCTCGACCCAGACATCCTCGACCGGCACCGACTCCGGTGCCCTCATGCCCGGCGGATCGAGCACCACCCCGCCCGCCGTCGAGCGCACCTGCGGCGGGAGCGCCGCCGAGGACCACAGGTATTCCACCGATCCGTCCGGCCGGGCGGTGGCGCCCGAGACCGAGCCGGACGGGGTGGAGATCCGCACCAGCTCCCCGGTGGCCAGGTCGTACCGGAACAGCTCGCCCCGGGCCTCGTGGTCGTGCGCGATCAGCAGCCCCGAGCCGTCCGGGCACCACTGGGCGTGCACATCCCCGGGAAGGCCGAACGCCGGATCGGTCGTCGCGCCGGTCGCCACATCCCAGATCATCGGCTCCCAGCGGCCACGGCGCTGATGCCCCACGAGCAGCCGGGTGTCCCCGGCGACGGGGGCGAAGCCCAGCGCCTCCAGGCCCAGCTCGCGGGTGCCCCCCTTGCTGTCGTCCAGCTCGGCGACCGGGGTGCCGTCCAGCCGCACCACCCGCAGCGCGGAGTGCATGGCGTCCCCGTGCTCGGTGTGCTCGATCACGATCAGCGAGCCGTCGTGGGAGAGGTCGCCCACCCCGGCGGACTCCCGGTGGCGGTAGATCTCCTCCGGCTCCCGCCCCTCCCGCACCACATGGATCGTGGTGCCCTCCTCGTCGGTGGAGCGCCCGACCACCGCGGCGCCGTGCCGCCCGATCGCCAGCCCCGCCCCGTACGCCGGGGCCAGACCGGGGGCGGCCGGGACATCCTCCCCGCCGCCGAAGGGCTGGCGCATCCATATGCCCAGCTCGTCGCCGTCGGTGTCGCTGAACCACCAGATGGACCCGCCGTCGGGGGTGAGCACCCCGTCCGTCGTGCCGCTCGGCCGGTCGGTGGCCTGCCGCTGCTCACCGGTGGAGCGGTCCCAGGCGTACAGCTCGAAGGTGCCGGTGGCGTTGGAGACGAACAGGGAGCGGTCCGGGGCGTCCTCCGCCCAGTCGGGCAGGGAGACACGGGGGGCGCGGAACCGCCGCTCCCAGGCAGGCAGGTTCTCGGTGTCAGTCATGCCTCTATCCAACCCGATGCCGGTCATCTGGTGCACGGCTCGTCATCTGAATCGGAGTTCATTCGAATTCGAGGCCGTGAATGCTTCGTTCGGGAACGATTCAAATTAAGATCAGAAGCAATGCGCAGTAATGTTCGAGTAGTGGGCTGAGGTCGGCAGTCGGTAACGCGGACCGAAGGCGAGAAATCTCTTTTCGTGCTTGCCCAGAAGCGCGATTTTCATATTGGGTGGACGCCCCCCGGCAGCCTTTCGGTTACCTCTCCGTCGAATCCGAGGATGAACACCGTATCCTCACTACGGACCCGGTCTACGCGGCGCTGCTCCAGGAGATAGCGATGCGCATACGCAATGGGGACTCGACCGACACCATTGCCGAGGACGTCAACCGGCACATCGTCAGGCTGCTCGGGCGTGAACCAGCATCGTGCCCACAGCCTTGGCCTCGGGTGGGTCGATCAAGGACACACGCACATCGGAGAAGCCGTGCCCCACAAGAAGGCTCCTCCACTCGTCCGGGGTGTGGTCGTGTCGCATTCCCGTCTTGCCGGGCTGTAGCTCTTGGCTCCCCGGGGGAAGGTGCGAGAACACCAGCACCCCGCCGAGAGAAATGCGCCCCCGTACAAGCGGCATCAACGTATCGGGAGCCGTGAACCACACGGCACCGAAGATCGAGAGCACGACATCGAACTCCTCCGTCGCACCCTCCAGGAACTCGACGGCTTCAGCCGTACGGAATTCCACGCCGGGCAGACCGCCCCAGCGCTTGCGCGCGACGGCTTCGCGGGACGGAGCGACGTCAATGCCCACGCCGCTGGCCCCGAGGGTGACGAGGTGAGCGAGGTTGTCACCGCTGCCTGATCCCAGCTCCAGTACCTTCCGCCCCGCCACCGGCCCGAGAACAGTCTCGTCCGGGCCGTGGTCGGCGTACTGGGTCCAGTTGAGCCAGGTCGATTCCCCGCACCCGTTGGTGGCCCTACGGGGCTTGCTGGTGGCCGCGTAGCGCTCCCAGGACTCAGCCAGCGTCGACGACATGCAGACGGTTCCTCTCATGGCGGAAGGGGCCCACCCCCAACGTATGGGATGAGCCCCCACTCACTTGCAGGTGGACGGTTCTATGTGTTGGGTGAGTCGGTGCATCCGGCGTGGCACTGCGTGCACTTGGCCGCATCCTCCATGCCCCACAGGTCGGGGTCGATCTCGAACCCGGCCGTCCGGATGGCCTTGACCGTCCGTTCCAGGACCAGCGGACCGGCGTCCCGCGAGTCGTGTCGGTCCCCCAGCTCGGGAACGTGATGGATATACCGGCCGAAGTGCCGGTCAGTGAAGTGGTGGTACGGGATCGAGTCCAGCATGAACGAGTGCCACGCCTCGTCCACCTGCTTGGACGGACCCATGAGCAGGTCCGGGTTCTCGCCGCATGTGACCAGGTAGGCGACTGCCTGCCCGAACTTGGCCTCCGCCAGTTCGCGGGTGTTCTCCGGGTTCCGGAGGAGGAGCGTCACCTCCCGCTCCCACACGTCCGGCGTGACGTACGCCTTCGGGTCGCGGACCACTACTGCCGTACTCATCCTGGCTGACCTCCACGTAGTGCTGATGCGGATGGACATGACGACCATGTTCCGGATCAGCCGGCACCATTGCGGCGACGTTGAAGGCGTCCCTCGGGCGTCATGTCGGCGTCACGCCGAGGGCGTCAAACCGGTGTCATTGGAGGCGCGGCGTGACTAACCTCGGATCATGACGACCACGGCCGAGCGTGAGCGCACCCCCAACGACGTGCTGACCTCAGTACGCAAGTCGATGAACCTCAGCCAGGACGAGTTTGCCCAAGGACTCCGGCGCGCGGGCGAGGAGCTGGGCGAACCCAACGACGCCTCCAAGCGGCTTGTGCAACGCTGGGAATCCGGGGAGACCAGGACATGCCGTCCGCTGTACGCGCGGGCGCTGAGGCGGTTCACGGGCCGCGTTCCCGAGTCGCTGGGGTTCGCCATCCCCATGACCCGCGTCCACTCAGACGGAGCAGGAGGCCACGACATGGAAGCTGGGGAAGTCCGCACGACCGATGTCGTCGCGAGCCCGGAGCCGGAGACTCAGGGCGAGTACGGGGGCATCTGGGTGTCCCGGTACGAGTTCTACTCATCCAGCCGTGACGAGACATTCGACTGCAAGCACCATGTCGTGATCGTCCAGCACGGCAACCGGCTGACAGCCCAGAGCCTGCCTGGCGCGTCGACCAACCCGGACAGCCCACTGTCTCTGGACCTCACCGTGGACCGGAACGTCATCACGGGCACGTGGACGGAACAGACTGCGGCCGATGGCTACTACCAGGGTGCGCGGTATCACGGTGCCATCCAGATGCTGATCGAGCCGACAGGCCGACGCATGGCGGGCAAGTGGGTGGGGTTCGGTAAGGACTTCGACATGAACACCGGGCCATGGGAACTGCGCCTACTCGATCGGTCAAGCGCCCGCGCAAGCATTGAGCGGTACTCGACCACCCCTGGCTGAAGCACGGGTGAAGAAGCTCCTTCGGGGGACCGGAGGGGTGGGTGTCAGCGGGTGAGCAGAGCGCTGGCCGCCCGGCAGGACTGGACAGACGTTCTTATGTAGCGGCAAGATCCGTCGCTGCGGTCCGGGGCGTCCTCCGCCCAGTCGGGCAGGGAGACACGGGGGGCGCGGAACCGCCGCTCCCAGGCGGGCATCGAGTCGCTGGCGTCAGTCATGCCCCCCATTCTGCGCCCGTTCGCCGACAAACCGTTCGCGCCGTCCTCAGCCTGTGGATAACGTCGTCACCATGCCCCAGCAGACCCCTGCCGACCAGCCCGGATCCGATCGCCCCGGCCCCGGGGACACCGACCCCCGGACCCCGCCCGCCGCAGCGCCGCAGACAGGGGAGCCGCAGACAGGGGAGCCGCAGGCCGGGGAGCCGCAGTCCGGTGGCGGCCCCGGGGAGCGGATCCCCGACGGCTGGCGCGAGGCGAACCGCGCCAACTGGGACGAGCGGGTGCCGATCCATGTGGCCAGCGAGTTCTACTCGGTCGACGCCTTCCGCGCCGGCCGTGAGGTGCTGCGCGGCCATGAGATCGCCGAGGTCGGCGAGGTCACCGGCCGCAGTCTGCTCCACCTCCAGTGCCACTTCGGGCAGGACACCCTCGCCTGGGCCCGGCGCGGCGCGTCACGGGTGGTCGGGCTCGACTTCTCCGAGCCCGCCGTGGAGAACGCCCGTGCCCTCGCGGCGGAGCTGGGCCTCGGCCCGGACCGGGCGGCATTCGTCGCCGCCGATGTGTACGACGCGGTGGAGGCGGTGCCCGACCGCTCGTACGGCATCGTCTACACCGGTACCGGCGCGCTGAACTGGCTCCCGGACGTCGAGCGCTGGGCGGAGACCGCCGCCGCGCTGGTCGCGCCCGGGGGCTTCCTCTATCTCTCCGAGTTCCACCCGGTGACGGACATGCTGGACGACGAGACGGGCTCCCGGGTCGTCCACGACTACTTCTCGCCCGCCGCCTGGGTGTCCGAGGAGCCCAACACCTACACCGACAGTGCCGCCACCCTCGCCAACCGGCGCTCGGTGGAGTGGCAGCACCCGATCGGCGAGGTGGTCTCCGCGCTCTGCGCCGCCGGTCTGCGGCTGGAGTTCCTGCATGAGCACGATGTCTCGGTCTTCGCCCGCTTCGGGAACCTCGTCAAGGAGGGGGAGCACCACTACCGCTTCCCGGCCGACCGGCCCCGGGTGCCGCTGATGTACTCCCTGAAGGCGACCCGCCCCCGCTGAATCGTTCCGTCGGCCCACCGGGGCCGTGCTCCCCAGGAGAGCGCCGGGGCTCCCTCAGGGAGCCTTGGGCAGCCGCACCACCGCCCGGCCGCCGTCCAGGTCCACCGTGGAGTGGTGCGGGGGCGCGCCGTCCTCCTCGTCGTCCCGCAGCACCAGCGCGCTCTGGCGTTCCTTGAGTTCGTTCTGCTTGCCCTGCGAGAAGGTGGCGTGCAGCTGCTCGAAACCGGTGGCGGAGACCTGGCCGCGCCGCTTGCCGAGGCCGGTGGCCCGCATGATCTGGTCGGCGAAGGCGACGACCAGCAGCGCTATCACCAGGCCGGGCAGGGTCATGAAGACGATGAGTTCCATGGCGTCGCTCTCCTGTGGGGTACGGGCTCCTGGGGGATGCGGGCTCGGCGGGATCCTGGCGGGAGGGGCCGGCGACCCGGCAGGGCCTATCGACCCGGCAGGGCCACCGCCACCGCCGCCGCGTACCCCGGGTCGGCGGGCACATCGGCGATCGACCAGCCGGGCACGGGCACCGGCAGCGGCCCGGCGCCGACCTCGGTCAGGGACAGGTCCTCGTTCAGCCCGGTCCCGGTGGCCTTGAGGAACGCCTCCTTACGGGTCCAGCAGCGGGCGAAGGCACGGAGCCGGTCCTCACCCGCCAGCCGGTCCAGCTCGTCCCGCTCGCCCGGATGCAGCTGGCCCGAGATCTCGTCCACGGTCGTCGGCGCGGGCAGCCGCTCGATGTCCACACCCACGGCGGTCGTGGCCAGCGCGATCAGCACCCCGCCGGTGGTGTGCGAGAGCGAGAAGTGCACCGGGTCGCCCGGGACCACGGGTCTGCCGTGCGGCCCGCCGCACTGGGTGCACGGCCGCCGCTCCAGGACGACATCGGCGGGTGCCGTCCCGAGCCGCTCGCCCAGGAGTCTGCGGAGCGCCACATGCCCCACCGCGTACGCCTCCTGGTCCTGCGGGCGCAGAAAGCCCGCCAGCTTGGCGCGCTCCGCGTCGTCCAGCGTCTCCCGGTGGGCGAGGGCGTCGGCGGCCAGCTCCGCCACCCGGCCGTAGAAGATCCGCTCCACCCCCGGCGGCGCGGGGGCGGTCCGGGGGTCGGTCCCCCCGGGGGACACGGGGGCGGGTCTGCCGTCGGCGGGGGACTCGGTGGACATGTGCTGCCTCTCCTCAGGTCACGGCGGGTGCGGTGTCCCTCCAACGCTCCGTCCCCCCGCCGGGGTTCCCGCCCCCCGGGGCGCGCCGGCCACTTCCCGCCCCCCGGGGCGCGCCGGCCGCTTCCCGCGCCCCGGGGCGATCGGTCGCTTCCCGCGCCCCCGGGACGGCCGGTCGCTTCCTGAGGGCCCCGGGACGGCCCGCCGCCCTCAGGGCATCACCCGGACCCGGCGCCAGCAGGACAGCAGGACCGGTTCCAGCCGGTGCCGTCCCCCCTCGTCCACCGTGAAGACCTGCATCGCGCGCAGCGCCCGTACCGTCTCCAGGGTCTCCAGCTCCGTCGGCAGCGCGTCCGCCGCCATCGACCGCGCGGAAGCCAGCGGAGCCATCGGAGCCGGCGGAGCCACCGCGCCCAGCGCGGTCACCGGTGCCGGTGCGCCGTCCGGCCCGGTACCCGCCGGGAGCCCGGCGGCGACCGCCGTCAGGACGTCCTCCCGGCTCAGCCCGTCCTCCGTCATGAACTCGCCCACCGCCCGGTAGGCCCACCACAGCCGGGTGCCCGGCTCCACCCCCGCGAGCCCCAGGAACTCCGCCGCGCCCGCCTCCGACTCCAGCCACTCCACCACGGTCAGCAGCGCCTCCCGCTCCCCGCGCCCCCGCCCCAGCTCCTCCGCGACCCGGTCCACCAGCAGCGGCCAGCCGCCCGTCGCCGCCGCCAGCCGCGCCAGCGCCGCCTCCGAGGTGAACGCGGACCGGTCCAGCGCCCACACCCGCAGCCCGCTCGCGGTGTAACGGCGCAGCGGCACCGTGTCGATGTCGCCCTCCCGGTCGTCGGCGAGGAACCACAGCGCCCGCTGCCGGGGCCCGGCGACGATCACGGCGGACCGGGTCACCCCCGCCCGCTCCGGCACCAGCCGCCGGGCGCTCTCCAGCGAACTCAGACAGGTCCCGGGGCCGGGCTCCTTGGCGTGCAGATCGGAGACGACGACCCGCCCCCGCCCCGGGGCCCCGCCCGTCAGCTCCCGCTCGAAGTCGGAGCGGCGGGCGACCGGCGGCATCGCCCAGCCGGTGCTCTCGGCGATCTCCCGGAGCGCCGGGCCGACCCGGTCGATCCCGGTCGCGGGCGTCCCGATGACCACCCGGGTCAGATTGCGCCGCTCGGGACCGCCCCGCCCGCCGGGCAGGATCTGGGCGATCTGGGCCGCCGTCAGCGGCGAGTGCGAGTGGGTGAGCCGGGAGCTGTGCCGGGACTCCAGCGCCGAGAGCCGTTCGGTGATCTCCCGGCTGGCCGCGCTCTGGAGCTGGCACTCCACATCGTCCAGAGTGCCGATCATGCTCAGGGCGTTGGCGCCGCGCAGATGCCAGCCCCGGTGGTCCGGGTCGGGCGCCAGCACCCCGAGCCCCTCCATCTCCGTCAGATACGCCCGGAACTGGTCGGGATCGAGGTCCGAGAACCCCTCCGACCACCAGTAGGTGCACTCATCCCGCAGCTCCGCATGGGTCATCAGGGCGCCCAGGCCCTGGTGGTAGGCGTGCAGGGCGACCACATTGGCGATGACGTTGTACCGCGAGTCCAGCCGGAGCGTGTCATGGAACGCCCCGGTGATCGAGCGCTGCAACTCCTTGTCGGACTGGACCTGTTCGACTTCGGCCCGGCTGATCCGGTACGGCGGCGGCGCCGGTTCGCCGCGCCGCCGGTCGTGCATCGTCTGCACCAGCCGGTGGGCGAACATCTGGAGCAGAAAGGGCTGGTACGAGCAGTGCCCCAGGATCCGGTGGACCAGCGCCGGCTCCTCGAAGCGGTAGCCGAGCGCGGTCAGCGGCGTGATCAGCAGATCGGCGGCGGCCTGCGGTTCCAGCGGACCGATCGCCTCCGGGTGCTGGGAGAGATGGCTGAACGGGTTGTTCACGGCGAGGGTCGCGTACCGCTGCACCGAGTGCAGCCCGGCGAAGACGACCTTGACCCCGTCGTCGGTCCGGGCACTGAGGTCGCGCAGCCGCCGGGTCTCGGTGAAGCGGGGCGAGTCCGCCTCGAAGAACCCGTCCGCCTCGTCCAGCATGATCAGCATCCGCCGTCCGCTGTCCCCCCGCAGCCATCCCTTGATCCCCGCCAGGACCTGTTCATAGGTCGGGGTGGCGTCCGAACGCAACTTGCGCGGCATCTCCAGCGCGCCCCGGTCCAGCAGCTCCCGGCCGATGATGTGCCAGATCGTCGCGGACGGGGCATGGGTGCCGGTGTACGTGGAGTCCAGGCTGAGCACCGCCGCGACCTGGCCGCCCGCCGGGCCCGTCCCCAGCTCGAACTGGCGGGCCGCCTCCCGCAGCAGCGCCGACTTGCCGAGCCCCCGGCCCCCGAAGAGCACCTGGTTCCCGGTGGGGATCTGTACCGACTTCAGCTCGTCGCCCCGGCCGAAGAACATCTCCTCGGCGACCCGGCCGCGCTTCTCGCTGACATAGGGATTCACCGCCGAGAACGGCAGCAGCACCCGGGTCGCCGGGCCGAGCAGCTGATTGCCCCGCGCGGCGAGATGGGCGAGCGCCGCGTCGTCCAGCACCAGCAGCGGGCGGCGGCCGATGCACTCGGCGGCCAGCCGGACCCGGCCCGCCGCCGACAGGGTGCCGAAGTAGGCGACCAGCAGACCGCCCTGGCCCGGGTCCTGCCGCACCCGCGCCAGCAGCGCCTCCGGTGTCGGCTGGCCCCACACCAGCATCACCCGCAGCCGGCCCCGCAGCCCCGAGCCGAACTCCGGGACCAGCGACTCCCCGGTGTGGGTGACATCCCGGACCTCCAGGAAGCGGTACTCCCGGCCGAGGCTCTTCTGCTGGTCGCGCTGGGGCCTGCGGGTGCTGCGGAAGCCGATCAGCCGCAGCGCGGGCATCAGCAGCGACTCCTCGCTCAGCCCGTCGAGCCGCCGCGCGCCCTCCCGGGACGCCATGTCCCGCCAGCCCTCCAGACCTTGGGCCGCCGCCTCGGCGAACTCGGGCGACATGGCCGAGCAGTCCAGCCCGTCCAGGCCGAGGAAGCGCTCCCGGCGGCGGACCGCGTCGATCAGCTCCGGGGTGATGCCGTCCGGCAGCGCGTCCGGGACGGCGGGGAAGAAGTGGGCGAGCGCGGTGAGCGCGGGATCGGTCCGCCGGATGTCGGGGACGGCGTCCCCGGCGGCCAGCGCGGAGATCAGCTCATGGGCGGTGAGCAGATCGCCCGCGTCCAGCAGGGGGGTCACCCGGTCGGTGTCCTCGGCGGTCAGCCCCGGGATCTCCGCCAGCCGGGTGCGCAGCCGGGCGGTGAAGCCCGCGTGGGCCCGCTCCAGCTCCTCGGCGAGGGCGTCGAGCCGGGCGCGGGCCTCGGCCAGATCGCTCACCGGGGTGATCGGCACGGCCCGCAGCCGGTGCTCGAAAGCGCGCTCCTCCGCCTCCTGGAACACATCGTCGATCCGGGCCCGGCGCAGCCGGTCCTCCAGGATCCGGCGGCGCTGCTCCAGCTGGGCCGAGGTGCGCGCGCCCGCCTCGGCGACCAGGGTGTGCAGCTCGTCGGGGAGCGGGGGCGCGGAGGGCCGCCCGCCGTCACCGCCGTCACCGCCGGGAACGCCGTCACCGCCGGGGATGGCGTGGTCACCAGGGATGGCATGGCCACCGGGAACGCCGTCGCCGGGCCCGGCGGGTGCCGTCACCGGGGCCGGGGGATCGAGCAGCCTGCGGGCCACGTCGTACCGCTCGGCGGCGGTGTGCAGCCGGACCGCCTCCGCCGGGCTGCGGCGGCTCGCGGCCAGGAACTCCGCCGGGGAGGTGACGGGGACGAGTGCGTCGCCCGTCACCGGATCCAGCCGGACGCCCGCGATCCGCAGCAGTACGGGGCCGAGTGCGGGGGTGCCCGGGGGAGCGGCGGGGGCGGGCCGGGCCTCGCCGGAGAGCAGCCGGAAGGTGTGGGCGAGGGAGGCGGCGGCGGCCCGTACGGCGGCACAGGCATAGGCACCGCCTGCGCCACCCGTACCGCTGCCCGTGCCGCCCGTACCCCCCGTACCGCGCTCCCCGGGTGATCCGGTGCGGTCCGGGACCGCACCGGACCGGTGGCCGTCCAACTCGGCGAGGACGGGGGCGCGCAGCCCGAGAACGGTGGAACGCATCTCCTGGACCTGGTCGGCACCCCAGTCGGCGGCCCCCGCGTCCAGGGCGCGGGAGCAGACCACCCAGCGCTCCACCAGCCGGAGCTGATGGTGGGCGAGCCGGAGCAGATTCTGCCGGGACGCCCCCTCCAGCCGGGTGCGGTTGGACTTCATCAGCCGCCGGTCGATCTCGGCGAGCCGGTCCTGGAGGGCGGTGCCGCAGCTCAGCTCGCGGACCCGAGCGGCGACCTCGTCCCGGGCGGAGCGGTCGTCACCGGCCGCCCGGTGGAGCAGCGAGCCGAGCAGCCCGTCGCGGGCGAGCCACTGCCGGGCGATGTCGGAGGCGCGGTTGAAACGGAGCCGGGGGTGCTGCTCCAGGCCCTGCCGGCACTCCTCGCACGCCTCCTGGAGGGCGCGTTCCAGCTCGGCGGCGTCCCGGGCGAGCGCCAGCGGCGGCGCGTGGAGCAGGGTGGACCGCAGCGCCCGCTGGGAGACCTCACGGGCGACGGCCCCGAGCGCGGGCGGTACGGCGGCGGCCAGCCGGGCGAGCGGGGCGCCGGTCTCGGGGTCCCCGGTGACCAGGACGGTCCGCAGCAGCGCGGCGGTCACCAGCAGGGCGTCCGGCCGGTGGGCGGCCAGCTCCTCCGGGTCGGTCCCGGCCAGCTCGGCCCGGAGCCGGGCGGCGCCGTCGCCGTCGGCGGTACGGAGGTTCTCGGCGAGGGCGGCGATCCGGAGGGCCGAGATCCGGTGGGCGGGCGCGCCGGACTGCTCGGCGAGGACGGCGGCCGGCCCGGGGTGGCCCGTTCCGACGAGCAGCGCCAGGACGGCATCCGGGGAGCCGGGGGCGGCCTCCTGGGCGGGTGCCCCGGGGCGCTCGCTCCGGCCGGTCCCGGCGGTCCGAGGGGAACCCCCGGTGCTCCCGGTGCCGGTGTTCGCCGGGGTGTGCGGGGTGTCCGGGTGGGTCCTCCGGTACGCCGGTGCCACCGGCCCCGACCGCTCCGGCGGCCCGGCCCGGCGTACGGTCCGCGCCTCCCCGGGCTCCCGGGGCGCGGGCACCCCCGCCGCTGTCCGGTGCGCCGTCTCCGGCCCGGTCTCCGGCTCTGTCCGCGGGGGTACGGGGGGCTCCTCCGGCGCCGGGTCCGCACCGGGATCGGCGGCCGGGCCCTGCGGTGCGGCGGGCCCCTTCGGTACGGGATCGCCACCGCCCCCGGGGTCGTCCCCGCCGCCCTCGTCGTCCCCGTCGCTCCCGTCGTCTTCGTCCCGGTCGCCCCCGGTGCCCCGGTCGTCGCTCCCGGGCTCGGCCCGGACCCCGTCACCGCGCTCCGGACCGTCACCGCGCTCCGGACCGTCACCGCGCTCCGGACCGTCACCGTGACCCGTGCCGTCGCCGTGCGATCCCGGGGCGTCCGCTCCCCCCGGGGTGTCGTCCGCGTCCGGACCGCTGTCGGCCCCCGACCCGGACTCCGTCCCCGTCCTCGGCCCGGACTCCGTCCCCGTCCTCGGCCCGGACTCCGTCCCCGTACCCGTACCCGTGCCCGTCTCCGTCGCCGGAACGGCCTCCGGCGCCGCCCCGGGGCCCAGCTCAAGCCCCGCGTGCTGCGCCGCGAGCCCCAGCAGCCAGGGCGCCCGGTGCGCCATGGCCGCCAGCAACCGCAGGATCTCCCCCGCCCGCTCCTGGTCCCGGGCGAGGTCGACCATGGTCAGCAGGGTGTCCAGGGCGCCCGCGTCGGCCAGCTCCCGCTCCCCCCACTCGGGGCGGGCGATCAGGGCACGGGCCCGCTCCCGCGCCTCCGCCAGGGCGGCGCCGGTCACCGCCGACCCCTGGGTCCGCTCCAGCCGGGCGACGGCCGCCAGCCGCTCCCGCAGCTCCCCATGGGCGAGCCGGTCCCGTACCCCCGCGGTGTGCTCCCGTACCGCGTCGAGGCAGGGCCGCACCCCCTGGGCGCCATGGGCCTCCAGACCGGTGACGGCCCGGTCGAACGCCTCGGTCAGCGCGGTCAGCGCGGCCAGGTCCCCGTCGTCGGGGCGGGCCCGGTCCGTGACCGCCGTGGCGATCCGGCGTAATGGCTCCGCGACCTCCGCGAGGGCCGACTCCACCCGCTCCACGGCGGCTTCGAGCAGGGCCGCGTCCGGCGCCGCCGGTGTCCCGGCCGCCGCGGACCGCCCGGTCAGCGCGTCCAGCTCGGGGGTCAGTCCCACCAGCCGCAGCGCCACCTCCCGTACCTCCGCCAGCTCCGCCGCGTCCGCGGTCTCCGCCAGCCAGGGCTGGTCGACGGCCCAGAGCCAGATCCGGGCGTCCCCGGCGGTGGCCCGGAGCACCGACCAGACCGTCAGCCGCAGCAGGGCCGGGCTCCACCGCCGGGTCAGCGGCGCGGGCGGCACCTCGGGACGGGCGGCCGACTGGACGGTGGCGAAGACCAGATCGCTCAGGAGCGGCTGGGTGAGATGGCCCGCCGCGTGCCGGGTCCGCGCCGAGTCCGGCTCCCGCCGCATCCGCGCCAGCAGATCCCGGCAGAGCGCCGGGCTGACCCTGGTGCCCACGACCGGTATGCGCAGCGCCCCCAGCACATGCCGCCGCCGCTGTACGGGCATCGAGTGCAGGGCGTGCTCCACATCGGCCTGTCCGATGTCGCGGACCGCGAGGGCGAGCTGGGGCGCGAGCACGGAGAGCACCCGGGAGAAGTCGGCGAGCGCGGCCCGGACCGGTGGCGGATGTTCGGCCTCCGCTTCACTGGCGGGACAGGGCGCTGCGGTCTCCTCGTGGGAGGGGGACCGATGGCGACGCGGTGAGGTCACAGAGGCTCCAGGGTCGGGAGGTACGCGGCAGCTCGCCCGGAGACGTGGGGTGCCGGGCGGCAGGGACCGGAGGATCGGGCCGGGGGCGCGGACGCGGGTCCGGGCCCGGGGCGGGCGGAACGGACGGGTGAGGGCGATCGTGTGACGACGCGGGCGCGGGCACGCGGGAACGGACGGTGTGCACCGGTACGCCGGCGGCACCCGGGAGGACGCGACACCCGGGAGGACGCGGGTCGCGGGGCGCGTGGCACGGGAGCGTGACCCCGGGCCGGCGGCGGCCGGGCGGGCGCGGTGCTACCGGGGCGCGCCGGCGCGTATTCGGAAGCCGTGACGGCGGGCGTGACCGATACCCCGGCCGCGGTCGCCGCCGGTCTGGCGGGACACACGGACATCGGGGGAGGGCGCGGGCGGCACCGCCCGGCGCGTCAGGGCGAAGTGGTCGTGCATGTTCATACGTGCACATCATCACCGAGTGGCTACGTCACGTGAAGTGCCCTGTGGACAAACGCGGTTGAAGGTCTTGTGGAGAGTCGCCGTGCGTCCCCCCGCGGCTGCTCCGCCGTGGTCCTCACGGGCCTGCCCGTACCCCGCCGCGCGCCCCGCTACCCGTCCGTCCGTTCGCCGGAAGGCCCTTGACGGCCTGTTGACGACTGTGGACGGGCTGACCAGTGGGCGGGCCGGCGGGGTCGGCGGGGCGCGGGTCGGTGGGGTCGGTGCCGGAGCCGCGGGCGGGGCTCAGCTCGCCGGGCCGCAGCGGCCGACGACCGTCCCCGCCCGGTCGACGCAGATCACATCGACCTCCACCGGGGCGCCCCGCAGCACCGCCAGTGCCTCGGTACGCGCCGCTACGGCGACCAGATCACCGAGCGGGACCCCCGCCGCCGCGCACGACTGGAGCGCGGCGAGACCGGTGTTGGCCGTCTCCACCTCCCGTACCAGCGCCGCGTCCGCCCCGCCCCGCCGGGCCAGCGAGGCGAGGAACCCCTTGTCGACCTGGGAACGGGCCGAGTGCAGATCCAGATGCCCGGCGGCCAGCTTGGAGAGCTTGGCGAAGCCGCCGCAGACGGTCAGCCGGTCCACCGGGTGGCGGCGCAGATACTTCAGCACCGCGCCCGCGAAGTCGCCCATGTCCAGCAGGGCGTCCTCCGGCAGACCGTAGGCGGCGACCACCGTCCGCTCCGAGGTCGAGCCGGTGCAGGCGGCCACATGGCGGCGCCCGGCGGCCCGCGCCACATCCACACCGCGCCGGATGGAGTCGATCCACGCCGAGCAGGAGTACGGCACCACCACACCCGTGGTGCCCAGGATGGAGAGCCCGCCGAGGATCCCCAGCCGGGGGTTCCAGGTGGAACGGGCGATCTCCTCCCCGTGGTCCACCGAGACGGTGATCTCCACATCGCCGGTCCCGCCGTGCAGCCGTGCCACCCGCTCCACATGGTCGCGCATCATCTGCCGGGGTACGGGGTTGATCGCGGGCTCCCCCACCGCCAGCGGCAGCCCCGGCCGGGTGACCGTGCCGACGCCCGGACCGGCCCGGAAGACCACCCCGGAACCGGCAGGCAGCACCCGTACCGTCGACCGGACCAGCGCGCCATGGGTGACATCCGGGTCGTCGCCCGCGTCCTTGACCACGGCGGCCGTCGCCCGGCCCGCCGCCAGCTCCTCCCGGGCCAGCGCGAAGGAGGGGGTCTGCCCCTTGGGGAGGGTGATCGTCACCGGGTCGGGGAAGTGGCCGGTGAGCAGGGCGGTGTACGCGGCGGTGGTCGCCGCCGTCGCACAGGCACCGGTGGTCCAGCCGGAGCGGAGACCGGTGTGCTTGAGTTGGGCGACGCGTCCGCCCGATGCCTCACTCATCGCCCCGTACCCCGCCTGCCCCGCTCATATGCCCTGTCCCACCCATCGAGCCCCGTCCCCCGGGAACCTCGGAAGCTTCAGGAACCTCGTAGACCTCAGAGACCTCAGGAAAGGGTCCGCGCTCCGTGCACATCGTGATTCTCGGGGGTACGACGGAGGGCCGCCGCCTGGCGGAACTCCTCCATGGCACCCCCGGCCTGCGGCTGACCAGCTCGCTCGCCGGGCGGGTCGCCGCACCCCGGCTGCCCCCGGGCGAGGTCCGGGTGGGCGGCTTCGGCGGGGCCGAGGGGCTGGCGGCATGGCTGCGCGCACACCGGGCCGATCTGCTCATCGACGCCACCCATCCCTTCGCCAGGACCATCAGCCACTCGGCGGCCGAGGCCGCCTCCTGTGCCCATGTTCCCCTGCTCGCGCTGCGCCGTCCCGGGTGGGTCCGGCAGCCGGGCGACGACTGGCATCCGGTGGAATCGCTGGTGGCGGCGGCCGCGGTGCTGCCCTCGCTGGGGCGGCGGGTCTTTCTGACCACCGGGCGCATGGGGCTCGCCGCCTTCGCGCCCGGGGACGGGCTGTGGTTTCTCGTCCGCTCCGTCGACCCGCCGGAGGGGGTCGTTCCGGACCGGCTGGAGGTTCTGCTCGACCGGGGGCCCTTCACCCTCGAAGGGGAGCGCGCGCTGCTGGCCCGCCATCGGATCGATGTCCTGGTGACCAAGGACAGCGGGGGCGCGGCGACCGCGCCGAAGCTGGCGGCGGCGCGGGCGGCGGGGCTCCCGGTGGTGGTGGTCCGCCGCCCCGCGCCCCCGCCGGGGGTCGAGACCGTACCGGACCCCGAGACGGCGGCACAGTGGGTACGGGAGCGGCTGCCGCGCGGGGTGTGACGCGGGAGTGTCGGGGGCCGGCGTCAGCGAACTGACGCCGGGGCCGCGTACCGGGCGTGCGGCGTTACCGTGCTGACGCGGCGGTCCATGCCCCCACCCCTGCGGTTCACAGCTCCACCCCTGCGGTCCACGGTGTCACCCGACGGTCGCGCCGCACTCGTCCCGCTCGCGCCCCGCCGAGTACAGGAAGCTGTCCCGGAAGCCCTCCGCGCCCAGCGTCCGTCCCACCAGGATGACGGCGGTACGGACGACCCCGGCCGCCCGTACCTGCTCGGCGATGTCGCCGAGGGTGCCGCGCAGCACGATCTCGTCGGCCCTGCTGGCGAAGGCGACCACGGCGGCCGGACAGTCGGCGCCATAGTGCGGCAGCAGCTCCTCCACCACGCTGTCCGTGTGTCCGGCGGCCAGATGCAGCACGATGAGGGCGCCACTGCGGCCGAGCGTGGCGAGATCCTCCCCCTCGGGCATGGCGGTGGCGCGCCGGGCGATCCGGGTGAGGATCACGGTCTGGCCCACGGTGGGCACGGTCAGCTCGCGCTTGAGGGCGGCGGCCGCGGCGGCGAACGCGGGCACGCCCGGGACCACCTCGTACGGCACCCCCGCCGCGTCCAGGCGGCGCATCTGCTCGGCCATGGCACTGAAGACGGACGGGTCGCCCGAGTGCAGCCGGGCCACATCATGGCCCTCCGTGTGGGCGCGCACCAGCTCCTCGGTGATCTCGTCCAGGGTGAGCCGGGCGGTGTCGACGAGCCGGGCGCCCTCGGGGCAGCTCTCCAGCAGCTCGCGCGGGACCAGACTGCCCGCGTACAGACAGACCCGGCAGGACGCGAGGGTGCGGGCGCCCCGCACGGTGATCAGATCGGCCGCGCCGGGACCGGCTCCGATGAAGTACACGGTCATGTGCTGTCTCCTGATTCCACGGGGTCCTTCACAGGGCCCTCGGCCGGCTCCCCGGGCTCCTTGCGTACCGCCCACTGGGTCACCGGCATCGCCTGCCGCCAGCCCGTGAAGCCGCCGACGGGGACGGCGTGCGCCACCGCCAGCCGTACCAGCTCACCGCCGTACCGCCGGTGGTACCCGGCGAGCACCGCCTCGGACTCCAGCGTGACGGTGTTGGCGACCAGCCGCCCGCCCTCCGGCAGCGCCTCCCAGCAGGCGTCGAGGAGCCCGGGGACGGTCAGCCCGCCGCCGATGAAGACCGCGTCCGGGGCGGGCAGCCCGCCGAGCGCGGCGGGCGCGGCGCCGGTCAGGACCCGCAGCCCGGGGACGCCGAGACGGTCGGCGTTGCCGGCGGCGCGGTCGGCCCGTACGGGGTCGCGCTCGACACAGACCGCCAGGCAGGACGGGTGGGTACGCATCCACTCGATGGCGATCGAGCCGGAGCCGCCGCCCACGTCCCACAGCAGCTCCCCGGGGGCGGGCGCGAGGGCGGCCAGGGTAGCGGCGCGGACATGGCGCTTGGTCAGCTGACCGTCGTGGTCATAGGCGGAGTCGGGAAGTCCGGGAACGGCCCCCAGCCGGGGTGCGCCGGGGGCGCGGCGGCACTCCACGGCGATGACGTTCAGCGGGTCGCCGGGCGGGTGCGGCCACTCCTCGGCGGTGCCCTCGCGGCGGGTCTCGGCGGGGGCGCCGAGCTGTTCGAGGACGAGCATCCGGCTGGGCCCGAACCCCCGGTCGCGCAGGAGCGCGGCGACCTCGCCCGGCGTCGCGGCACCGGCGCTGAGCACCAGGACCCGGCGCCCGTGGTGCAGGGCGGCGGCGAGCCGGCCGGTGGGCCGGCCGACCAGGGTGACCACCTCGGTCTCCTCCACCGGCCAGCCCAGCCGGGCGGCGGCGAGCGAGACGGACGAGGGGTGGGGAAGGACCCGCAGCGCGTCCGGCCCCAGGATCTCGGCGAGGGCGCGGCCGATGCCGTAGTGCATGGGGTCCCCGCTGGCCAGGACGGCGAGCCGGCGGCCCCGGTACGCATCGACCAGCCGGGCCACGGCGGGCCGCAGCGGGGTGGGCCACGGCACGCGCTCGGCGGTGCACTCCGGCGGCAGCAGGCCGAGCTGCCGCCCGCCGCCGAGGACGACCCCGGCGGCCCTCAGGGCGTCCCGCGCCCCCTCGGGGAGCCCGGCCCAGCCGTCGGCCCCGATACCGATGACGGTGACGGTGGGGGGTGCGGGGGTCACGCCGGTACCTCGGTTTTTTGGGGGGTCGGGGGGCCGTGCGCGACTCTACTGTCCGTGGGCGCGGTGGCCTCAATTTAAGCCCGTCCGGCGATTGAGGACGGACGCTCGGCCCCGGGTGCCCTCGGGCGGACGCCGGGGCCAGCCCCGAACCCCGCTCCTCAATCTCCCCCGGACTCCGTCCGGGAGCTGCCCCCCATGGGGCTGATTTCTGCCCCGGGCGGCTCCTGGATGGCTTTCCGGTGGACGGGGGCCTCAATTTCAGCCTGTCCGGCGATTGAGGACGGACGCTCGGCTCCGAGTGGCCTCGGGCGGACGTCGGGGCCAGCCCCGAACCCCGCTCCTCAAGCGCCGGAGGGGCCGGGACGGCTACGGCGCCTCCGGATAGCGACGCGGCGTCCAGGCCACCGTCGTGCCGTCGCCGCGCCGCACCGTCCGGGTCTGCGAGGACCCGACCAGCAGCAGGGTCCGCATGTCGACCTCCCCGGGCTCCAGCTCCGCGAGGCGGACGACGCGGACGGACTGCTCCGGCCCGCCGACATCGCGCGCGACGACCACCGGTGTGTCCGGCGCCCGGTGCTCCAGGAGGAGCTCCCGCGCCTTGCCCACCTGCCAGGTCCGGCTCCGCGAGCCGGGGTTGTAGAGCGCGAGGACCAGATCCGCGCCGGCCGCCGCCCGCAGGCGCTCCGCGACGACCTCCCAGGGCTTGAGCCGGTCGGAGAGGGAGATCGTGGCGTAGTCGTGCCCGAGCGGCGCCCCCGCGGCGGCCGCCGCCGCGTTCGCCGCGGTCACCCCCGGCAGGACCCGTACCGGCACCTCCGCGTACTCCGGCAGCGCCGCCGCCTCCAGGACCGCCGTCGCCATCGCGAAGACCCCCGGGTCGCCCCCGGAGACGACCGCGACCCGCCGCCCCCGCCGGGCCAGCTCCAGCGCGAACTCCGCCCGCTCGGACTCGACCCGGTTGTCGGAGCCGTGCCGCCGCTGACCGGCCCGTACCGGAACCCGGTCCAGATAGGTCGTATAGCCGACGAGATCGTCCGCCCCGGCGAGCGCCCCCTTCGACTCGGGTGTCAGCCACAGCGGCCCGGCGGGCCCGGTGCCGACCACGACGACCTCGCCCCGCCCGGGAACCGCGTCCACCGGAGGCTCCGGCGCCGTCGCGCCGATCCGGCTCGGCAGCACCGCCACCGAGAAGTACGGCACGGAATCCGCCGCCACCTCGGCCAGCGCACCCGTGCGCTCGCCCTCCATGGTGGCCCGTTCCACATAGCGGGCCTCGTTCAGCCGCCCCGAACGCTCCAGCGCCCGGCGCACCTTGGGGAACGTACGCCCCAGCTTCATCACCACCGCCGCGTCCGTCGACGCCAGCCGGGCCGTCAGCTCCTCCTCCGGCAGTGTGCCCGGCAGGATCGTCAGCACCTCCTCGGCCTCGACCAGCGGCACCCCCAGCCGGGCCGCCGCCCCGCTCACCGAGGTGACCCCGGGGACGACCTCCGTCGGATACCGGTCGGCGAGCCGCTTGTGCATATGCATGTACGAGCCGTAGAAGAGCGGATCGCCCTCCGCGAGCACCGCGACCGTGCGCCCCGCGTCCAGATGGACGGCCAGCCGGGCCGCCGCCTCCTCGTAGAACTCCTCCAACGCGCCCCGGTAGCCCCCCGGGTGGTCGGTGGTCTCCGTGGTGACGGGGTAGACCAGCGCCTCCTCGATGTGGTCCGGCCGGATGTGCCGGGCCGCGATCGACCGCGCGATGGACCGCCCGTGCCGCGCGCTGTGGTACGCGATCACATCCGCCTCGGCGATGACCTCCACGGCGCGTACGGTCATCAGCGACGGATCGCCGGGGCCGAGCCCCACGCCGTACAGCCGGCCGGTGCTGGTGCCGCTCATTCTTCCTCGCTCGCGATCGCGTTCAGGGCGGCGGCCGCCATGGCACTGCCACCGCGCCGGCCGCGCACGACCAGGTGGTCGAGGCCCGAGCCATGCCCGGCCAGGGCTTCCTTCGACTCGGCGGCGCCGATGAAGCCTACGGGTACGCCGATGACGGCCGCCGGGCGAGGGGCCCCCTCCTCGACCATCTCCAGCAGCCGGAAGAGCGCGGTGGGCGCGTTGCCTATGGCGACGACCGCACCGTCGAGCCGGTCCCGCCACAGCTCCAGCGCGGCGGCGCTGCGCGTCGTCCCGAGCCGGGCCGCGAGATCGGGCACGGAGGGGTCGTTGAGGGTGCAGATCACCTCGTTGTCGGCGGGCAGCCGCTTGCGGGTGACCCCGCTGGCGACCATCCGCGCGTCGGTCAGGATCGGCGCCCCGGCCCGCAGCGCCGCCCGTGCCCGCGCCACCACCTGGGGGCTGTACGAGAGATCGCGTACGAGATCGACCATCCCGCAGGCGTGGATCATCCGGACCGCGACCTGGCTGACATCGGCGGGCAGACCCGCGAGGTCGGCTTCCGCGCGGATGGTGGCAAAGGACTGGCGGTAGATGGCCGCGCCGTCCTTCTCGTAGTCGAACACGCTCTTCTCGCTGCTCTCGCTCATCGGGTCACCGCGTCCGGTCGGACGCGGGCGGCGCCGGGCGCGCCTGGTGGTGTGGTGCCCGGTGGTCAGGGGTCGTCAGGGGTCGGCAGGGGTCGTCGGGGGCGGGCATGGTGCCGGGTCGGCCCCGGCGGGCCCCTGCGGGGTCTCCGGGGCCCGTGCGGACCTTACGGCGGCGGCCAGTTCCCCGGGTCCGGCGGAGTGGTCCACTCTGCTACGGGTACGGGGGCGGCCCGCGCGGACCTCGTCGACGCGGTAGCCGGTGCTCTCGGCGACGACATCGATCCGGTCCCCGGGGGGACGGCCGCAGCCGCGCCCACAGCCGGACCAGTACACCGGAAGCGCGCCCCGGCCCCGGTCACCGGTGGGCGTGAGGGCCACCAGCGCGGTCGCGTCGGCCCGTACATCCGCGAGCGACTTCGCACAGCCCGGCCGTCCGGCACAGGCACCCACGCCCCACCAGGGCGAATCGGCTCCGGTGACCAGCCCGGTGGCGGCGAGCGCGGCGAGCCGGTCCGCCGCCCGGCCGGCGGCGACGGCGGGGACGACGATGCCGCGCCAGGGCGTGAGCCGCAGCTCGCCCCGGCCGTCGGCACGGGCGCAGTCGGTCAGCGCCCGCCACTGCGCGCCGGTGAGCAGGCCCAGCGGGGCCCGTACGGAGAGCGCGACCCGGCCGGGGTCGGGACCGGGCACCACGCCGGGCGGCGGACCGTCGGCGGGATCGGGGACGACAGCGGGCGCGGGCACCTCGTGCGCCTCCGCGCCCAGGGCCGCCAGCCGCAGGGCGACCTCCCGGAGCAGCGCGTCCTCCTGGCCGCCCAGGTCGGCGACGCGCCAGAGACCGCGTGCCGCGGCATCCCGTACCGCAGCACCCCGTACCGGAACCTCCCGTACCGGAGCACCCGGGAGCGCGGCGTCCCGTACCGGAGCACCCGGGAGCGCAGCACCCTGTACCGGAGCACCCGGGAGCGCGACCTCCCGTACCGCCGCCAGGAAGACCTCCGCCGCCGTCACCGCCGCCCGCGCGGCCCGCTCCCCCCGGATCCGCAGCGCACCGCCCCCGCCCCCCAGCCGCAGCAGCGCCCAGCCGTCCTCCACCGCCGCCGTGACCGTCACATCCGCGCCGAGCGCCCCCACATCGCCCCGCCCGTCGTCCAGCGCGAAGAGGAAGCGGCCGGAGAGGGCGCCCACCGCGCCCCCGGCGCAGAGCAGCCCGTCCAGCTCCCGCAGCCAGGGCCCGACATCCGCCCGGCCCCGGCCGTCCAGCCCCGACAGCGGCGAGGCGACCACATTGCGGATCCGCTCATGACGGGGCGACGGCAACAGCCCCGCCCCGTCGAGGAGCCGCGCCAGCGTGGCGCCGCAGCCGTCGCGCATCCCGCGCAGCTGGACATTGCCCCGGGAGGTGAGATGCAGCACTCCGTCGCCCAGCTCCCCGGCCGCCCGGGCCAGGGCATCCGCCCCGGCCGCGTCCAGCACCCCGCCGGGCAGCCGGATCCGGGCCAGCGCCCCGTCGTCCGCCCGGTGCAGCCGCAGCGCCCCGGGGCAGGCGTCACCGCCGTCCCGGACCGGGTCATCGCCCGCACCCCGGTCCAAAAGCGGCGCGTCTGGGCTGGTGAAAGGCGTGGCCCCGGTCGTGGACATGGCGGCGAGCATACCCATGGCCATTCCGGCACCCGCCCGCATAGCAGCCCAAATGACATATCCCGCAGAAGGGATACGGCCCTTACGATGGGGCCCGGCGGATCACCCGGTCCGCCATCGCCGGCGACGGCACAAGGGGAGGAAGCCCGGTGTGACTCCGGCGCGGTCCCGCCACTGTGAGCTTGGCCCCCGGGCCCGGCGAGTCAGGAACTCCCGCCGTCCGACACCGCCCGGGGCGCGGAAACCCCGAGGAAGGCCAGACGCCGCATGCATCAGTCGTCCGCGGACGCCCCCCGTCCCCACGAGATCCTGCTCCTCTCGACCTCCGACACCGATCTGCTGAGCGCCCGCGCCGCCGACGGCCCGGTCGCCTACCGCTTCGCCAACCCCTCGCGGCTCTCCCTCGACGACCTCCCCGGACTGCTGGACGGTGCCGTCCTGGTCGTCGTCCGCCTCCTCGGCGGGGTCAGGGCCTGGCAGGAGGGGCTGGACCTGCTGATCGGGAGCGGGCGGCCCGTGGTGGTGCTCACCGGGGAACAGGCCCCCGACGCCCAGCTGATGGAGGCGTCCACCGTCCCCGTCGGCATCGCCGCCGAGGCACACGCCTATCTCGCCCACGGCGGACCGGCCAATCTGGAGCAGCTCGCCCGCTTCCTCTCCGACACGGTGCTGCTCACCGGCCATGGCTTCGAACCCCCGGCCCCGGCGCCGACCTGGGGACCGCTGGAGCGCCCCGAGGCCGCTCCCGCGCCCGAGGGCACCCCCGTGATCGCGGTGCTCTACTACCGCGCCCACCACATGAGCGGGAACACCGCCTTCATCCACACCCTGTGCGACGAGATCGAGCGCAAGGGAGCCACGGCCCTTCCGCTCTATGTCGCCTCCCTCCGCGCCCCCGAGCCGGAGCTGATCGACGCCCTGCGCCCCGCCGACGCCATCGTCACCACGGTCCTCGCGGCGGGCGGCACCCGCCCCGCCGACGCCTCCGCCGGCGGCGACGACGACTCCTGGGACGCGGGCGCCCTCACCGGCCTCGATGTCCCCGTCCTCCAGGCGCTCTGCCTCACCGGCTCGCGTTCCACCTGGGAGGAGAACGACGAGGGCGTCTCCCCGCTCGACGCCGCCAGCCAGATCGCGGTACCGGAGTTCGACGGCCGGCTGATCACCGTCCCGTTCTCCTTCAAGGAGATCGACCGGGACGGGCTGCCCGCCTATGTCGCCGACCCCGAGCGGGCCGCCCGGGTCGCCGGGATCGCCGTCCGCCACGCCCGGCTGCGCCATGTCCCCGCCGCCGAGAAGCGCCTCGCCCTGGTGCTCTCCGCGTACCCCACCAAGCACTCCCGTATCGGCAACGCGGTCGGCCTCGACACCCCCGCCAGCGCCGTCGCCCTGCTGCGCCGACTGCTGGCGGAGGGATACGACTTCGGGCCCGGCGAGGAGATCCCCGGCCTGGTCTCCGGCGACGGCGACGAACTGATCCGCGCCCTGATCGACGCCGGCGGCCATGACCAGGAGTGGCTGACCGAGGAGCAGCTCGCGGCCAACCCGGTCCGGATCCCCGCCGCCGACTACCGGCGCTGGTACGGGGAACTCCCCGCGCAGCTGCGGGAACAGGTCGAGGAGCACTGGGGCCCGCCGCCCGGCGAGATGTTCGTGGACCGCAGCGCCAACCCCGAGGGCGATATCGTCCTCGCCGCGCTGCGCCGGGGCAATCTGCTGATCCTCATCCAGCCGCCGCGCGGCTTCGGCGAGAACCCGATCGCGATCTACCACGACCCCGATCTGCCGCCCTCGCACCACTATCTGGCCGCCTACCGCTGGATAGCGGCGGCGCGCGAGGACGGCGGCTTCGGCGCCGACGCCATGATCCACCTTGGCAAGCACGGCAATCTGGAGTGGCTGCCGGGGAAGAACGCCGGGCTCTCCGCCGCCTGCGGCCCCGACGCCGCCCTCGGCGACCTCCCCCTGGTCTACCCGTTCCTGGTGAACGACCCGGGCGAGGGCACCCAGGCCAAGCGCCGGACGCACGCCACGCTCGTGGACCATCTGGTGCCGCCAATGGCGCGCGCCGACTCGTACGGGGACATCGCCCGTCTGGAACAGCTTCTGGACGAGTACGCCCAGATCTCCTCCATGGACCCGGCGAAGCTGCCCGCGATCCGGGCGCAGATCTGGACCCTCATCCAGGCGGCCAGGCTCGACCACGACCTCGGTCTGGAGAACCGGCCCGAGGACGACGGCTTCGACGACTTCCTCCTCCATGTCGACGGCTGGCTCTGCGAGATCAAGGACGCCCAGATCCGCGACGGCCTCCATGTGCTGGGCGGCGCCCCGCAGGGCGGGGACCGGGTCAATCTGATCCTGGCGATCCTGCGCGCCCGCCAGATCTGGGGCGGTACGACCGCACTCCCGGGGCTGCGCGAGGCGCTGGGCCTGGACGAGTCCGCCGCCACCCGGACCACGGCGGACGAGGCCGAGGAGCGGGCGCGCGCCCTGGTGCAGACGATGGACGACGCCGGCTGGGAGCTGACGGCGATCCCCGCCGAGGTGAACGACGAGGTCCGGGCGGTCCTGGAGTTCGCCGCCCGGGAGGTCGTCCCGCGCCTCGCCGCCACCACCGCCGAGCTGGACCATACGGTCCACGCCCTGAACGGCGGCTTCGTCCCGGCCGGCCCCTCCGGCTCACCGCTGCGCGGACTGGTCAACGTCCTGCCGACCGGCCGCAACTTCTACTCGGTCGACCCCAAGGCCGTGCCCTCCCGGCTCGCCTGGGAGACCGGCCAGGCCCTCGCCGAGTCCCTGCTCACCCGCTACCGCGAGGACAACGGCTCCTGGCCCACCTCGGTCGGGCTCTCCCTCTGGGGTACGAGCGCGATGCGCACGGCGGGCGACGATGTGGCCGAGGCACTGGCGCTGCTGGGCGTCCGTCCGGTATGGGACGACGCCTCCCGCCGGGTCACCGGCCTGGAGCCGGTGCCCCTCGCCGAACTGGGCCGCCCCCGGGTCGATGTGACCCTGCGGATCTCCGGCTTCTTCCGCGACGCCTTCCCGCACACCATCGGCCTGCTGGACGACGCCGTACGCCTCGCCGCCTCCCTGGACGAGCCCGCCGAGGACAACCACGTACGCGCCCACACCCAGGCCGACCTGGCCGTGCACGGCGACGAACGCCGCGCCACCACCCGTATCTTCGGCTCCCGCCCCGGCACCTACGGCGCCGGACTGCTCCAGCTGATCGACTCCCGCGACTGGCGCACCGACGCGGACCTCGCCGAGGTCTACACGGTCTGGGGCGGCTACGCGTACGGCCGTGAACTGGACGGCCGGCCCGCGCGCGATGAGATGGAGACGGCGTACAAGCGGATCGCGGTGGCGGCGAAGAACACCGACACCCGTGAGCACGACATCGCCGACTCGGACGACTACTTCCAGTACCACGGCGGCATGGTGGCCACCGTCCGCGCCCTGCGCGGCACCGCCCCGGAGGCGTACATCGGCGACTCCACCCGCCCGGAGACCGTCCGCACCCGCACCCTGGTCGAGGAGACCTCCCGGGTCTTCCGCGCCCGTGTCGTCAACCCCAAGTGGATCGAGGCGATGCGCCGCCACGGCTACAAGGGCGCCTTCGAGCTGGCCGCCACCGTGGACTACCTCTTCGGGTACGACGCCACCACCGGTGTCGTCGCCGACTGGATGTACGACAAGCTGACCGAGGCCTACGTCCTGGACCCGGAGAACCGCGCCTTCCTGGAACAGGCCAACCCCTGGGCCCTCCACGGCATCGCCGAACGCCTCCTGGAGGCCGAGTCCCGCGGCCTGTGGTCCAAGCCGGACCCGGCGGTCCTGGCCGCCCTCCGCGAGGTCTACCTGGAGACCGAGGGCAATCTGGAGGGCGAGGACTGATCTGCCGGTTGCCCCTGCCCTGTACCGGGCAGGGGCAACCGGCGCGTGTCACTACCTGTTACTCCCTGTCGGGGGTGGCCGCGCCGAAGTTCATGGTGAAGGTGAGGCCGGAGAACTCCTGGCCCTGGACCATCGTGCCCGTCTGGGTGCCGACGCTGTTGTTCACCGTGACAGTCGCCGATCCGGCCTGTGTCCGCTGCCACCACTCGTCGAGCAGGACGCGGAACTCCCCGTCCAGGGCGGCCCGTACACCGAGCGCCGTGGCCAGCGCCTGGGCGCGCACCGGGTCGACGGGGTCGTGCTCCAGCGCGGCGATCTCCTGCTCACCGGAGCTGACCTGGGGCGTCCCGCCCTCTTCCGCTCCCTGCGCCGGGCTTCCCCCGAAGGGGCGCCGCACCAGCGTGGTGAGCCCCTGCCACGCCTGACGCCCGGCCTCGCCGCTGAGACCGCCGGCCAGTGCGGCGAGAGCCGCTGCGGTGATCGGGTCCATGCCGGTGCTCCCTCGATCTCGATCAGTATCGGATCGTCCCACCCTAGGCGCGCTGCCCGGCGCCACGAAGCCGTTCCCGGGTATCCGGCATCCGGTCTCCGGGGTTTCGGTTCCTTACGGGCCCGACCCGGCGACGGCCCGGGAAACACCCCCTCCCGCCGGGTGTTCCAGTACGGTGACCATGGGCCGGAGCGCCCGGGAGGCGGTGGTCGATGAGCGCGCGCGACGGGCGGGAAGACCCGGTGCCGACAGGGATCGCGAACAGCCTTCCCGGCCATGTGGAAGGCCAGCTGGTCCAGGCCGGCATCGTCCACGGCGGTATCACCTTCAACTACCACGAGGGGCCGAAGGGGTCCGGAGACCGCCGCCCGGACCAGGTCCCGAGACCACCGCGCGGCTTCGTCAACCGCGACCGGGTACTGGCCGAGCTGGACGGCTTATTCGGGTACGGCGATGCCGCCGGCTGCCCGATCGGTGTCTTCAGCGGGCTCCCCGGAATCGGCAAGACGGCCGCCGTCTGCCAATGGGCCCACACCAACCAGCGGCGCTTCCCCGGCGGGCAGATCTTTGTCGACTTCGCCGCTCTCCGTGCGGGGGCCGGCGGGGACGTCTCGGAGGCGCTCGCCATCTGCCTGCGTGCCCTGGGCGTGCGGGACCAGTACCTTCCCCCGGGCCTCGCCGACCGTACGGCCCTCTACCGCGACCTGTCGGCCCGGCGCCGGATGCTGGTCGTCCTGGACGATGTGACCCGCCCGGCCCAGGTCACCGCCCTCCTTCCGCAAGGTCTTGGCAGTGCCGTCCTGGCGACCAGCACCTGGCGGCTGGGCGAGCTGGTCCTGGACGGCGCCGCCCTGCTCCCGCTCGGCGCCCTGGACACCGAGAGCGCGCTGGAGCTGCTGTCGGCCCTCTGCGGGCATCGGCGGATCGAGGACGAGGCGGCGGACGCGGCCCGGCTGGTCGAACTCTGCGGCGGTCTGCCGGTGGCCCTGCGGATCTGTGGTGCCCGGCTGCTGACCCAACGCCGCCTGACGATCGGCGCGCTGGTCGCCGAGCTGTCCGACGAACAGAGCCGCCTCAGCCGTATCGCCGTGTCCTCAGCCCACGAGGAGCGCACCGTGTCCGCAGCCCTTGAACTGGCCTACCGCGACCTCCCCGACGCCGCCGCCCGTATGTACCGGATCCTCGGCCGGCTGCCCGGCCTCTGCTTCGACACCGCCGTCGCCGGGGTGGCCGCCGGGCTCCGTTCGGCCGACGAGGCCCAGGCGGCGCTGGACGTCCTGGAAGCCGCCAGCCTGCTGTCCGTCACCGAGGACCGCAGATACACCCTGCACGGCCTGGTCCGGCTCCACGCCCGGGACACCGCCCGGAGCCTCGACCCGCCCGAGGCG
Source organism: Streptomyces sp. NPDC000594 (assembly GCF_040299965.1). Lineage (NCBI taxonomy): Bacteria > Bacillati > Actinomycetota > Actinomycetes > Kitasatosporales > Streptomycetaceae > Streptomyces > Streptomyces sp. NPDC000594. The sequence goes on along the minus strand of NZ_JBEPCY010000003.1, from coordinate 212,134 downwards.
GAGCGGGAGACGGTCGGCAGGGTCACCGGGCACTACCTCGCGCTGACGTCGGCGGCGGACCTCGCGGTCCGGGCCGACCGGCTCCGTATCGCCGTACCGGCCGTAGCGGACCCCGCCGCCGTACCGGCCGGACCGGACGCCGCCGGGCCGTTCGCCGGTACGTCCGACCCCGGCCGCTCCGCGATCAGCTGGCTGGAGGCCGAGCGGGCCAATATCCTCGCCGTGCTCCGCGCCGCGTCCGGCTTCGGCCTCGACGGCGCGGTGTGGCGGACGGCCGAGGCGTTCACCGTTCTCTTCCTCCACCACCGGCACCTCGCCGACTGGCGCGAGTCGCTCGAACTGGGCGCCGAGGCGGCACGGCGCGACGGCGACCCGGCCGCCGAGGCACGGCTGCGCAGCCTGTTGTCCCGGCCGCTGCTCGATCTGGGACAGGACGAGCGGGCGAAGGAGGAACTGGACCGGGCCGAGCAGCTCGCCGTGGAGTCGGGACATCCGGTCCTCCAGGCCTCGGTCCAGGAGTTCCTCGGCCGCTACTGGGACCGGCACGACCCGGCCCGCGCGGTGGACGCCTACCGCATGTCACTCGCCCTCAACGCCGAGGCCGGGGAGGCCCGGGGCGAGGCCCTGGCCCGCTACTTCCTGGGCTGCGCGCAGAGTTCGGCCGGCGACCACGCCACCGGCCTGGCCGCCCTCGACCGGGCCGGGGAGGCCTTCCGCGCCCTGGGCGACGAGCGGATGGCGGCACGGGCCCTCGCCGACACCGGCAGGATCCTGGCCCGGCGCGGCGCTCGCGCGGAGGCAGCCGCCGCCCTCACCCGGGCCGCCGACGACCTGCACCGCGGCGGCGCCTCGCACTACGAGGCCCGTGCCCTGGAGGACCTGGCGGACCTGCTGGACGACCCCGAGGCCGTCCGCGGCTGTCTGCGCCGTGCCCTCACGATCTACGAGGAGGGCGGCAGCCCCCGGGCGGCGGCGGTCCTGGCCCGGCTCGCCGCCGGCTGATCCCCGACCGGCGATACGGGACCGATCCGCAGCCGCTGCCGACGCGCGCCCTGGACCAGGACCAGGACCATCGTGCCGTCCAGCGGTATGCCGAGGCGCAGACACACATAGACCGCCGCCGCGGCGGTGCCGGGGTCGGGGCCCGGACCGTCGACGGCGCGGATGTGCAGCCGGCGGCCGTCACGCAGCCCGACGACACAGCCGTCCTCCCCGGCCAGCGCGGCGATCCGGGCTCCGGGGAAGTCGGTCAGCAGGGATCCCACCCTGCGGCGTCCCGCCGCGGGAGTGAAGATCTCCGACGCCGAGCTGATGACGGTGGCGCTCTCGGTGAGACGGGTGTCCGGCTCGTCGAGGTCGCAGGCCAGATGCCAGAACGAGGTGTCGTCCTCGGCCCTCTCCCCGGCCAGCGCCGCCGGGAAGCGTTCGACCGCCACCTGGAGCACGCCCTCGGCGCCCCGCACGACGGAGGTGCGCACCATCAGCGACCGGGCCCCGGTGGTGCGGGGGAGCGGGATCGGGAAGGCACGCGGACCACGGCCCGGGTGGTGGGACGGAGCGAGGCCGAGCAGACCGTAGACCAGTTCGCGCAGCCGGGGCAGGGCTTCCCCGGGCTCCGCGAAGGCACCCGCGGTGACCTCGGCGAACCGGTCCGCCCGGTGCCCCGCCATCGCCGCCGCCAGCTGCTCCGGCAGCGGCCGGCCCGCCTCCAGCCGCCCCGCCGCCGTGCGCAGTGCGTACCCGGCCGTACCGGGAACGGCCTCCGACCCGAACGCGCCGAGCAGGAGGGGGCGCCCGAGTGCCGCGCCGTAGAGCGTCACCGACCCGTGATCGCCGATGACCAGGTCCGAGGCGACCAGGGCCTGTTGCCAGCCGTCCGTGGGGTCGACGGCGATCAGCCCGGCCTCCAGGGCGCTTCGCTGCATGACCCGGATCTGCCAGGCACCGTGCCCGGACCAGACGTTCGGGTGCAGGACCAGAGCCACCCGGAACTCATCGGCCGGGAGCTGGGCCAGCAGCTCCGCCGGAAGCCCCGGCCACGATCCGGCCAGCGACTCCTGACCCCATGTCGAGCTGACCAGGACCAGCCGCTGACCGGGAAGCAACCCCAGGGCCGCCCGGTAGCGCTCCCGCCACCGGGCACTGGCCCGAAGCCGGTCGAGGCAGGGATCCCCGACCAGTACGGTCCTCCCGGCCGTACCGGGATGGGCGGCCGCCAGCTGGGCCTCCTGGTCGGGATGGGACACCGCCAGCCAGGCGCGCCCGGCCGCCAGCAGATCGCCGTGGACCAGCCCGGAGAGCCGTGTGCCGGCCCCGGCGGAGTCGGGGACCTGCTTCTGGAACCCGACCCCGTGCGGAAGCACCACCACCGGGTAGTCGCCGGGCGGCACCGTGACATTCTCCGAGGCCGAGATCAGCAGGTCGGGCGAGATCTCCGGGAGCTGGGGCCACGGCAGCGTACGGCAGCCCAGCGACCGGAGCAGATCGAGCACCCCGTCGTTGAAGGCGGATGTCGGGTCGTACGCGAACACCACGGTGATCCGCGGATCGTCGTGCACGATCTCGGGCACCACATCCAGCACCCGCACCAGCGAGGTCACCGTCCGCGCGGCGACCACCAGCGTCCGCTCACCGCCGAAGGTCCGCCAGCGCGCGGCGTCGGGTCCTACGGGAACGAGAATGCGCTCGTCGGGCTCCATCACGTACCTCCGCCCGAGGGCAGGATCGCACACAACCCGCCCGGACGACTCCCCGGCTCCCGGCTCCCGGCTCCCGGCTCCCGGCTCCCGGCTCCCGGCTCCCGGCTCCTGGCTCCCGGCTCAATTTCGTTAGCGCATATGTGGACGCTGGGCAACCGTTCCACCGATTTCCCTCCCCGGAAGGCCGACCGCCGGCTCGGTCCCCGCCGGCTTCGCTGCTGGGCGACATGGCTGACCGAGCCAACCACACGCGGTTCCGCCAGGAGACCGACGCGGTGTGTCCCGCAGGCGGTCACGCACAACGCATCAGGGCCGGTGACTCAAATGAGTCACCGGCCCTGATCTACTACTCAGCTGTCGGGGTGGCGGGATTTGAACCCACGACCTCTTCGTCCCGAATGAGGTTCGGGCGCTGGCCTGGCCTGCGAGGATTGCATTTGTGCAGGTCAGGTCCACTGTGCCCGTTGGTTTCGCGGGGCCTGCGGTGGGTTGAGAGAGCGTATCGGCTCCCAAGCGGCTCCCGCTCCTGGAGTGCTAGCGCGCAGTCGGGTGCTGTCTGACCAGGGCTCGTGAGAGAGGTCCTGCGACTTCCTTGGCCCCGGTGCTCAGAGCAGCCAGTGTGACGGACTCATCGGCTTCGGTTCGAAGGGCGAAGTTCGAGGGGTGGGACAGCCGGGCACTACGCCGCGACTGGTGGGGATCGAACCTGTCGACACTGGTCAGTGCGCTGCACGACACGCCCGCCGCGACGACGATCCGATCTTGCTGGACGATGTTCAACGCACCGATGAACTTCAACAGGTCAGTGATCTGCTGAGGCAGGGCCTCGGGGTCCAGAATCGAGCCCAAGCCGTCCTTGGGGAGCGTGGCTCGGGTGGAGATTTGGCCTGTCTTGTAGAGACGTACTTCCGCGAGTTCGCCAGGTTGTGGCGCATCCCATGATCGGGGCCGCCCGGACGGGACGCTTACTGCTACGTGATCTCGGGACCTGGAGGGCGACAGGGCAACGTCGCCCCGGACCAGTCCGGCGGTTCGGATCCGGTCCACCAGCGATGTGCTGAGCTGTTCCAGCTCGCGATCCGAGTGGCCGACGAAGTTCAGGGGCAGGACGTGAAGCTCCAGCAGGGGAACATCGTTGCCGGCCAACGGATTCATACTCGTGTCGTCGATGGTCCAGCGCAGTTCAGGAGGCTCCGCCAGCCTGGCAAAGGACAGAGGAGATGTGCCAGCCTCCAGCTCTTTGATCTTCTGTACGACCTTGGTCTGAAGCTCCGAGGTGGTCTCGAAGGAATCGCGGAACACCCCAGTGGCGTAGGCTTGTACGATCCGTGTGAAATCGACCTGAGCGGGCTCGAATTCTACCTGCAGCTTGCGGTAGACCAGCCGAGGTATGCCTGCTGCTTGAGCGGCCACCCATTCGTCGTGAGTTGCGGACTGTCCTGTTTCGTGAAAGATGTGGCCGTACTTCGGGCCTAGCAGGAAGAGGCAGACATCCGCAGATGCCAACGCTTCCAGGCAGGCCTCCCGACTGGGTGTGGTCTGTGCGGAGAAGTCCTCGAATCGCACAGGCGTATGCCCCAATGCGCTGATCAGGCCAGGTAGGGAGTCGCGCTCCTCGTCGAGTCCTCTGCGGACACTACTGATGAAGATCCTCACGCTACGGTGTCTCCAGTGCTGACGTTCGCTTCTTGGGCGAACTGGACGGTTGACATAGTGGGCGGAGATGGGGAGTTTTTGCATGGCCGAGATGTCGGAAGAGGCGATACGTTCCTATTGGAAGGAACACCGGGAGCAGTTACGGCAATGCGAAACTCAGCGCTCCACGCTGACGAATCTACTGATCGTTGTCACGGCGGCCTTGAGTGCGCTGATCGTCCAGCAAAAGTTCACACTGAACGTCATGCCTCTGTGCTTCTTTGTCGTTCTGGCTGGCGCGTACGGCGCTGTGGCCGTTTCCAAGTACTATGAGCGGGCTTCCTATCACCTCTTCCAGGCTCGGGCCTTGACCAGAACCTTGGTGGAGCAGGGAGTGTTGGGCTCCGACGAAGAACTCATTCGGGCACGCGTGGAGCATTACCGAAGATTTCCACGGATGCATCGTGTTCGGCTTCACCGGCTCTGGGTGTACCTACATCTTGCCATCGTCCTCTACGGGCTGTCGCTTCTTTTTCTGTGCATCATCGTTGCCTGATGGCATACAAGTTTTCTGCGGTGAGGGCGTTGGTGATGACGTCTGAGAACCCCCGGTCTGGCACGGTAGGTTAAGACGTGGAAAGGCATGGCGATGGCAACTGGCCATCCTGCGGAGAATGCAATGTCGTTCCTGCAGGCCGCCCGATGCCAGTCCGAATACACGGAGAAATCAGGCCAGCGACCTTCTTACTGCCTCGGCCAACGTGGTCGCTCGTATGTCGTCGGGGCCCCCGATGATGTGGTTCATGACGTAGCCGAACGCGATGCCGCGCTTCGGGTCGGCGAAGCCGAGTGAGCCACCGCGCCCCGTGTGGCCGAAGGCACTCGGCCCGGTCATGGGGATGGTCGTGGTGGGCAGCATGTATCCGGTGCTGAACCGACTGGGCGCCAGCATCACCCGGTCCTGCCCGCTGGCCTGCTCCTCGGTTGCCGAAGCCAGCGTCTCTGGGGTGAGCAGGCGTACCCCGTCCACCTCACCGATCAGCGCGGCGTACATGCGTGCCAGCGCGTGCGCGGTGCCGATTCCGTTGGACGAGGGGAGTTCCGCGGCCTGAACCTCGGGGGAGTCGAAGTCGATGTTCGCCGGGTCGGTGACCGCGAACGCCCTGTTGCTGAGCGAGTTCGGGTCGCGCCAGGCGGCGACGAGGTCACGGAGGTCCTCGGGGACCGACTCCTCGGGCACGGTGGTGAGGTCGACGTCCGGCTTCCGGTACACCATGCGGCTGACCCGGTCGCGTTCACCGGCTGGCAGTCCGATGAAGAAGTCGAGCCCGAGTGGTGCGGCGATCTCCTCGGCGAAGAAGCGGCCCGGCGTACGGCCGGACACACGGCGGATCACTTCGCCGACCAGCCAGCCCCAGGTCCGGCCGTGGTACCCGTGCGCCGTTCCCGGAGTCCACTGCGGGTGCTGGGCAGCCAGAGCTGCCGTCATGGGGTGCCAGGCCAGTGCCTCGTCCAGCGGTACCGGCTGGTCAAGGGCGACCAGACCGGCCTGGTGGGACAGCAGCCAGCGCACCGGGATCTCCGCCTTGCCGTTCGCGGCGAACTCCGGCCAGTACTCGGCCACCGGGGCGTCCAGGTCCAGCGCGCCGCGCTGGGCGAGCAGATGCGCCACCGTGGCGGTCGCTCCCTTGGTCGCCGAGTAGACGAGTTGAAGGGTGCCCCGTTCCCACGGGCGGCCGGTGTCCGGATCGGCGACCCCGGCCCACAGGTCCACCACGGGGCGGCCATCCTGGTAGACGCAGACCGCCGCGCCGATGTCCTCGCGCCGGGCGAAGTTCTCCGCGAACGCCTCCCGTACTGGCTCGAACCCTTCCGCGACCTCACCGTTGATCACCGTCATGCCGCCCATCCTGGCACTCTCGGACGCTCACTCCGAGGGTCAGTTTTTGAGCAGCGACGATCAGGCCGCCACGGGTACCGCCTGGAGGCGCTCGCGGAATTCCCGTACGGACGAGACGGCCCGATGGGGTTCGAGCTGCAAGGAGAACTCCTTCAACCGGTCCAATGCCCGCACCGAGCTGACCTTGTCCTCCAGAAGCGCGGCACCGTAGTTCGCGGCGTCCAGTGCCCCGTCCAGATCGCCACCCGCCAGCCGGGCCTCGGCCAGTCGGCTGGAACGGACGGCCTTGTCCCGGGGCGCCGCCCGCTCGACAGAGGTCACCAGCGAACGCGTCGCTCGCTCCACATGCCCCGCGCGGAGCAGCACCTTGCCCTCTGTCGACTTCACCTGCGCCTCGCCGAACCAGTCGAGCCAGTCCGGCGCGTCCCCCGCCGTCTGGCGCTCCCAGAGGGCAGCGGCGCGGTTGAGGGCTGTGCCAGCCCTCTGGTGATCGCCGTCGCGTGACAGCGCCTCGGCCTTGTGCAGGTAGAGAAAGCACTGCGCGGAGGGTGACAGGGTGCGGGGAGCGTTGTCGATGCCGGTCGAAATCAGGTCGACCCGCTCAGCCGTGCGTCCGGCTTCGGAGACGTGGACGCCCATCTCCGCCAGGATGAAGGCACCGAAGGCGTCGTCCCCGCCGGTACGGGCGCTGCGAAGCGCCCCGACGTAATACCGCTGGCCCGCGGACCGCAGCCCCGCGTCGTACGCCATCCAGCCTGTCAGATGCGAGGTCCGGGCGGCCAGCGCGTACAGGCGGAACCGGATGTCGTCCGTGTACCGGCCGCCGCTGAGCAGGCCCGTGACCAGGGAAAGATCGCCTCGGGCCTGTTCCAGGAGCCGGGCACCTCCCAACTGATCATCGAGGGTGCGAAGTGTGCTGACGCGCTGCTCGATCGTCGAGACCATCACGTCGGTGACACGGTCGCCGTTGATCGCCGAGGCGAACGCGGACGGTGCCTCGACCCAGCTCGACGCCAGTCCGGTCAGGGTGGCGCCGGTGATGGTGAGAAAGCCTCGTCGATCCAACCGTCCACTCCCCACGAGATCGGCCAGCGCCTCGACGGTGCCGGCCTCGGTCCACGGCGCGGTGAGTCCCGTCACCTCCCAGACGGGAAGCCAGCGAGGCCAGCCCTCCGCCCGCGCCCGTTCGTACGGAACGGACAGCAGGTCGCTGAGCACGCGCTGAGCGTCCGCATCCGGTTCCTGGCCCTGCTCCCACTTCCAGACGGTGGTGCGATTCGTCGCCAGGGGGATGCCGAGCAGCTTCCCACGCGCCTGCATGAGGCGGGCGAACTCGGCCTTACCCCATCCCCGCGACTGACGGACGAAGGTCAAAGGGTGGACAGCTAAGGGCTCACCGGGCACGTCATCACTCCTGTCGTATCCCAACAGGGCGGCCGGGCACTGCATTCCACCCCTACGTACGAGGGTGGCGTCCCCTGGAGAAACCCCCCAGAAACGTTCCGCACCCGTGGGGCCCGGCCGTTGACTGGACCTCAGTTGTCCTCGGGCCGGGCTCGCGCCTTCGCCCCTGGACGGACATCAGATCGACGGCTTCGTTCGCGTTCCTGTCCTGGCGGAGTCGCCTTCCAACTCTGTGGAGGCATCCCATCATGTCCTCGCTCGTCACCCGTCTCGTCCTCGTGGGCAGGGAAGAGGAGGTCTCCATGGCCCGGCGCTCGGTCGTGGAGCGGGTCCGCGCGTGGGGCTTCATGGACGAAGAGACGGCCGAGACGATCCGCCTCATCATCTCTGAACTGGTCAGCAACGCCGTGGTCCATGGTGAGGGACTTGTCACGATCACCGTTCTCGGGCGCCCCAGCGGCCTGCTGATCGACGTGCGGGACGGCAACCGCGAGGCTCCCCGGACAGGGAGCTTCGGTACTGAGAACGAGCATGGCCGGGGCCTGGCCCTGGTGGACGCCCTTGCGACGCAGTCGGGATGGGAGCCGCTCGGGCGTGGCAAGCGGGTCTGGGCCGAGGTCGCACTCCCAAGGGTGAGATCGGTCGGTTCTCGGACGCCGTGTGAGCAACCACTTCGCCCGGCCGTCTGATGTATCCGCTTCGCCCGTCGCCTCTTCCCGACCCGGACGTCGTCTTCCGGCCCACGCGCCGAGACATTGACCCGAGCACGGGGGAGCCCACCGCCCACGCCCTGTGGGACCGCCACGAGTGGCAGCCGTACGGCGAGTGCTGGCTGTGGTGCGGACGGCAGAACGTCGAGGTGACGTGGATCGGCCCGGTCCGGTCCAGCGGAATGCACGCGTCCCTATACGCCTGCCGGGCCTGTCTGTACGAGCTTGATCAGCGGGTCCTGGACGCCAACATCCGCTGGGACGCCCGCACCGCACGCTGACGCCGTGACGAGGTCTCCGAACCTCCGGCTACCCGTGCCCTACGTCATCCGCACCCAGCACCAACAGGGGTGCGGCCCCCAACCTCCACCGGAATGCCGGCGGGAGGAACCCAAGAGGAAGGAGAACAACGAGGTGGCAGAGAACACGACACCGTCGCCGGCCCGGAACGGCCTCCTGGTGGCGGTCGAGGAGCTGACCTCCGTCCACGACCGGTACGACAGCCTCCGGTCGGACAACGCCGGCAGCTCCGGCGACTCCCCGTGGCCCGGAGGCGACGGCAACCTGCACGACAGCGAGTAGCGGGCGGCGGTGGGGTCCGTGGTTCTGCCTGCGGACCCCACCGTTCCCCATCAGCCGATCTCATGAGGAGGAATTGATGGAACACCGGTTGATCAGCGCCATCGAGACGGCACTCGAATGGAACGGTGCGGGCGAACTCGGCAAGGACTTCGCGCGGGGAAGCATCGACGACCCGGGCCTCATCTCGCGCGTACTCACCCCGAACCGCCTGCTCGACATGGTCATGCGCCGGAGCATGAACCGTCCGCAGTTCCGGGTCTTCCAGGAGAGCAAGGAAGTGCACCCGGCCGTCTACTTCACCGACAGTGTCAGCCCTCGGGGTCAGAGCATCCCCATGGTGAACATGCACAGCCTCGGCCGGCTGCTGGGGGAGGGGGCCACGGTGATCCTCGACCAGGCGAACGTCTTCGATCCGACGATGGAGGTCGCCTGCCGGGCGCTCCAGTGGTGGTCGCACGAGCGCGTCCAGGTCAATGCGTATCTGACGACGAACGAGGCGTCGGGCTTCCCGCTGCACTGGGACGACCACGACGTGGTGATCGTCCAGCTGGCGGGCGAGAAGGGCTGGGAAGTTCGCGGCACCTCCCGGTCTGTTCCCCTGTACCGGGACGCCGATCCCAACGACACCCCGAGCGAAGAGATCATCTGGTCAGGGGTGCTGAAAGCTGGCGACGTGATGCACATCCCCCGTGGTCACTGGCACCAGGCGACCCGTAACGGCCACGGGTCGGGGAAGAGCCTCCACGTCACGTTCGGGATTACCAAGCGCACCGGCGCGAGCTGGCTGGCGTGGTTGGGCGACTGGTGCCGCGAGAAGGAGATCTTCCGTCACGACCTGGACCGTCGTGACGGAGAGGCGTTCCACGCCCTGACGGAGGTCGCCACCCAGCTGGTCGCCGAGCGCTCGCCGGCCGACTTCCTGGCTGCGTACGAGCAGGCGATGCCGCTTCCCCGGCAGGTCCCCTTCCTGGACGTCTTCGGATCACTCGACGCCGTGGTCTGCACCACCCACTTCCCTCCGCGCATCGAGGAGAACGGCGAGACCGTCGACGTCCTGGCCTCGGGGAAGAAGCTGACCCTCCTGGCCAAGGCACTGCCCTCGCTGCGGCTGCTGTTGAGCGGGAGGCCCGTGCCGCTGGACCGGGCGGTCTCCGTCGTCGGGTCCGAAGCGGTGGAGGTCGCCGAGATCCTGGTGAAGGAGGAGCTGTGCGCGGTGCTCACCCCCGAGTTGTCCTCGGGCTACACCGGTCTCGTCACGAGCGCCGCCTCCTGACCGGAGCGCTGGATCTCGGCGTCACCTCGATCGACACGAGCGCCAACTACCTCGGTTTCCGCTCCCACACCGTCCTGGCGCGGACGGCCGGCGACCTCCTGCCCAGGCTCATGGTCTCCACGAAGGTGGGCTACTTCCCCGGACGGGAACGGGCCGAGCACTCCCTGGACCCCGGGCGGCTTTACGAGGCCGTGGAACACGCCGCCCGGGATCTTGGGCGGGAGCCCGACCTGGTGTTCTTGCACAACCCGGAGCACTCCCTCGGTGACGCCTCCGCCCATGGTCGGGACACGCTGGCACAGGCGTGTGCCGCACTGGACGCCGCGGCATCGAAGGGACTGTGCGGTGCCTGGGGCGTGGCCTCTTGGGATCCGTTCCCGCTGGTCGGCCTGGTCGATCCGACGACGCCGAAGCCATCGGTCCTCATGGCGCGAGCTGGGCTGCTGGTCGGTGCCAGAACGCTCGAAGCCGCCGAAGCCCTCGCGGCGGCCTGGGAACTCGACCGCAGTCGGTTGTGGGGCATGAGCCCCTTCGGCGGCAGCACGGGGGACCCGGTATGGGATCGGATCGACCCCCGGATCTTCCTTCGGGGCGGTGACGGATTCTCCCGTGTCCAGGCGGCTTTTCGGGCCTCATACTGCCTCCCCGGTGTCGGGACCATGGCCGTGGGCACGGACGATCCGGCTCATCTGGGAGAACTGCTCGACGCCCTGGCTGCCGAGCCCGATGAGCGGACGATCCACGAGTACCGCACCCTCCTCTGGGAGCGGTTGATGGGTCAGCCGGCCTGAAGCTCCGCGATGACCTGCCGTGCCCTGTGCCGGGCGGGTTCGATCCGAGGGTCCTCCGGGTGCGCGTCCGGTCCAAGGATCTTCGCGCACACGAAGAGCGTCATCAGCTTGCCGTCCCGGCTCCCGAAGTCGTGCCTCCGCTCGCGCCGTACCCGGCCGGCCAGAGCCGGGACGGCGAGCGAGGCGGCCCAGAGAGTCGCGGAGTCGAGGCCCCGGGGGGCGGTTCCCCAGTCCTCCCAGTCGAAGAGGGAGAAGGTCGGCGCGCTCATGTTGGCCCAGTTCAGGTCGGCGTGAGCCGGAACCCACCGCTCGACGGTCGTGTCGGTCACCTCGGGGAACACGCCCCGGATCGACTCGCCGACCAGCTCCTGCGTGATCGTGACGGTGTCCGGAGTGGCCACGCGCCCGGTCGTGTTCCGCGCGAGCGCGTCCAGGGAAGCCCCGAAAGCCCGCCACCACTCATCCGACAGGGCAGGCTCCTCGCCCAGTACGGCGGTCCCGATCGGCACGCCGGGAAGAAGGTCGGTCTCGTCGGCCCGCCACATCACCGGCTCGTCCGCGTCCCGCCAGACCACACACCCCCGCCACGCGGGCTGGGCGACGCCCTCAAGGCGCGCTGCGCTCTCCGTACCGTTCCACCCCTGGTCGGTGATTCTGTCGAGCGGCCGACGTTCCACCCGTACCCAGGTGTCGCGGTCGGTCCGTGCGCCGACGGATCGGCGTTTGCGTACCACCGTGCTCGGGTCCAACCGGGTCTGAAGGGACCGCTCGACGCGGTCAAGAACCTTGTCGACCGGCTCGACTCGGAGGTCGACAGAGCGGACAGCGGAGACCGAGTGCGTCATGCGGGGACCGTAGCAGCGGGCCACGGTGCCACGGGGACATCTGAGCCAAGAGGGGCGAGCGGATACCTCATGCCTGCGGCGCTATTCGGGAACAGCGACGGCCTCCTTCGGACGCAGCGAAGGAGGCCGTCAGCGGTCGGACTATCGGCGTGGACTGGGCCGTGGCGTCGGACTCAACGGCGTGGCGGCGACGGGCTCGTTCTGGTGCACGGCCATCGGCCTTGCGGCCCTGGTCGAGCGTGCCTGGGCTGCGAGGGCGCGGTCGCTTGGCGGTGGCCGGTGGGCGAGGCGGCGGATCCGCCAGGTGAGGACCTCCGCAGGGGAAACGGCGTCATCCAGGGTGCGCTGGTGGGTCGCGGCCTGGAGGAGTCGTCGTGGGTCATGCCCTTCGGTTTCGGCCTCCGAGAGAGCGGTGGCCAGGGCGGGCCAGGCGGGGTCGGCGAGGACCGTCTCTCCGTGATCGGGGATGACCGTTCGGATGTGCTGGGCCAGCCGTGCCGCCTTGTCCGTCGGTGGCCTGCGGTCGGCGAGGGCGGCCAAGGGCGCGGCGGCTGCTTGACCGTAGGCGGCCCGGAGATGGAGCAGGGTCTGTTGGGCGGCTGCGACTTGCTGGTTGTGGTGGCGGAGCCGGTGCCATCGGACGGTGGCGATGACAGCCAGGAGAGCCATGTCGAGGAACATCGCCAGTCCACTGCTGTCACCGCTGGCTGGTGCGGTCCGCAAGGCGCGGACGGCTCCGCGCAGGGCTCGGGCCTGGTCGTGCCGGGCCCGGACCCGGGAGCGGGTTGCTCGTTCGAAGGCCGTGGCGGCTTGGCGGAGCTGAGGACGGAGATCGGCGGGGGCGACCAGCGGCAGGGCGTCGAGTGCTTCTCCGAAGGCGGCGATGTGGGCCTGGGCGGCTTCGTCGTCGGCTCGGTCGAGGTGGTGCGGGACGCGTTCGGTCGCGGCGGTGGCCTGGTGCCAGGGGTCGGTCCTTCGGCGGGTTCCGGTCGGGTCGGTCGGCGGTGCTTCGGTGGCGTCGAGGCGTTGGCGGATCTGGGGATAGGAGAGGTCGGGGGCGAGCTTGGAGCCGGAGAACCAGATGGGCTCGCCCTGAGCGTTGGTGTCGCCGCTGAGTGCGATCTTGTAGCCGCGTATGTCGCCGGACGGGAAGCGCTGGACATCGACGAGGACGCCCTCCACCCCGGTCAGGACGCGGATGAACTCCTCTGGACTGGTGGAGGCGGCGACCACGGTACGGACGGTGGTACGCAGGTGCTCGCGACTGGTCGTCCGCCGACCGGTCCGCAGTGCCTTCTCCTTCTCGGCGCGGGTGGGGCGCTGGGCGGCAGTGTGGTCTCCGCGGACGAGCTGCCGGATGCCGTCTCCTTCTCGATGGAGGCGAGCTCGCGGTCGGCATTGAGGTAGTCGTGCCAGTGGCGCGCGGGGTTCAGGTCGCCCCGGACTTTGGTGGCGGCGATGTGGATGTGGTCGGGGGCGTGGCGCACAGCCACCCACCGGCATCCGTCCGGGTCGCCTTCGGGGGCGATGCCGGTGGCCGCGACGATTCGCCGGGCGATGTCCGCCCACTCGTCGTCGCTGAGGATCCGATCCTCGGGTGCGGCCCGGATCGAGCAGTGCCAGACGTGCTGCTTGGGTCCCCGGCCGAGCCGCCTGGCCTGCTTGACCCGCAGGTCGAGGTCGGCGACGAGGAGCTTCTTGGTGGCGTCGAAGTCATCGGCCCGGCCGGGGTCGGGGGCGAAGCCGTCCCAAGAGGCGACCAGGTGCGGGTCGGTGTGGTCCTTGGCGTTCTTCGTGTCGAACAGGTACCGGATGAGACCAGCGGTGCTCTTGCCGCTGCCGACCCTCGCGATCATTCGGCCACCTTCGCGGAGACGGTCTCGTTCATGACCCCGGCGACCTCGGCGATAGTGGCGCGCACAGTGCCGGGTGTCTGCTGGGAGCGGTCGAGGAGGGCGGTGTCCCCAGGGTGGGGAACGCCTCCGGCGTTCAGCCGGCGGGCGATCTGGTTGACGTTGTTTCCGATACGGGCCACCTCGGTACGCAGGGCGTCGAGCCGGTCGAGGCGGTCGTCGAGGCTGGTGCGCTGCCCGGGCAGGCCGCTGGCGAGTTCTCCGTCGAGGTAGGCCATGACCACGGCACCGACGAAGTGCGCGCCGGCTATCTCCAGCTCGCGAGCCTTGCCGACGATCCGGGTTTTCTCCTCGGCGCTGTAGCGGACATCGACCCGTTCCTTGCGCTGGACCTCCTCGCGGTCACGTCGTCGAGCGACGCGCCGCAGGGTGGCAGCACCTCCGTCGTCGACTGCCTTCTCCTCTTCGGGTACCCCCTGGTGCCCGAGCACCTCCGCCACCCCCGGGGCGGAGGAGTTCGCGTTGGACCGGCCCTTGGACGGTCCAACGCCATACCTTGCTGCGCTGGTTGCTGTGGGTGTGGTCGTCTCCTGCTGGTCGATGGTGCGCTCGCTGTGATGGACGTGCATGTGGGTCTTCTCCGTGCGGCGGTCATTGGAGGGCTGGGGCGGGCCGAAGCTCGGGTCGGTTGGAGGCGGCGTCGGTGAAGGGGGAGACCGGGTTCGGGGGCTGGCCGGAGCGGACGACCGCAGGTGGGTGGCTCAGTGGCTGGTCGTCTTGGTCCGGTGTGTGGTCCGCAGACCGGTCCGGTCCGTGCGGACCACTTTTGTACGTACACATCTGGTCCGCGGTCCGGTCCGGCGGACCAAGGGTGTGGTTGTGGTCCGGGCTGGGGCTGGCTGGACTCGTCCCAGTCGTCCCGTTGCTGGTCAGGGCAGGTACGGGTGGGGTGGTGATGTCGGGTTGACCCGTTGCGGGCCCGGGACCCGTCCCCGTGCTGACCTGCGCGGGGACGGGTGGGACGGGTCGATACGGGTTACGCGCCGGGCCCGGCGGGTTCCGGCTGCGGGGCCGGGGTGGGGCAGTAGCGGTCCCAGGGGTCGGTGAACTGGTGGCGGGCGAAGCCCTTGGCCTGGGTGCCGCCGGGGAAGCGGTGGTTGGCCGAGCTGATCCCGTAGTCCTTCAGGAGCAGTTGCAGGCCGCGCGGGGTGAGCCCTTGGGGTCCGTATTCGGCCCAGGGGGCTTCGGGGTCGGCGTTGAGCTGTTCGATGAGGCGGCCGGTGCGCAGGGTGGCGGGGTCGCCTTCGGCGGCGAAGACGCGGCGGATGTCGGTCAGGATCCGGGTCCGCAGGGCTCCGTCCTCGTCCTGTCCGGCCTCGTGGGCGGTCATGGTCCGGCAGGCCGTACGGGCGAGGGCGGGCCATTCGCCTCCGGCGAGGTCGGCGACGATGATCAGGGGTTCCCAGGTGTCGGCGGCGCGGTCTTCGACCGGCATGACCGGTTCCATGTCCATCGCTTCGGCGTGCTGGGGGTGGAGCCATGCGGTGAGGCGGTCGCGTATCGCGTTGAGGGTGGGGGTGTCGCGGCCGGTGCGGAAGGCGGCCACGGTCTCACCGGCTGCCCGGCGGCGCATCCGGACGACGACCGACCTGTCCATGATCGTGTCGGGGAGGTCGCCGATGCCGGCGAGGGCGGCCATGGCGAAGGTGGGGAACTTGACCGGCTTGTGTTCGGGGCCGGTCACTCGCAGGGTGGGCCGGTTGCGCTGGTGACCGGCGTTGAGGAGGCCGCGCAGGTCCTCGTTGCGCTCGGCGGCCTTGAGGGTGCCGAAGAGGGTGTCGGCCTCGTCGACCAGCAGGGTCGGCGGGTTCTCGGTGATCGACCGGAAGATGGCCGCCGGGCTGGCGTTGACCGTGATCAGCGGTGCGTGCACCGTCTCGGTCACCACGTCCAGGAGCCGCGACTTCCCGCACCGCTTCGCCGGGCCGACCACCGCGAGGCGAGGAGCGTGCTGCCACGCGGTTTGCAGGTGGGTGGCCGCCACCCACAGGGTGACCGCGGTCACCGCATCCTCGCTCGGAAGCACGACGAACCGCTTGACCTGCGCGCGCAGGTCAGACAGGATTCGCGCGCCCTCGGACAGCGGCTCGACATAGCCGTTTGCCTCGGGCTTCTCACTGCGGGTGGGCTCGGCCGGAGTGGTGTTGCCCGGCTGACCGGGGACGGCGGTCGGAGGCCAGGGCACGGACCTTGTGGTGGTGTCCTCGGTCGGGGATGGCGTGTTCGGCTGGGGGTCGGTCATACTGGGCTTCAGCTCCTCTGCTCGCGGGCCATATGGGACGGCAATCCCGGCCTCGCGGGTCGATCGCTAGGGATGGCGGTTGAGAGGTTTGCGCTTGAGCCCCCTGGTGCCGATGGCATCAGGGGGCTTCTTCGTCGGCGTGGTCGTGTCCTGCCCTATAAGCATGCCACAGAAATTGCGAATCGCAGTAGTGTTCTGCATCTCGCAGAATTCATGTTACGGTTGTGGGGTAGCCGGGAACGATCAGCCCTGCACGCATGGAAGGAGATGCTCACGGTGGACGACGGCCAGGAGGGCGTTCTGCTCAGCGGGGAGGAGAACGTCGCGGTCCGGATCAAGCTGGAGCGCGAGGCCCGCAGGTGGAGCACCAACGCCCTGTCCGACCGCCTCAACGAGGCCGGCTTCGACATGAACCCGTCCGCGGTCTGGCGGATCGAGAATCGCAAACGCCGCATCAACCTCGACGAGGCCATCGGGTTCGCCGAAGTCTTCGGCGTCTCCCTGCGCAACCTCGTCGGCCCTCCGAGGCTCGCGGCCAAGGCCCGCGCCATGGAACTCATCGACGACGTCGTGGCCGCCCACCGCGAGACCCAGCGCGCCAACCACGCCTTCACCCAGGCCCGCGACGCCTTCGACGCCTACATCGCCGAACACCCCGACATCAGCGAAGAGGCCGAAGTCATGGTCTCCAACGCCATCGCCGAAGCGCTCATGCAGGCCAACCTCGCCACGCACGGGCCCACCCCCGGAGGCCCGAGGCCCGACACCGGCCACGCCGGTTCCCCCGAGGAGTAGCCCCTCCTCAACGCCCAGCCTGGTTCCGCAAACCCCAGGCGCGGGCAACACACCACGCCATCCCTAACGATCGACCGGCCAGGCCGGGGTTGCCGCCCCACACCACCTGGCCAGAACAGGACACCCCCTTTGCGCCGACAGGCGATACCCCCTGCCCTGAACTCTGACGCCGCTCTGCCGCGTCTCTACCTCCCGGAGGAGGTCGCCGCCTTCCTCGGCTGCTCCGCCTGGTGGGTCAAGGATCGCGCCCGTCGACGGCTCATTCCCTTCACCCGCGTCGGCCGCGCCTACCGCTTCACCGCTGAGCACCTCGCGGAGATGATCCGTATGCACGAGGCTCGCCCCGCCGTTCCGCAGCAGCGAGTGTCGGCCGCATCGCCGCTCAGTCCTCCCGCTTCCTCCTCGCCCGCTGCTGTGCCCACGTCCCGGCTCCGCGCCCGGCTGCCTCGCCGAGCCCGCCAGAGCCGCTTCGGGACCGCCGCCTAGCTCGACGAGGGGAGGGAGAAGGAACGTGGGTTTCGCGGAGAAGCGTGGAAACTACTGGCGCGGCCGGTACAAGACCGATCCCGGCAGACACCTCACGGTCGTCGACGAGAACGGCAAGACGATCAAGTTCGCGACCAAGGGCGAAGCCCAGCGCGCCGCGAGCGAGGCCGAGAACAAGTACCGGCGCGGCGACTGGCGTGACCCGGCGCTCGGCCTGGAGACCTTCGGCGAGTACGCGGGCCGTTGGTACGCCGCCCAGGACCTGGCCGCCTCGACGATGCAGAACTACAAGCGCCACATCGAGGAACACCTGCTCCCCGACTTCGAGGGCAAGGCACTGAGCGGTGTCCTCCGCACGGACGTTGAGCTGTGGGAGAAGAAGGAGCGGGCCGTGTACGCGGCCTCCAGCGTCAAGACATGGCGTTCGACGCTCCACTTGATCTTCGAGGACGCGATCGATGAAGGGCTGATCACCTCCAACCCAGCCGCCCGGCGGCGCGGACGCGGCAAGCGCGCCGGCCGGTCCCGGGACCGCGGCCCGGAGAAGGTCGTCACCGACGCACTCGGCATCCTGCTGGCCGCCGAGCGGGCCGCCCTGCTGTCCGGTCGCGACGACGAGTTCGTCGCTGTGGTCCTCAAGGGCTACACGGGCAAACGCTGGGGCGAGATCGTCGGCCTGGAAACGGAGTTCGTCCGGCCGCACGCGTTCCGTGTCGAGTGGCAGCTGTACGAGCTGGACACCGGCGAGCTGGTCCGCTGCCCACCCAAGGACGACAGCTACCGCACCATCGACTCGATGGACTGGCTGTCGGCCCTGGTCCTCAACCACATCGCCCGTACGAAGCCGACGCCCTGCCCCTGCCACGGACGGACGTATGTCTTCCGTGGTCAGGGGGCGGCCCGCACTGGTGGGCACCAGGGAGCGAAGCTCGTCGACGTTGCCCGTCTCGCCGGGGTCTCCACGGGGACGGTCTCCAACGTCCTCAACCACCCCGACCGTGTCACCGAAGCCACGCGGGCACGGGTGGAGAATGCTGTCGCGGACCTCGGGTTCGTTCGACGCGGCGCGGCGCCGGCACCTGCCGCCCACTGGCGCAGAAATGGTTTTGCGACCTGGCTGTTCACCCCCGCGGTCTCCGGCTGGTACCCGAAGAAGGCCCCGCAGGAGGCCCGGCCCGTCCCTCTGCTCGGCGAGCCGTGGCCCGGCGTCCCGGCACGGGGACGCGGCGCCACCAACCGGGCCGACGCCTGCTGGCTACCGATCGCCAAGGGCCTCACACCCCACGGCCTCCGCCACACCCACCGGACGATGATGGAGGACCTCGGCACCGAGAAGGTCCTCATGGACGAGCGCATGGGCCACATCGACGGCTCCGTCTCGGCCCGCTACGCCCATGTCACCCCGGGCATGCGTCAGCGCCTCCTGCTCGGTCTCACCGAGCAGTGGGAGGCGGCGCTCGACGCCCGGTTTGAACTGTGCCCCACGTCGCCGGTATGCGTGCTTAACGATCTGCTGCGTGCACGTCAGTAGGAGGATCCGTCGCTCGGGCCTTGTGCCCGAGCGACGGGAATCCGGTCAGGGCGCGCTCCCATTAGGGCACACCCTGACCGGCTTTCAACGCAGCCAGTGTGCTGCTCCCATGACAACGGCCGTCATCGTGCTCCCGAGCGCCAGCGACTTGAGCGGTGCGCGGTCCAGGGTCACGTGCAGGGGGCCGCAGCGAAGCTCGAAGGCTGGCGCGCGCGAGGGCAGCTCTGGCGGGTAGGTGGCTTGAGTGGCAGGAGGGGCATCAGAGTTGAGGTGCTTGGCCATGGCTTCTCCGGGTTTCAGGTTTGCGGCACACGTCGGCCGTAAGTAGGCGGATGGCTTGGTGATTCGAGTGCGCCTACCTTGCAGCAGCTGCTAGTTAGCCCCGCAAGTGACCTCGCTCGGTTTCCACTCTTGCTGATGGGTCCGGCACTTCCTGAGGATCGGGTCACGCGGTTGTGACCTGCAGTTTTTCTCCGTTGTGCAGGATCGAGTCGAATCCCGGGGCGCATCAATCCTATGAAGCTCGTTCTTCAGCAGGCCCGTTGAGGCAACCAGGGTTGTCCCCATCGGGACTGCTACGACAACTATGGTTGTCGCCATGCGTTCAGTGGGTGGTGACGAGTTCTGGTTCGATCCGGATGCCATGGCGACGCCATGGCATCCGCATAACCCTGCCGAAGTAGCGCAAATGCGCGACCAGTTGAGGGATCTTGCCCGCAATGCTGCGTATTGGGCCTCGGTACGAGGCCAGGAGTGTCTGGCCAACGGACACGAACCCTCGGCTGCGGCGGAGCTATTCGCGGACTGGCAGCTTGCCTACCTGTACGCCTTGCGGCAGGTACGTGAAGCCACTGAGGCTCTTGCTGTCGAGGCTGCGCTGATGGGTGGAGGAATGGGTGCCACCTATGGCCATCTGGGATCCGCGTGGGGGATCTCCAAGCAGGCGGCCCGTAAGAAGTGGCCTGGCGCAGTCGATGACGGCTCGGGCCAACCCGGGAAAATCACGGTGGAAAGGTACGGCGGGGTTGCCGAGATCACCTATCTTCCGGACCGATGTGCTTGGGGCTGGGCTGCTCGTGGCGGCGATGGAGTCCGTCACGAAGCGGAAGAGGTGTATACCGTCCGGTTGGAGGCTGTGGGAGCGGCCGAGTGCTTCCTTCATGATCACTTCGTCGCGTCGTGGGACATCAGCGATGTTCCGAGGGCGCTTGGCGATCCGAAGAATTGTTGGTGCTGGGATGATGGCGCCCGGGCGCAGGAGTCGGGCAATGACGCGTGACCGCGGCCCAGCTGGCGGAGCCGTGCAGGGGGTGGTGGCTGAACCCTCTCCGGGGTTGATGATCGCTGCCTGAACCAGATTCGGCTCCGCGCTCCCGGGAGTCGCATCCGGAACTCGGCTCCCCGATGGCTCCCCAAAGCCCCCAGAAACCACTCAGGGGCCCGACCCGCTCTCGCGGATCAGGCCCCTGACCTGGTGTTTCAGCTGTCGGGGTGGCGGGATTTGAACCCACGACCTCTTCGTCCCGAAGCAACTTGGGTGGTGGTGCTGTCTTGGGCTGGTGTGGCTCTCACCTGCGCTGACGGTCCGCAGACGTCCGCGCTTGTCCGCTGCTGTCCGTCGGCGTTGTCACGCAGTTAGACACTCACCGTGCCCCTCTGCTTTGCACTACGTGGCATCGTGTCGACGAGTTTGGACAGCGTGCCTCAGCCGACCTTCCCAGCCTCGCCGATGAGTGATTCGTTCAAAGCCGCGACCGCTGCCAGCCAAGAGATCTACGCGAGATCTCTTGCTGAGTTCCTCCCATTCCTCAAACATCACGTAGATCGCGTTCCCGTACCGCGCGTTTTCGAAGACGACCAGATCAGACGCGAACTGCGCGCCTACGTAGCGTTGGAAGCTGCTGGTGCCGTAGAGCATCCTTTCGGGACGGAGTGCAAGCAACGCTTTCAGGCGGGCCTCTACGCTCTCGCGGCGAGAGTCGTCCCTGCCCAGGCGCAGATGCTGAGTCAACTCACCGATCACAGCCTCTGTTTCGTGGGCACCGACGGGGAGGAACTCCCAGCTAAGTGCCATTGCCCGTGCCCACTCATCCGTGGAAGTAGTGCAGGCCACTACATCTACGGCTCCTACGTTCTCTTGAAGCAGGCAGAGCGCGAAGAGTAGATCTGCGTCGTGGCTGGCGGCCGTGCGGTCGAGTACCCGGTCGACCCGGAAGGAGATGGTCACCTGCCCGTCGCTGTTTGACACCTCTTCCATAGCGATGACGATCTGCTGTCCGTGCAGGTGCTCCACCTGATAGACCTGCCGGGTGAACGTGATGGTGTGACTGCCCTTCGACCAGTCACCGAAGTTCGGGGTTTCAAATCCCCAGGATCGAGGCACCTTCGGAAGATCAGTTCGCGGCACGATTCTGCCTGCCAGGTTCCACCTTGAGAATCGCCCTCGCGCGGCTTGGGGAAGACTCGTCGGCGGAATAACTGGGCTCCCAGCCTGAACAGAAATCTCCAGGTGTGCCAGCAGATCGGACTCAAGATCTGAGGTGCGATACGACCGCAGAACACCAACCTGGTACTCGTTGCTCGCTAGATTGGCAACCCGGGAGCGGACTGAGTCTGGGATCTTTCTGAAGCTCTTCTGAGCCATGTACGCCCCTTTTCAGACGTGGCCGAGCTCCAACCAGACGTCGTCCTTGGAAGCTGACGCTTGCCGCTGTAGGGTCCGAGAGCGCCACCAACGCACCAGGCCCCATGCCGGAGCTCGACACCAAAGTCGAGGCCCCTGCGTGGGGCCTTTTGGTCCTTTCCGGCATCAGTAGAGCACTCTCGACACTCTGCCAGCAAGCAATACCCCATAATTTGCGGGTGCCATGCAGTGCTGCCACTAGATGTGGTTTTGCAGGGTGCGCTGGTATGAACCCTTCAGAGTATCGGCAGACACTGACATCGAGGATCGGGTGAGTTCTTGGCTCCCGGAGTCGGCAGGCTGTGGAGGTGCCCTAGGAGCCAGAGCGTGTGCTCGTCCGACACGCCTTTCAACTCTGCTGCTGTCTGGTGGGGGTACAGGTCCGTTTCACGGTGGCTGGCTCGGGCCTTCCCCCTGTTTCGGTCCCGTCTGAACAGTCGTGCGCTGTGCTGAACGAGCCGTATCACGTTCAAGGACTCGGCAGCTTGCTGCTTACCCAGTTACGTTGCACACGAATTGCACCGTCGGTGAGACGGCTTTGGGCGGGAGCTGCCGTGGGGTGAGAGATCGGGGCCCGTAAGCTTCCGGCGACTCGGGCAGTCCGTGGACCTGCCCGCAATGGCCCGATGTGGGCCCCGATCTTCGAGGCTCGCCCCATGGTGGCTGCCTAAAGCCGTGGAGCCGACCGCCCCGGCCACGGAGGGGTTGTCCTGAACGGACCGGGGCGTTGGCGGCCTGGTGGCCGGGTCGCCCGCCGGAGGCAGGGGCGGGCCCGGTCGCCGGGGCCAGCCCGCGCGTGCGCGGGCCTTGAACCAGTAGAGAAAGTTGTAACTCACATCTCGGTGGGGTTGATGAGGGTGAATCGGTCGAGTGTGACGATGAGTTGGGCGGCGATGGTCCAGCGGATTGCGGGGCTGTCGAAGGGGATGCCTCTGGCGTCGACGGGCACGGGGTCGTGGCTGGGTCGGTAGAAGGCGCCGTGGACTCCCGCCGGGGTCCATGACTGGACTCGTAGGGTCACGTACCGCCGCCTCAGATGAGGGCATGCCTTCGTCGCCAGGGTCGCGCACGGCCGGCAGACCGGAGGATGTGCGGTCTCCAGCCCTTGAGGCCAGGAGCTCGGGTCGTCGGATGCCTCGCCCAGGAGCCAGAGCACTCCCCGGTCGTCCCGGTCGGCGGGCTTTCCGCACACCTGGCAGAGCAGGTTGGCCATAGCCAGCCGCTGACGCAGGGAGTGAACCGCGCCGAAGTCGGGCTTCCCCTTCCCCGGCATGGAGGGGATCCGTCGCCACAGCACTCCCCGGGGGTCCCGGTCGTACGAACGCTCGTCGGCATAGGCCAGCCGCCCACGCCGCACCACGACCCGCACCTTCGACGGGGACTCCCCGGACCACTGTGTGATGTACGGAACGGTGCCCTTCGGAAACGTCGCCTGGCTCATCCGACGCAGCACCCCGCAAGCTCGGTGGCGCCCTGGTGGACGAGGGCGACGGCGCCCCCGTAGACCGCTCGGCGGAGATCTTCCGGAAAACCTGGGCAAGTGAGGCCCCAGACTCGATTTGTGCTCGTATACTCGTGCATACAAGTTCCTTCGTGCTGGTAGGCCGCCATGTGCAGCGGGTTCGGGCTAGACGAGTTTCACGCCGTCGTGGGCGCGGATAGCCGGCGGGTTCGTCGCGTCGAGTGCGTCCAGGACGCGGATCGCGTACGCCTCGTCGGCGAGTTCGGTGACTTCGTCGCGGGTGACCCACCGCAGTGCGCGGGTCTCGCTTCCGGTGGTCGGGGTGCCGTCTGCGGCCTCGCACCGGAAGACCATCGAGACGATCAAGCCCTTCATGTTCTTGTAGATCCCGGTGAGAGTCGCGGGAAGCGCGATCTTGATTCCGGTCTCTTCGAGGACTTCGCGCTGAAGGGCCTCGGGGATGGTCTCCTCGCGTTCGAGGACCCCGCCCGGCGGCTCCCAGTGCCCGTTGTCGCGGCGCTGGATCAAGAGGGCCCGGCCGTGGTCGTCAACGATCACTCCGGCGACGCTCACGGAATGCGGGCGTTCAGGGTTCACGATTGCCGGGACCTCTCGGATGGCTAGGCTCTCCACCGTAGCAACAAAAGTCGCCCACTCGTCTAGACACCTAAAGGAGTAAGACGTGCCTTCACTCTCCTCCGGCCTGCTCGGGGACCTCGACCCGACAAGTGATCGAGCGGTGTTCCGGCAGA
Organism: Streptomyces sp. NPDC000594; assembly: GCF_040299965.1. Taxonomy (NCBI): domain Bacteria; kingdom Bacillati; phylum Actinomycetota; class Actinomycetes; order Kitasatosporales; family Streptomycetaceae; genus Streptomyces; species Streptomyces sp. NPDC000594. The sequence continues at coordinate 188,431 of NZ_JBEPCY010000003.1, read as the reverse complement.
TCGCCGATCAGCTGCGTGAGGCCATCGACCGGGGGCGATTCCGGGAGGGCGACAAGCTGCCTTCGGAAGCCGAGTTGGTCGAGCACTACGGGGTGTCCCGGATGACCGTGCGGAACTCCTTCTCCGTCCTCCAGGGGGAGGGCCTGGTGCACGCGGAGCACGGGAGGGGTGTCTTCGTACGGCCTCGGCCGCCGGTGCGGCGGCTCGCTTCGGACCGGTTCGCCCGGCGCCATCGCGATCAGGGGAAGTCGGCGTTCATCGTGGAGGCGGACGCGGCCGGCAGCCACCCCCAGGTGGACGGCCTCGAGGTGAAGGAAGAGAAGGCGAGTCAGGACATCTCCACCCGCCTCGGCTCAGTTCGGCGGGTCCTCGCACGTCGCCGCCGGTATCTGCTGGACGGGCGCCCGGTGGAGTTCGCCACCTCGTACCTGCCGCTCGACATCGCGCGTGGGACGCAGATCGCCGAACCGAATCCCGGCCCCGGCGGCATCTACGCCCGGCTGGAAGAGCTGGGCCACCGCCTGGACCACTTCGAGGAGGAGATCCGGGCCCGGATGCCCTCGCCCTCCGAGGTGAAGACGCTCCGGCTGGCGTCCGGCGTGCCGGTGATCCATCTGATCCGCACCGCTTTCGATACGGAGGGCCGGGCCGTGGAGGTCTGCGACACCGTCATGGCGGCGGACGCGTACGTCCTCAACTATCAGCTTCCGGCGACCTGATGAGCTGAGGCCGTGGTCAACAGTGGTGCGCGGGGCCGTCCTTCCGTACTCGTACACCCCAACAGGCTTACTCGTATAGACGAGTGGGCAAGTTGTGTGGCAGGGTGATCGTCACGACCTCGGGGGAGTGCTCCCCCGTAGTGCATCTTGTCTAGACGAGTAGATGGGGAGATGGTTATGCGCACCATCCGTGTGGAGACCACGGCCGCCACGATCCTGCTCACGGAGGCACCGGAGCCCAAGATCCGGGACCGGCAGACGGGGGAGATCGCCAAGGACGCCGTCAGCGGTGAGTCCCTGATGACGCTCGGCGTCGTCTACATCGAGGACGGTGAATCGTCGCTGATCAAGGTCACCGTCCCGGAGAGCGGGGTGGCGGACGGGCTGGCTCTCGGGTCGCCGGTCGCGCTTCCCGGGCTGCTGGCCCGGCCCTGGGAGAGTGTCTTCAACGGGCAGCAGCGGCACGGCATCGCCTACCGGGCCGCCGCCGTCACCCCGGGCGCCTTCCCGTCGGCCCTCGGCGCCATCGCCTGATGACCGACCCGACGATGATCCTGGTGGTAGGTGGCCTCCTGGCCGTACTGGCTGGCGGGGCCGCCTACACCCGGGCCCGGCACCCCTCCGCGCACTGGGCGGCGTTCGGAATGCCGGTCTCCGCCCTGCGGCTGCTCGGCTCGTACGCCTCGGCCATGGAGGCATGCGGGCTCACGGTGCCGCCGTCCCGGCTGCGGGTCCTGCTGACCAGGGTCACCAGCCACCGGGAGATCCGGCCCGTCCCACCTCGCCGGGGACTCCTCCGACCGACGTCGACCGGCTTACGGCTCCGGCTTCGGCTCGCGCCGGGGCAGGAACCCGCCGATGTCGCCGCCTCGGCGGAACGGCTCCGGCACGCCTGGGGCGTCCACGCCGTGTATGTCTCGACGGTCAAGCCGGGCATGGTCGAACTCCGGCTCGTCGGTTTCGACGTGCTGCGGCGGGTCCGGATGCCCCGCAAGGTCGAGACCAGGCTTCTCAAGGTTCCGGTGGCACTTCGCGAGGACGCCACCGCCTACGTGCGGGACTACCGCGCCGTTCCCCACGGGCTCATCCTCGGCGCGACGCTATCCGGCAAGTCCATGTTCCTGCGGCATCTGATCAGTGGGCTCGCCCGGCAGCCGGTCGCTCTCGTGGGGATCGACTGCAAGCGGGGTGTGGAGCTGGCGCCGTTCGCACCCCGGCTCTCCGCGCTGGCGACCGATCCGGAACAGGCCGCCGCGCTCCTGGCCGTACTCATCAAGCACATGGAGGACCGATACGACCTGATCAAGGCCCGTCAGGGCATCTCATCAAGCACCCCGGACGAGGAGATCACCTCCGACATCTGGGGACTGCCGGACCACGAACGTCCCGTACCTGTCGTGCTGTTCGTGGACGAGATCGCGGAACTCTTCCTCGTCGCAACGAAGAAGGACGAGGAACGGCGGGACGAGATGGTCACCCAGCTCATCCGGCTCGCCCAGCTCGGCCGCGCCGCCGGCATCCATCTGGAGGTCTGCGGACAGCGCTTCGGCGCCGAACTCGGCAAGGGCGCGACCATGCTCCGGGCCCAGCTCACCGGCCGTGTCTGCCACCGCGTAAACGACGAAGCCTCCGCCAAGATGGCGCTCGGCGACATCGCGCCCGACGCGGTCATGGCCGCCTGCGCCATCGCCCCCGAACGGCCCGGCCTCGCCGTGGCGGGTGACACCTCCGGCGGCTGGTCCCGGATCCGTACCCCGTACCTCTCCCTCGCCGACGCGGCCCGGACCTGCCAGGAGTACGCGCACCTGGTGCCGGACCTGCCTGCGCTGGAGCCGTTCCGACCCACCACCTGACCACGGAAGGAGCCGCACCGTGCGCGCTCATCTCGCCCGGGTCGACGCGGTACTCGTCCAGGCCGTCATCGCCGCCGCTCTCTCCTTCGCCCACATTCACGACATCGCCCTCGCCGCCGGACAGGACGGATGGAAGGCGTGGGCCTACCCGATCAGCGTCGATCTGCTGCTCGTCGCGGCCTGGCGGCGGCTGCGGACCGGGCCGTCCAAGGCCATGGGGTGGTGCTGGTTCGTCATCGCGCTCGCCGCCTCCCTCGGCGCGAACGTGGCCACCGCCGGACTCCTTGACCTGGACGACGTACCCGCGTGGCTCCGGATCCTCGTCGCGGGCTGGCCCGCCGTCGCCTTCCTCGGCGGAACCCTCCTCGTCCACTCCGTACCGACGCTGAATGAGACGGAGCGCCTGGAGGACGTGCCCGAACCGCCCACTCCCGAAATCCCGCCCGCGCCGGTCCCGGCCGCCCTGATCGAACACGCCCGCAAGGTCGCCGCCGACCACCGCACCCGTACCGGACAACCCATCGACACAGCGACGCTCCGCGCCCGCCTCGGCGTGCCCGCACCCATGGCCGACGCCATCGCCACCCACCTCTGAGCAGGAGAGACCACGATGCCCCGCCGCCACTTCCGCGACCTCATCCGCATCGGCCCCGTCCAGGTCGGTACCTCGTACGACCACCGGGGCCGTGAGCAGCACACCGCCGCCTGCACCGCCCCGCGCTGCGGCTTCTCCGCCGACTACGACAGCCGCGCCGCCGCCGAACTGGCGGCCCGTACCCACTGCTGCGCCGTCCGCTGAAAGGACCGTCCCGTGAACGTGAACCTGCCGCTCGTCTTCGTCCTCGGCCTCTTCGCCTGGGGTGCGGTCAAGTTCCTCGGCGTCCGGACCTGGGTCGTCGTCGTGATCGCCCTCTTCGGCTTCTGGCTCTCGGACACCTTCCTCGCCCCCGCCATCAGGTCCGGCACGGAGTCCGGAGTGTCCGTCATTAACGACCCACATGACTAGACGAGTAGACAGCTAAGCTCCGGGGCGGTCTGATCCCGCCAAGAATCCACCGCCCCGGGGCGTCCCTCCCGACCGAGACAGTCAGAAGGAGAACGCCATCTTTACCAGCGCCACCCCGCCCCCGCTCCCCGAACTCCTCAATCTGGCCAACAGCGGCGCCTTGCCCGGCATCCTCCGCCAGCTCTCCGGCCTCGGCGGCTGCACCCACCCGATCCGGCTCGACGGCCACCGCACGGAGTACGCCGTCGACACCCGCACCGGTGAGATCGGCCCAGTCCTCCACCACCTCGACTCCGCCGGCCTCCCGACCGGCCACCTCCTCGTCCGCTGCAACAACCGGCGTACGACCCGCTGCCCGGCCTGCGCGGAGGTCTACCGCCGGGACACCTTCCACCTCATCGCCACCGGCCTGCGCGGCGGCAAGGGGACCCCGGACACCGTCGCCGCCCACCCCCGGGTCTTCGCCACCTTCACCGCGCCCGGCTTCGGCACTGTCCACAACCGCACGGACAAACGCTGCCGCTGCGGCGTCCGGCACGACCAGGAGGACGCCCTCCTCGGCACCCCGCTGGACCCTGACCGGTACGACTACAAAGCGGCTGTCCTCTGGAACGCCCACACCGGGGCACTCTGGCGGCGGTTCACCATCTACCTGCGCCGGGAGGTCGCCAAACGGGCCGGGCTCTCGCAACGCGCCCTCCGGCAGTACGCCCGGGTGGCCTTCGCCAAGGTCGCCGAATACCAGCGGCGCGGCGCGGTCCACTTCCACGCCGTGATCCGCCTCGACGGCCCGGGCGGCGGCCACACCCCGCCCCCGGCCTGGGCCACCGCCGAACTCCTCACCGACGCGATCCGCGCCGCCGCCACCAAGGCCCGGGTCGACGGCCCGACGGTGGACGGCCGGTCCCACTCCTTCACCTTCGGACACCAACTCGACGTCCGCACCATCCGGGGCACCGACTTCCCGGGCGATCAGGCGCTGACGGACCGGGCCGTTGCCGCCTACATCGCCAAGTACGCCACCAAAGGCGCCGAAACCGCGACGGGCGCCCTCGACCGCCCCCTGAAGTTCGCCGCCGAACTCGCCCGGCTCGATATCTCCGACCACGCCCGCCGCCTCATCCGCACGGCCTGGACCCTCGGCGCCCGCAAGGACCTGGACCACCTCCGCCTCCGCGCCTGGGCCCACATGCTCGGCTTCCGGGGCCACTTCTCCACCAAGTCCCGCACGTACTCCACCACCCTCGGCGCCCTCCGCACCGCCCGCGCCGACTGGCGCCGCGCACAGAACATCCCCGAGCACCCGACCGACACGACCCACGTCCTCGCCCACTGGGTCTTCGCCGGAACCGGCCTCACCGGCGCAGAGGAATGGCTCGCCGCCTCCCTGGCTCCGGCCCCCGGCACGGAGGGTGAGCCGACCCATGCGTGACGACGAACTGCTGACAGTCGGAGAAGTCATGGCTCGGCTCCGGCTCAGTCGGACCACCGTCTACGACCTGATCCGCACCCGCCGACTCGCCTCCATCCGTGTCGGCCGGGCCCGCCGGATCCCCGCCCAGTGCATCCGAGAGTTCATCGCCGGTGAGCTGAGGGAGGCCGCCTGATGGCCACCCGACGGAGCCGGGGCGACGGCGGTCTGCACTGGGACGACAAGCGCCAACGCTGGATCGCCACGGCCAGCCTCGGCTTCGACCCGAGCGGCAAGCGGATCGTGAAGCGGGCGAGCGGGGTCACCAAGACGGCGGCCAAGAACAAGCTGAAGGAGATCCTTCGGGACTACGAGGACGGCCTTGCCATCGCGCCGACCGGCTACACGGTCAAGGATGCCGTGAGCGATTGGCTCGCGTACGGACTGGCCGGTCGGGACCCCGCCACGGTCAAGACGAACACCATCCTGTGCCATACCCACGTCATCCCGGCCCTGGGCGCCCGAAAGCTCCGTGACCTCAGCGCCGACGACGTGGACAGATGGCTCGCCAGCAAGGCCAAGGTGCTCAGCACCCGCTCCTTGGAAGCGATCCGCTCGTGCCTGAACCGGGCGGTCAGGCGCGCCATGGCCCGGGACAAGGTGAAGCGGAACGTCGTGGAACTGTGCGCGGTGCCCACCGGCCGCGCCGGCCGACCATCGAAGTCCCTCACCCTCAGGCAGGCGGAAGCCGTGCTCGTCGCGGCCGAGGACTCCCCGCTCTACGCGTACTTCGTGGTCTCGCTGCTCACCGGCGGACGTACGGAGGAGATGCGCCCGCTCCGCTGGGACCATGTCGACCTTGAGGGCGACCCGGAGGCCGTTCCCGAGATCCCGCCGCACATCGCCGTGTGGCGCTCGGTCCGGAGCACGGGGGACACCAAGACCCGGAAATCCCGTCGCACCCTGGCTCTGCCCGGCCGGGCGATCGATGCGCTGAAGGTCCAGCGGGAGCGTCAGGGCTGGCAGCGTGTCGCGGCCGGTGATCAGTGGCAGGAGACCGGTCTCGTCTTCACCTCGGCGGTGGGTACGGAGCTGGACGCGGCGAACGTCCGGCGCGAGCTTCGGAAGATCCTCGCGCGGGTCGCCCGGATGCCCGGAATCGAGATCGAGCCACAGGAGTGGACGACGCGGGAGACCCGGACATCCTTCGTCTCGATCTTGTCCGATCGAGGCATCCCGCTGGAGGAGATCTCCCGGCTCGTCGGGCACTCCAGTACGGCCGTCACGGAGGAGGTCTACCGGAAGCAGATCCGCCCGGTGATCCAGACCGGGGCCGTCGCCATGGACGGGATCTTCGGCACGCCACCGCCCCCGAAACGGTAGTCACGCAGTTAGTCACGCACAACGCATCAGGGCCGGTGACTCAAATGAGTCACCGGCCCTGATCTGCTACTCAGCTGTCGGGGTGGCGGGATTTGAACCCACGACCTCTTCGTCCCGAACGAAGCGCGCTGCCAAGCTGCGCTACACCCCGATCGTCACCACTGTCGTGGCGACATCGATTACTTTAGCCCACCCGCGCTCCCAGACGAAATCCGATTCGGGCGGGGCGCGGGTGGGGTTGTCAGGGGCGTTCGACCAGGGTGAGGAGGGTGGCCTCCGGGGGGCAGGCGAAGCGGACCGGGGTGTAGCGGCTGGTGCCGCAGCCCGCGGAGACGTGGAGGTAGGAGGTGTTTCCGCCGGAGGTGTGGGTGGAGAGGCCCTTCACCCGGTCGGTGTCCAGGTCGCAGTTGGTGACCAGGGCCCCGTAGAAGGGGATGCAGAGCTGGCCGCCGTGGGTGTGGCCCGCGAGGATCAGGGGGTAGCCGTCGGCGGCGAAGGCGTCGAGGGTACGGAGGTAGGGGGCGTGGACGACGGCGAGGGAGAGGTCGGCGTCCTGGTCCGGGCCGCCGGAGACCTCGTCGTAGCGGTCGCGCTTGATGTGGGGGTCGTCCAGGCCGGTGAAGGCCAGCTCCAGGCCGTCGATCTTGAGTCGGCCGCGGGTGTTGGTGAGGCCCGCCCAGCCGGCGTCGTCGAAGGCGTCCCGGAGGTCTTCCCAGGGGTTGTGGATCACCCCGGTGGCGGGCGGGTTCCCGTTCAGGCCGTAGCGGCCCTGGGCCTTCTCGAAGAGATAGCGGGCCGGGTTACGGAATGTGGGGCCGTAGTAGTCGTTGGAGCCGAAGACATAGACGCCCGGGAACTCCATCAGCGGTCCGAGCGCGTCCAGCAGCTCCGGGACACCCTCGGGGTCGGAGAGGTTGTCCCCGGTGTTGACCACGAAATCGGGGCGGAGGCCCGCCAGCGACTGGAGCCAGGCGCGCTTCTTGCGCTGGCCGCTGACCATGTGGATGTCGGAGACCTGGAGGACCCGCAGCGGGCGCATGCCCTTCGGCAGCACGGGGACGGTGATCCGCCGCAGTCGGAAGGAGCGGACCTCGATACCGGCCGCGTAGGCGACGCCCGCCGCGCCGATCGCCGTCAGGGCCAGGGGTACTCCGTAACGTGCGCGCATACGGTCCATCGTCGCAGACCCCTGTCGTACTCCTCCGGGCCGGGGCAGGCTTTTGGATCTTCGTCGCGGGGCGGACTCCGGGGCGGACTCGGGGGTGGACTCCGGGGCGGGGGACCGTACCGGGGCCCCAAGGGCCGTAACGGGCTTAATACAGGGCGGCCCGCCGCGCTCACCTGCCACACTTGTTCACATGACCACGCTCAAGTCCAAGCTGCACGACGACCTCATCGACGCGATCAGGGCGCGGGACGAGCTGCGCTCCTCCACGCTCCGCCTGACCCTTGCCGCCATCAGCAAGGAGGAGGTGTCGGGCAAGACCGCCCGTGAGCTCTCCGACGACGAGGTGCAGAAGGTGATCGCCCGCGAGGCGAAGAAGCGCCGCGAGGCCGCCGACGCCTTCGAGCAGGGCGGCCGGGCCGAGCAGGCCGAGCGGGAGCGGGCCGAGGGCGTGCTGCTCGACGGCTATCTGCCGCAGCAGCTGAGCGACGACGAGCTGACCGCGATCGTGGCCGACGCCGTCGCCGAGGCGAAGGCCGGCGGGGCCGAGGGTCCGCGGGCCATGGGCGCCGTGATGAAGATCGTGAACCCGAAGGTGGCGGGCCGCGCCGAGGGCGGCCGGGTCGCCGCCGTCGTCAAGCGGCTGCTCGCGGGCTGACCCGTACCGGCCGTCGTCAAGCGGCTGCTCACGGGTCGACCCGTACCGGCCGCGGCCAAGCGGCTCCCCGCGGGCCGACCCGTACCCGCATCCGTACCCGTACCGGCAGCCGCATCCGCAGCCGCATCCGCAGCCGCATCCGCAGGGCCACGGATACGCCGAGGGCCCGGCTCCCCCAGGGGGAACCGGGCCCTCGCGCTGTTCAGGGGCGGTCCGTGATCAGTCCCAGCCGCCGTTCCGGCCGCCCTCGTTCTCGCCGTCTCCCCCGCCGACTCCGGCGGAGCCACCCGTGCCGGGGTTCCCGTCGCCGCCGGGAGTGCCTTCGCCCCCGTCGGGCCCCTGGACCCCGGTGCCCGGACCGGCGCCGGTGCCCGGGTCGCCGCCCGAGGTGTTGTCCCCGCTGCCGCCGTCCGTGCCCTCGATGCCGTTCTCGGGAACGGTGATCCCCGGAATCTCGGTGTCGCCGGGCTTGGCGTCGGTGTCGCCGTCCCCGTCGCCGTCCTCGTCGATGTCACGGTCGAAGCCGCCGGTGTCGCCGTCCTCGCCCGGACGGGTGGTCGACTCCGGCTGGGGGATGGTCACGGTGGTGAAGTTCGGGGCCTCCCGGCCCTCCAGCGCCCCGGTCATCGCGAGGTTCCAGATCGGGCCGGGGACCTCGCCGCCGAAGACCTTCGGGTAGTACTGACCGCCGATGGTGACGCCGAACATCTCCACCTGCTGGGTGGGCGAACCGACCCAGACCGCGCCGGAGAGGTTCGGGGTGTACCCGACGAACCAGGCGTTCTTCCGGCCGTCCGTCGTACCGGTCTTGCCCGCGTTGTCCCGGCCCGAGAGCCCGGCCTTGGAGCCCGTACCGTTGTCGGAGACCACACCGCCCAGCAGGGTGTTGATGGTGTCAGCGGTCCGCTCGGTCATCGCCCGGTCACAGGTGGACTTGGGCACCCGCAGGCTCTCGCCCTCGGCCGTGCGGATCGAGGAGATCGCGATCGGGGTGCAGTACGTACCCCGGTTGGCGAAGGTGGCGTAGGCGCTGGCCATGGTCAGCGGGGACATACCCGTCGAACCGAGGGTCAGCGGCGCGGGCGCGACCGGCAGCTTGTCGCCGTTGCCCTGGATCACGCCCATCTTGTCGGCCAGCTCGACCACCGGGCAGAGCCCTATGTCGTCGATCATCTCGATGAAGTACGTGTTGACGGAGAGCTCCATCGCCTTCTGGAGCCGGTACGGGCCCTTCTCCGAGGTGTTCTCGTTCTGGAGCCGCGCCGCCTGGTCGTTCACCCACATCTTGCCGTCGCAGGCCGGGATGGAGGCCGGGTAGAGCATGGAGTACGGCGAGGGGTACTCCTGGCTCGCCGGCTTCCCCTCCTCTATGGCCGCCGCGGCGACGAAGGGCTTGAAGGTCGAGCCGACCGGGAAGCCGAAGGCGGAGCCGCCGTACTCCTGGTCGACCGAGTAGTTGATCTGGGTCTCGTTCTTGTTGAAGCCGTACGGGCGGGACTGGGCCATGGCCATGACCTTGCCGGTGCCCGGCTCGACCATGGAGACCGCGGAGGCGACCGAGTCGTCCTGGTCGACCTTCTCCTCGATCGCTTCCTGGGCGGACTTCTGCGCCTGCGGGTCCAGGGTGGTCTTGATGGTCAGACCGCCGCGATTCCAGATCTTGGCCCGCTCCTCCTTGGTCTTGCCGAAGACCGGGTCGGAGAGGAACGACTTCTGGACGTAGTCACAGAAGAACGCGGCGCCGTTCACCGCGGTGATGCAGCCGTTCCGCGGCCGGCTCACCTTGAGTTTGATGTCGGCGGCCTTCGCCTTGTCCGCCTCCGCCTGGGTGATGTCACCGACATCGGCCATGCGCTGGAGGACGAGGTTCCGGCGCTTCTTGGCCTCTTCCGAGTCATTGACCGGGTCATACCGGCTGGGGGACTGGACAAGACCGGCCAGCATCGCCGCCTCGCCCAGCTTCAGATCCTTGGCCGACTTGGTGAAGTAGCGCTGTGAGGCGGCCTCGATGCCGTAGGCCTGCTGACCGAAGAAGGTGATATTGAGATAGTTCTCCAGAATCTTCTTCTTGCCCAGCTCCTCCTCGATCTGGATCGCGTACTTCAGCTCCTGGATCTTCCGGCCGAGGGTCTGCTGGGTCGCCTCGGCGACCTTCGCCGGGTCGTCGCCCGCCTCCTCCACGAAGACGTTCTTCACATACTGCTGGGTCAGTGTGGAAGCGCCCTCGGCGACACCGCCGCTCGTCGCGTTCTTGTTGAGCGCCCGCAGCACACCCTTGAGGTCGATGGCGCCGTGCTCGTAGAAGCGCGAGTCCTCGATCGCGATGATCGCCTTCTGCATGTACGGGGAGATGTCCTTGAGGGGGACGACCGTACGGTCGCGCGAGTACACCGAGGCGATCAGCTCTCCGTCGGCGTCCAGGATGGTGGTGCGCTGGCTGAGCGGGGGCCGCTTGAGGTTGGCGGGGATCTCGTCGAATCCCTTGACCGTCCCCTTGGCCGCCAGGCCCAGCACTCCCGCGGCGGGCATGGCGATACCCGCCAGCACCGCTCCCGCGAGCACACTGACACCGAGGAACTTGGCGGCTTGTTGGGTCCCGGTCAGACCACCACCGGAGCGCTTCTTTGGCATGTAAGGGAGCCTACGTTCTCGTTCGCCGGACACATGTATAGGCCGTGGCCTAAGCTGCTCTCAACAGTCACAGCAGTGCGGTTTTGTATCAGGGTATTCCTGGAATCCAGGCCAGGTCACAGGGTGTCTGTAGCAATTTCGTAGCAAGTCTCCTGTGTCGGCCCGAGGGCGTCGCCGCACACCGCATAGTCACAACGGCAGGAGCGACCAGGTAAGCGGAATCCGGCAATCCGTGTCCGAATTCTAGATAAACCTGAGCTATGCACCGTCGATCGGGCGTCTGTGGCGGGGCGGTATGCCGCTATATGGGCCCTATGTCCTCCATGTCTTCAGGTCACTCCCCTGGGTGATCTGACGCGTACGCATAGTCCGTTCGGGCCATTCAAGATTGGGCCCGAAGGGGGTGTTGCGCTGTGTCCGCCTTCCGTAACGTCCTCAACTGGCAGCGGTGAATATGCCGCTGCCGCCGTGGGGGAGCCTCGATTCGGGAGAGGACGGCGCCGGGATGGGCTGGGTAACCGACTGGAGTGCGCAGGCAGCCTGCCGCACTACCGATCCGGATGAGCTGTTCGTACAAGGGGCAGCGCAGAACAGGGCCAAGGCGGTGTGCACCGGATGTCCGGTGCGGACGGAATGCCTGGCCGACGCTCTCGACAACCGCGTGGAGTTCGGCGTCTGGGGCGGAATGACCGAACGGGAACGCCGTGCGCTGCTGCGCCGGCGCCCCACCGTCACCTCGTGGCGGCGTCTTCTGGAGACGGCGCGTACCGAGTACGAACGCAGCGCGGGCATTCTGCCTGTCGGGCTCGACGACGACGAGACCTATGAGACCTACGCCGCGGTGGGGTGAGCCCTCGCACGCCCTTCGGATACGGCCGATCCCGTGACCCGGCGTCCGGCCGTGCCCCCTGCTTCCCCGCCTGATCGGCGCGGTCGGGAGCGTATCCACCATGGACATCTCCTCCATGTCCGTGCCCGCCCGGGGATCGGATCACCCCGGCTCCACGCTGCTTTCCGTGGAGTTGCCCGTACCGCCGTCCGCGTCCGCGTCCGCATCCGCGTCCGTACCCGCGAGCCGGTCGCCGATGGCCCGCAGCCCCGCCAGATCGTGCACATCGCCGGGCAGCGCGCCCACCTGCGCCACCGCCACCTCGGGATGGAGAGCGGTGAAGCGGTCACGGGTCCGCTGCTCGCGTACGAGCACCTGCATCCTTTCGGCGTGCAGGCGCAGCAGCCCGGCCGTGAGCTGCTCGACGGACAGCTCATCGGGGGACGGCCGCTCAGGGGCGGGACCCTCCGGCGCGGTGGGGGAACCTGGGCCGGACGGTGCCGTGTGGTCAGACGGTGCCGTGTGGTCAGAGGTCTCGTGGGTCTCGTGGATCTCGGGGGTGTCGCACTGCTCGGGGGTGTGCGTCGGCTGCTGGGGGGTGCGTGCCGGGGCGTGACCCACGGGCGGGGCTTCGGGAGAGGCGCCCGCGGTCTCACGAACACCAGTCTTCCCTACCCCCTGATCGACAATGCCGTTTCCGTCAAGATTTTCTGACGTAATTTCCGAGGCAAGGATTTCGGCCGCCGCCAGTGCGCGCTCCGCCGAGAGCCGGTCGGCATCGCTGCCATGGACACGGTTCAGCACCAGCCCGGCGAGGGGCATGTCCTCCTCCGCCAGTCGCTCCACGAAGTACGCGGCCTCCCGCAGCGCGTCCCGCTCCGGGGCCGCCACCACCAGGAACGCGGTACCGGGCGCCTGGAGCAGCCGGAAGGTGGCGTCGGCGCGGGTGCGGAAGCCGCCGAACATGGTGTCCATGGCCGTCACAAAGGTCTGCACATCGCGGAGCAGCTGACTGCCCAGCAGCTTGCCGAGCGTCCCCGTCATCATCGACATACCGACATTCAGGAACTTCATCCCGGCCCGGCCGCCCATGCGCGCCGGAGCCACCAGCACCTTGATCAGCTTGCCGTCCAGGAACGAGCCCAGCCGTTTGGGGGCGTCCAGGAAGTCCAGGGCGCTGCGCGACGGGGGAGTGTCGACCACGATCAGGTCCCACTCGTCGCGGGCCCTGAGCTGGCCGAGCTTCTCCATCGCCATGTACTCCTGCGTGCCCGCGAAGCCGGCCGACAGGGACTGGTAGAAGGGGTTCTCCAGGATGGCGCGGGCCCGCTCGGGGTCCGCGTGGGCCTCGACGATCTCGTCGAAGGTCCGCTTCATGTCGAGCATCATGGCGTGCAGCTCGCCACCGGACCGCCCCGGGGCGGGGGCGTCGTTCGCTATCCCCTTCACCCGGCGCGGCGTGTTGTCCAGCGAGTCGATCCCCAGCGACTGCGCCAGCCGGCGCGCCGGGTCGATGGTCAGCACCACCACCCGCCGGCCCCGCTCGGCCGCCCGCAGCCCGAGCGCCGCCGCCGTCGTGGTCTTGCCGACGCCTCCCGAACCGCAGCAGACGATGATGCGTGTCGCCGGGTCGTCGATGAGCGGGTCGATCTCCAGCGGGGTCGCCGACGCGTCCAGGGTCATGAACCGGTCCCTTGCTTCCGCAGTTCCTTCGCCAGCTGGTAGAGCCCGGCCAGATCGACCCCCTCGCTCAGCAGGGGCAGTTCGTACGACGGCAGCTCCAGGCGGTTCAGGGCGGCGCGCTGCTCGCGCTCCAGACCGACCCGCTGGGCGTGCTCCGCCGCCTCGTCGAGCAGCGGCTCGACCAGCCCGGCGGCGCCGGTCACCCCGGCGGCCGTGAGGGCCTTGGCGATCTCGTCGCGCCGGCCGCCCGAGGCGCCGCGCAGGGCGTCCCCGTCCAGCAGCTGCGGCCGGACCATGTTCACGATCACCTGGCCGACCGGGAGATCGGCCGCGCGCAGCTCGGCGACGCCGTCCGCGGTCTCCTGGACCGGCATCTCCTCCAGCAGGGTCACCAGATGGACGGCGGTCTGCGGGGACTTGAGCACCCGCATCACGGCCTGGGCCTGGTTGTATATGGGCCCGAACTTCGCCAGCCCGGCGACCTCGTCGTTCACGTTCAGGAAGCGGGTGATCCGGCCGGTGGGCGGGGCGTCCATGATCACGTAGTCGTATGTGTACGAGCCCTGCTTGGTCCGGCGGCGCACGGCCTCGCACGCCTTGCCGGTCAGGAGCACATCCCGGACGCCCGGGGCGATGGTCGTGGCGAAGTCGATGGCGCCGAGCTTTTTGAGGGCCCGCCCGGCGCTGCCGAGTTTGTAGAACATCTGGAGGTAGTCGAGGAGTGCCCGCTCGGCGTCGATGGCCAGCGCGAAGACCTCACCGCCCCCGGAGGAGACGGCGATCTTCCGCTCCTCGTAGGGCAGCGCCTCCGTCTCGAAGAGCTGGGCGATGCCTTGCCTCCCCTCCACCTCGACGAGGAGAGTCCGCTTTCCCTCGGTCGCGAGGGCGAGCGCGAGGGCGGCGGCGACCGTGGTCTTACCGGTGCCACCCTTGCCGCTGACGACCTGGAGCCTGCTCACACATTCGAGCCTAACCAGTCGCGCGGCGCCCTACGCACAGGCGGTGTGCGGGCTGCGTCACGCCGGAGTGCGCCCCGAGTGCGCTCGGAGCGTGCCGGAGCGTGTCGGGGTGCAGCCCGGGGTACGTACGGGGTACGTACGGCGGGGGCCGTCGTGACCCGGCCTCATGCCGAAGCGCCGCGCCGCTACGGCTACAGTCGGCTCCATGACCAAGTGGGAATACGCGACCGTGCCCCTTCTCGTGCACGCGACCAAGCAGATTCTGGACAACTGGGGCAGCGACGGCTGGGAGCTGGTCCAGGTCGTACCCGGCCCCAACCCCGAGCAGCTCGTGGCCTACCTGAAGCGGGCGAAGGAGTCATGAGCGGCGCCGTCGAGGCACGCCTCGCCGAGCTGGGGCTGAACCTGCCGGACGTGGTGCCTCCGCTGGCGGCGTACCAGCCGGCCGTGGTCTCGGGCCCGTATGTGTTTACCGCGGGTCAGCTGCCGATGGTGGAGGGCAAGCTTCCGGTCACCGGCAAGGTGGGCGCGGAGGTCACCGCCGAGGAGGCCAGGGAGCTGGCCCGGGTGTGCGCGCTGAACGCGCTGGCCGCGGTGAAGTCCGTCGCCGGGGATCTGGACCGGATCGCCCGGGTGGTGAAGGTCACCGGCTTTGTGGCGTCCGCGGCCGACTTCACCGGGCAGCCCGGTGTCCTCAATGGCGCCAGTGAGCTGCTGGGCGAGGTGCTCGGTGAGAAGGGCGTCCACGCGCGCAGCGCCGTGGGTGTCGCGGTGCTTCCGCTGGACGCGCCCGTCGAGGTCGAGATCCAGGTCGAGCTGGTCCAGGGCTGACGCCCCGGGTCAAAGGCCCCGTACCCGCCGTTTCTCCGGTGGGTACGGGGCCTTTCCGCTGCCCTGCGGCCGGAGCGGTGCCATCGGTTCCACCGGCCCGGCCTCATCGGATCCGCTGTACGGCAAACGCTTGCACTTCTCTTGACGTGGCACTGTCAGCGGGTGTCCTCTGTTCATGGTTAGGAACGTTTCCTATCCATCTGAACGATCGATCTGAACGATCCATCCGAGCAGTCCATCGGAACGGCCAAGGGCTCTCGCCGGGCCCCCCACCCGCTCCACCCAGCGCGCACCCCGTCGTCGTTCCCGCGGCAGCCACCCCCACCGAGCCACCGACCCAGGGAAACGCCGCTCCACCGGCAGTGACGGACGCCATCGGACGCCACCGGACGCCGACGAACGATCCATGCGCCCCATGCACCCCGTGCACGTCGTCCCCGATCGTGGAGGGATCAGTGGCATCATTCCCCCGCCGCCGCCACCCCCGTCGCTCGCGCAGAGCGATCGGCACCCTTCTGGCCGCGGCCACCGCACTGCTCACCATGGCCCTGCCGCCGCTCAGCCATGCCGAGCCGGTGCCGGTGTCCGACCGGGACCGGGCGGCCCCGGTCCGGTACGAGGCCGAGACCGCGACCATCTCGCAGGGCGCGGTCGAGTCCAACCACACCGGCTACTCCGGCAGCGGCTTCGTCAACTACACCAATGTCGCCGGAAGCTATGTCGAGTTCACGGTGAACGCCCCCGCCGCCGGTCCGGCGACCCTGGTCCTGGGCTTCGCCAATGGCACGACCGGCGACCGCCCCCTGGACATCTCCGTCAACGGCGGCGCCGCGACCAACCTGGTCTTCGCCCCCACCAACGGCTGGACCAACTGGTCCACCAGGACCACCACCCTCACCCTCCGGGCGGGCAGCAACACCGTCCGGGCCGCCGCCACCGCCGCCGAGGGCGGGCCCAACCTCGACTATCTCGATGTCACCGCGTCCGACGGGCCGGTCGGTACGGACCACGAGGCCGAGACCGCGACCATCTCCCAGGGCGCCGTGGAGTCCAACCACGCCGGCTACTCCGGCAGCGGCTTCGTCAACTTCCAGGTCGTGACCGGCGCCTATGTGGAGTTCACCGTGAACTCACCCCAGGCGTCCAACGCGAAGCTGGACCTCCGCTACGCCCTCGGGGCCACCGCCGCCCGGGCCCTGGACATCACCGTGAACGGGAACACGGTCGCCGACGACCTCTCCTTCCCGTCCACGGGAGCCTGGACCACCTGGCAGACCGTCCCGGTGCCCCAGGCCACCCTCCAGGCGGGGATCAACAAGATCCGCGCGACCACGTCCTCGGGCGACGGACCCAACCTCGACAAGCTCACCGTCACCGCGACCGGCCCCGCCGACAGCGAGCGGCCGACCGCCCCGGGCAATCTCCGCAAGGACAAGGAGCCGACCGTCTCCACCGTCTCCCTGGCCTGGGACGCCGCCGGTGACAATGTGAAGGTCGTCGCGTACGACATCTACCAGCACGGCCAGCACATGAAGGCGGTCGACGGGGACACCCTCGCCGCCACCGTCACCGGTCTGGAGCCGGAGACCTCGTACGACTGGACCGTCTTCGCCCGGGACGCCGCCGGGAACGTCTCCGTCGCCAGCAACGCGGTGACCATCGCCACCCTGCCCGCCCCGCCGGACACCGAGCCGCCGACGGCACCGAGCGGACTGCGCTCCCCCGGGAAGACCGCGACCAGTGTCGATCTCGCCTGGACCGCCTCCACCGACAATGTGCGGGTCACCGGGTACGAGGTCTTCCGCGACGGCACCCTCGCCGAGAACGCCGACGCCACCACCGCCACGGTCGCCGGGCTGACCGCGAACACCGCGTACACCTTCAAGGTCCGCGCCTATGACCTCAAGGGCAACCGCTCCGCCTTCTCCCCGGAGATCACCGTCACCACCGGCGGCTCCCAGCCCGGCGGGGTCCCCGACCCCGGTCCCGTCTCCACCCTGGCCAGCGGTGTCGATGTCGCCTGGGGCCTGGCCTTCCTTCCCGACGGTACGGGCGTCTACACCGAGCGGAACACCTTTAATGTCCACCGGCTCACCAAGTCGGGCCAGAAGACCCTGCTCGGCAAGGTCCCCAACTCCCAGACCACCGGTGGTGAGGGCGGTCTGATGGGCGTCGAGGTCAGCCCCGACTTCGCCACCGACCGCTATCTGTACTTCCTCCACACCTCCTCCGAGGGCAACCGGATCGCCCGGATGAAGCTGGAGACCAACAACACCCTCACCGGGTACACCGTGCTGCTGCGCGGCATGGACAAGAGCCGGTTCCACAACGGCGGACGGCTGCGCTTCGGCCCCGACGGCAAGCTGTACGCCTCCATGGGCGACGCCCAGGGCCCCAGCAAGGCCCAGGACCGCAACTCGCTCAACGGCAAGATCCTCCGGATCAACCAGGACGGCAGCATCCCGTCGGACAACCCCTTCGGCAACGCCGTCTGGTCGATGGGCCACCGCAACCCGCAGGGCATCGACTTCGACTCCAGGGGCCGGCTCTGGCAGGCCGAGTTCGGCGACGGGACCATGGACGAGGTCAACCTCATCCAGAAGGGCGGCAACTACGGCTGGCCCGGCTGTGAGGGCACCGGTGGCAGCTGCTCCGGCTATATCGCCCCCAAGAAGACCTGGCCGACCTCGGCGGGCTCGCCCAGCGGCCTGACGATCATCAATGACCATGTCTTCGTCGCGACCACCCGGGGTGAGCGCGTCTACCGGATGCGCATCGACTCCTCCAGCAACCTCGTGGAGCAGAAGACGTACTTCCAGGGGACCTATGACCGGCTCCGTACGGTCGAGGTCGACCACGACGGCGACATCTGGCTCACCACCTCGGCGGACAAGGACGGCACCGCGAACAACGACCGGGTCCTGCTGATCGACATCGTCTACTCCGGTGGGCCCCCGGCCCCCGACTTCAAGCTGACCAGCGGCGCCTTCAATGACAACGGAAGCATCCCCGCCCGCTTCACCTGCGCCGGGGACGGTTCGGCGGGCCAGGACCCGTCACCGCCGCTGGCCTGGGGAGCGGGCAGCACCGGAGCACGGGGGTACGCCGTCGTCTTCGCGGATGTCGCCAACAACGGCAACAAGCTGCACTGGGCGATCTGGGACATCCCGCCGACCAGGCTCTCCCTGCCCGAGGGGCTGGGCGCGGGCTTCGCCGTCCCGGGCCAGGACGGGGCGAAACAGAAGGCCATGGGCAGCGGCGCCAACTCCCAGAAGTACTTCGGCCCCTGTCCCGGTGGCTCGACCCACCCGTACACCTTCACGCTGTACGCGCTGAACACCGCCACCGTGCCCGGGCTCGGTTCCGGCTCCTCGATGGCCCAGATCGAGACGGCCATCAAGAGCGCGAGCACCGCGAATGTGAAACTGCGCGGCAACTCCAACGCCGCCGCGTAACCCCGCACCCGGAACGGGAGGAACGGAACAGCAGGAATGGATGGGAAGAGGGGCGGCCCGGAGTACCCGGCCGCCTCTCGGCCCGTCCCGGGGCGGTCTCCCGTCTCGTTCATATGTTCCACGTGAAACATCGGCCGACCGGGTCCGCCATGACGGCCATGGGGCACCGCATCGGTGACCACTCGAACATCCGGGCCCGAACGTCTAGCATCCGGCCATGTCCCAAGGTCAGTGGTACCCAACGGATTGGCCGGAGCGGGTCCGGGCGCACGCACGCGGCGAGCTCATCCCCGTACCGCCCCGGCGGGCGGCGACGGTGATGCTGCTGCGTGACACGGCGGCCGGCCACCCCGTCGTCCATATGCTGCGGCGCCGGGCCTCGATGGCCTTCGCCGGTGGAATGTACGCCTACCCCGGCGGCGGAGTGGACGCGCGGGACGCCCGCCCCGTCCGCTGGGCCGGTCCCTCCCTCGCCGACTGGGCCGGCCGGCTCGGGGTGGACGAGGGGTCCGCCCAGGCCATCGTGTGCGCGGCGGTCCGCGAGACCTTCGAGGAGGCGGGCGTCCTGCTCGCCGGCCTCACCCCCGACACGGTGATCGCGGACACCACCGGCGAGGAGTGGGAGGACGACCGCCGGGCCCTGGTCGACCGTGAGCTGGCCTTCGCCGACTTCCTGGACCGCCGGGGGCTGGTGCTCCGCTCGGATCTGCTGGGGGCCTGGGCGCGCTGGATCACCCCCGAGTTCGAGGCGCACCGCTATGACACCTGGTTCTTCGTCGCCGCCCTCCCCGAGGGGCAGCGCACCCGGGATGTCTCCACCGAGGCGGACCGTACGGTGTGGATCACCCCCGCCGAGGCCATCGCGGGCTACGACCGGGGGGAGCTGCTGATGATGCCGCCCACGGTCTCCACCCTGCGTGCGATCACCCCGTACACCCGGGCCTCCCAGGCACTGGACGCCGCCGGTGACCGGGATCTGACGCCCGTACTGGCCACGGCCAGGATGGAGGGGGACGAGGTGGTGCTCACCTGGCCGGGGCACAAGGAGTTCACCCGGCACATCCCGATGGGAGGCTCCTGATGACCGAGGCGGCGGCGCTGCCCGGACGGCCCCGGGATTCCGTGGCATCGGGACCGGCCACCGAGCGGGCGGTGGGCGTCCTGGCGCCGAACCCGTCCGCGATGACCCTCGACGGCACCAATACCTGGGTCCTCGCCGAGCCGGGCTCCGGACTGGCCGTGGTCGTGGACCCCGGCCCGCTCTACGAGGGGCATCTGCGGAAGGTGATCGCCGTCGCCGAGGAGCAGGGCAGGCGGATCGCCCTGACGCTCCTCACCCATGGCCACGCCGACCACTCCGACGGCGTGGCGCGCTTCGCCGAGCTGACCGGAGCGCCGGTGCGGGCCCGCGATCCCCTCCCCGGGACGACCGGCGAAGGGCTCGGGGCGGGCGAGGTGATCCGGGTCGGAGGGCTGGAGCTGCGGGTGGTGGCCACCCCCGGGCACACCGGGGACTCGCTCTGCTTCCATCTCCCCGCCGATGGCGCCGTGCTCACCGGTGACACCGTCCTGGGCCGGGGGACGACGGTCGTCGCCCATCCGGACGGGCGGCTCGGCGACTATCTCGACTCCCTGCGGCGGCTGCGGGCGCTCACCGTGGACGAGGGGGTACGGACGGTGCTGCCGGGCCACGGCCCCGTGCTGGAGGACGCACAGGGCGCGATCGACTTC
This sequence comes from Streptomyces sp. NPDC000594, assembly GCF_040299965.1. NCBI lineage: Bacteria > Bacillati > Actinomycetota > Actinomycetes > Kitasatosporales > Streptomycetaceae > Streptomyces > Streptomyces sp. NPDC000594. The sequence goes on along the minus strand of NZ_JBEPCY010000003.1, from coordinate 168,117 downwards.
TATCTGGCGCACCGGGCCCATCGGCTCGCCCAGGTGGAGACGGCGGTCGAGAACGGGCATCGCACGCCCGAGGAGGTGGTGGCCCTGGTCTACGCGGAGGTGGACCGGGTGCTCTGGCCCGCCGCCGAGCTGTCCGTACGGGCGCAGCTGGAGTATCTGACGGAGCACGGGCTGATCTGAGCCCGCCGCCCGTGCCGTACCTCCTGGGGGCGGCCGGGGACGCCGGTACGCATGACCGAGGGCCACCCGGGACGCCCGGGTGGCCCTCAGTCGTACGCGTCATGTGCTCACCCGGCCGCCCCCCGCCGCGCGAGGCTCAGCGGCGAACGGTGGTGGGCGAGGCTCAGCGGGAGCGCTTGGCGAGCCGCTCCACGTCCAGCAGGATCACGGCACGGGCCTCCAGCCGCAGCCAGCCGCGCTGGGCGAAGTCGGCGAGCGCCTTGTTCACGGTCTCGCGGGAGGCGCCGACCAGCTGGGCCAGCTCCTCCTGGGTCAGATCGTGGACGACATGGATGCCTTCCTCGGACTGGACGCCGAAGCGGCGCGACAGATCGAGCAGGGCACGGGCCACCCGGCCCGGCACATCGGAGAAGACCAGGTCGGACATCTGGTCATTGGTCTTCCGCAGCCGGCGGGCCACGGCGCGCAGCAGCGCGGTCGCGACCTCGGGGCGGGCGTTCAGCCAGGGCTGGAGGTCGCCGTGGCCCAGTCCGAGCAGCTTGACCTCGGTGAGGGCGGTGGCGGTCGCGGTGCGCGGGCCCGGGTCGAAGAGGGACAGCTCACCGATCAGCTCACCCGGACCGAGGACGGCCAGCATGTTCTCGCGGCCGTCGGGGGAGGTGCGGTGGAGCTTGACCTTGCCCTCGGTGACCACATAGAGGCGGTCTCCGGGGTCGCCCTCGTGGAAGAGCGCGTCGCCGCGGGCGAGCGTCACCTCACTCATCGAGCCGCGAAGCTCCGCGGCCTGCTCGTCATCGAGCGCCGCGAAGAGCGGGGCGCGCCGCAGAACGTCGTCCACGAGTTCTCTCCTTGTCGACCTGCTCAGGGACCGTGGCCCCCCATGATGCCGGACCGCACGACGCCGCTCCGGCATCATCGGGGGCCACCGTGTGGACCGGCTTGTCCCCCGGGGACCCATGGCAAGTAAATATTCGTGCGATCAATCACAACAAGTCTGACGCACTGGAGTGTCTGTTCGTGCGGCAGGGGCCCGATTGGGTCCGTATTACCGGTGGCCGGGGCGGATGTCAGTGGTGGGCCGTAGGCTTGCCGGGTGTCCAATTCGCCGGTGAGAGCGCAGGCCAAGGGGGCTGGACGAGTGTCGGCCAAGCAGAATTCCGCTGTGGGCGAACAGCGGCCGAACGGTGTGCGAAAAGCCGCATATCGCGCCAATTCCTCCAGCAAGCCCGAATCGCGGCTGGCCATGGTCCGGCGTGCCCGCCGGATCAATCGCGAGCTGGCCGAGGTCTACCCCTACGCCCATCCCGAGCTGGACTTCCGCGACCCCTTCGAGCTGCTGGTCGCCACCGTGCTGTCGGCCCAGACCACCGATCTCCGGGTCAACCAGACCACGCCCGCGCTCTTCGCCGCGTACCCCACCCCCGAGGACCTGGCCGCCGCCGTCCCCGAGGAGCTGGAGGAGATCATCCGGCCCACCGGCTTCTTCCGAGCCAAGGCCCGCTCGCTGATCGGCCTCTCCACGGCGCTGCGGGACGACTTCGGCGGTGAGGTGCCCGGCCGGCTGGAGGACCTGGTCTCGCTGCCCGGAGTGGGGCGGAAGACCGCCTTCGTCGTGCTGGGCAATGCCTTCGGCGTCCCGGGGATCACCGTCGACACCCATTTCGGGCGGCTGGTGCGCCGCTGGAAGTGGACCGAGCAGCAGGATCCGGAGAAGGTCGAGGCGGAGATCGCGACGATCTTCCCCAAGTCCGAGTGGACGATGCTCTCCCATCGGGTGATCTTTCACGGCCGCCGGATCTGCCACGCCCGGAACCCCGCCTGCGGCGCCTGCCCGATCGCCCCGCTCTGCCCCTCGTACGGCGAAGGGGAGACCGACCCCGAGAAGGCGGCCAAGCTGCTGAAGTACGAGAAGGGCGGCCGGCCGGGCCAGCGGCTGAACCCGCCGCCGGACTACCCGGGCAGCCCCGCCCCGCCGCTCGCCCCCGCCGCCGGGGAGGCCGGATGATCCCGCGGACCCGGACCTCGCGGACCCGGACCTCGCGGATGCCGGGGCTGCCCGCGACAGCGCGGCCGGCGCGAGCGGAACGATCCGGGACTCCCGGGGCGTTGTGACGGAGGGGGTGCCCATGCGCGCGGGAGAAGAGACATACGGCAGGTCCGGCGGTGCCGGTACGGACAGTGGTGGCCGCCCGGCCGCGGCGGATTCCGCCGCGCCACCGGTCACGGCCGACGGGCTGCCCGCCTGGCTCGACCCCGTCGCCCGCTTCGCCGACACGGTCCGCCCCCGCCAGCTCAGCTCCTTCCTCCCGCCGAGGGACGGCGGCGGCCGTCAGTCCGCCGTCCTGATCCTCTTCGGTGAGGGCGCCCACGGCCCCGAGCTGCTGCTGATGGAGCGGGCCGGGACCCTCCGCTCACACGCGGGCCAGCCCGCCTTCCCCGGCGGGGCGCTCGACCCCGGTGACGGCGACCCCGCCACCACCGGGCCGCTGCGGGCCGCCCTGCGCGAGGCCGAGGAGGAGACCGGGCTCGACCCCGCCGGTGTCCAGCTCTTCGGGGTGCTTCCCCGGCTCTACATCCCCGTCAGCGGCTATGTGGTCACCCCGGTCCTGGGCTGGTGGCGCGAGCCCAGCCCGGTCGGCGCGGTCGACCTCGCCGAGACCGCCCGGGTCTTCACCGTCCCCGTGGCGGATCTCACCAACCCCGCCCATCGCGGTACCGCCGTCCACCCACAGGGCCGCCTCGGCCCCGCGTTCGCCGTGCAGGAGGCCCTGGTCTGGGGTTTCACCGCAGGTCTGATCGACCGGCTGCTCCACTACGCGGGCTGGGAGCAGCCCTGGGACCACGATCGGCGACTCCCGCTGGAGTGGCACGCATGACAGGCTGACCTCCGGAAAGGCGCCGGAGCGGGGCCCAGCGCGGGACACCGTGCCGGACCTCCCGGCGGGGACCGGGCCGGGAGGACGGACCGTCCGGCGTCGACGGCGATGAATCTGCGAGGCAAATGACGGTGAATGTGCTGGACATCCTGCTGCTGGTCGCCGCCGTGTGGTTCGCGGTCATCGGATACCGCCAGGGATTTGTCGTCGGCATCCTGTCCGTGAGCGGCTTCCTCGGCGGTGGGCTCATCGCCGTCTATCTGCTGCCGCTGATCTGGGACCAGCTGACGAACAAGTCCGAGGTGTCCACCACCGCCGCGGTCGTCGCCGTCGTCATCGTGATCGTCTGTGCCTCCGTGGGCCAGGCGTTCACCACCCATCTCGGCAACAAGCTCCGGCGGCACATCACCTGGACCCCCGCCCGGGCGCTGGACGCCACCGGGGGCGCGCTGGTCAATGTGGTGGCGCTGCTGCTCGTCGCCTGGCTGATCGGCTCCGCCCTCGCCGGGACGGCGCTGCCCACCCTGGGCCGGGAGGTCCGCAGCTCCAAGGTGCTCCTCGGAGTCTCCCGGGTGATGCCGGAACAGGCGTTCACCTGGTTCGACGACTTCTCCTCGGTCCTCGCCCAGAATGGACTGCCCCAGGTCTTCAGCCCGTTCTCCAATGAGCCCATCACCGAGGTCCGGCCCCCCGACCCGGCGCTGGTCGGCAGCCCGGTGGCGGCCCGTGCCAAGCAGTCCATCGTCAAGGTGATGGGCACCGCCCAGAGCTGCAACAAGTCCCTGGAGGGCACCGGTTTCGTCTTCGGTGACCGCCGGGTCATGACCAACGCCCATGTCGTGGGCGGTGTCGAGGAGCCCACCGTGCAGATCGGCGGCGAGGGCCGGCGGTACGACGCCAAGGTCGTGCTGTACGACTGGGAGCGGGACATCGCCGTCCTGGACGTCCCCGATCTGCGCGCCGAACCACTGGAGTTCGCCCGGGGCGACGCGGACTCCGGGGACGGCGCCATCGTCGCGGGCTTCCCGGAGAACGGCGCGTACGACGTCCGCTCCGCCCGTGTGCGCGGCCGGATCAACGCCAGTGGCCCCGACATCTACCACCGGGGCACCGTCCGCCGCGATGTCTACTCGCTCTACACCACCGTCCGCCAGGGCAACTCCGGCGGTCCGCTGCTCACCCCGGAGGGCAAGGTGTACGGCGTGATCTTCGCCCGCTCGCTGGACGACCCCGACACGGGGTACGCCCTGACCGTGGACGAGATCACCGAGGACATCCGCGCGGGGCTGGCGGCGAACCAGCAGGTGGACACGGAGGGGTGCGCCCTCTGACGGAGGGGCGCGCTCCGGCCGGCCGGTCCCCGGCGCACCGCGCGGATGCCACCGGAGCGCCGCTCAGTGGCGGGTGTGCCGCAGTCTCGCGGACATCCATCGTGCGCGGCGCCGCAGAATGCGCGGAATGCCGATGCCCTGTGCCGAGTCGTCATGGCTCCGGCCCTGGGGACCGTCACCGCTGTGGGTGCTCGGTCCATTGACCGAGCGACGGTTGCGTGCCGCGTCACCGTAGTCGTACGTCCAGCCCATACCGGGACGTGTGCCCGTGCCTCAAGGTCCGTAACCGTGTCAGGGGCGCCCAATTGGCGTATGCGCCGGGCAATTGGCGGTTCGATGGACAGATGTTCAGAAATGCTGCCCGGACTGCCCCGTTCGGGTGACTGATGGAGGTGGGGCCCGGCTCCGGCGCACGGGGTGATCTCACGCGAGCCCGGCAACACCCATAAGAGACGATCTAGCGGCGGTCGGGCTCCGGGTCCTTCAGCCAGTTGATCAGCTCCGTGGAGAAGGCCACCGGGTCCTCCTCATGAGGGAAGTGACCGAGGCCGTCGAAGAGCCGCCAGCGGTAGGGCGCCTCGACATACTCGCCGGAACCGGCCGCGCTGCGGGTCCGCATCACCGGGTCCATCGAGCCGTGCAGATGCAGGGTCGGCACCCGCAGGGGCCGCTTCATCCGGCGGTTGAACTGGATGCCGTCCGGCCGCGCCAGTGAGCGCACCATCCACCGATAGGGCTCGATCGAGCAGTGCGCCGTTGACGGGATGCACATCGCGCGCCGGTAGACATCCAGCGCCGGCTCGTCCCAGGCACCCGGCCCGGACCACTCGCGGATCAGCTCGGCGACCAGCGCCCCGTCGTCCGCGACCAGCCGCCGCTCCGGCAGCCAGGGCCGCTGGAAGCCCCAGACATACGATCCGGCGCGGGTCTGGGAGAAGTCCGAGAGCATCGCCGAACGCCAGCGGCGGGGGTGCGGCATCGAGGAGACGACCAGCCTCCGCACCAGCTTCGGCCGCATCACCGCCGCCGTCCACGCCAGATATCCGCCCAGGTCGTGGCCGACGATCGCGGCGTCCGGCTCGCCGAGGGAGCGCACCACGCCGGTGATGTCGAGGGCGAGGTTGGCGGGGTCGTACCCCCGGGGCGTACGGTCGCTGCCGCCCACGCCGCGCAGATCCATGGCGACCGCGCGGAAACCCGCCTCGGCGAGCGCGGGCAGCTGATGCCGCCAGGCCCACCAGAACTGCGGGAAGCCGTGCAGCAGCAGAACCAGCGGGCCGTCGCCCATCTCGGCGATATGGAAGCGGGCGCCGTTCGCCGCCACATCGCGGTGGGTCCAGGGACCCTCGATGCGGACGGGGCTTCCATTACCGGTGTCAGGGGCGGTCATGCTCATGAGCGTGCCACAACCCGGACGCCCATGTGGTCTCCGGCTCGGGCGGTCACCGGCCGGGGGAGCCCCGGGGTGACCGATCGGGAACCGGCCACTGCGGACCGGTCCGGATCTGGCCAGCATGGCCGGCATCCGGAGGGACCGGTCGGGGCCGGGTCAGGGTCCGGAGGGACCGGTCAGGGACGGGTCAGGCGGGGATCCTGGTCTCCGCCTCGGGCGCCCGGGGGTGCGGCTTCACGTTCTGGAGCACGGCGGCCGTCTCCTTCGCCGAGGCGATGGACCGCTCCGGCGGCTTGACCTTCTTGAACTTGGAGATCGCCAGCAGCGCCAGCAGGACGGCGATCAGGACGAAGGCGCCACCCACGATCAGGAACGACCAGGCGAGGCCGAGTCCCAGATTGTGGATCCCGTACGCCGCCGCGAAGCTGAACACCGGCAGCGAGAAGAGGGCCAGGACCCCCGCGATACCTATGGCCAGCGAGCCGGTGACACCGCGCTTGACGTCCTGCCGCAGCTCCGCCTTGGCCAGCGCGATCTCGTCATGGACCAGCGCGGACATCTCGGCGGTGGCCGAGGCGACCAGTTGGCCGAGGCTGCGCTCGACGCCGATGCCGGGGTCGCTGCTCATCTCCGCTCCTCTTCTCGAATGCTCAAGGGTTCTGGGTTCCGTGTCTCCGGTCCGTCATCAGATCATGCCCGAAGGCCTCCGTCACCCTGCGACGCCCCCGAGACTTCGGCAAGCCGGCGATGCTCGGCCGCCTTCTTCTCATAGATCTCGGCCATCCGCAGGTGATACTCGGGATTGTCCTGTTCATAGACATCCGGGATGCCGTCCTGGTCCTCGTCGCGCTCCTCGGCCTCGTAGAGCGAGCGGTGGACCCGTACCCGCAGCTTGAGCAGGACCGTGGCGAGCAGCGCGGCGATCAGGGAGCCGATCAGCACCGACGCCTTGATCTCGTCGGTGAGCGCCGGGTCGCCCGCGAAGGCGAGTTCGCCGATCAGCAGGGAGACCGTGAAGCCGATACCGGCGAGGGTGGCGACGGCGAACACATCCGGCCAGGCCAGATCCTCGTTCAGCTCGGCCCTGGTGAAGCGGGCGGCGAGCCAGGTGCCGCCGAAGATGCCCAGCGCCTTGCCGAGCACCAGACCGAGGACCACACCCAGGGTCTCCGGACGGGTGAAGACCCCGCCGATGGCCTCGCCGGAGAGGGCGACACCCGCCGAGAAGAAGGCGAACAGCGGCACGGCGAGCCCGGCCGACAGCGGGCGCACCAGATGTTCGATGTGCTCGCCGGGGGAGTGCTTCTCGCCTTCGCGCCGGGTGCAGCGCAGCATCAGGCCCATGGCGACACCGGCGATGGTGGCGTGGACGCCGCTGTTGTACATCAGCCCCCAGACGGCCAGGGCCAGCGGGACGTAGATGTACCAGCCGCGTACGCCCTTGCGCAGCAGCAGCCAGAAGACGGCGAGCCCGACGACGGCGCCGCCGAGTGCGGCGAAGTTCAGCTCGCTGGTGAAGAAGATCGCGATGATCATGATCGCGAAGAGGTCGTCCACCACGGCGAGGGTGAGCAGAAAGGCGCGGATCGCGGAGGGCAGCGAGGTGCCGATGACGGCGAGGACCGCGAGGGCGAAGGCGATATCGGTGGCGGTGGGCACCGCCCAGCCGTCCAGGGAGCCGTCGCCGACCACATTGACCACGGTGTAGACGAGGGCGGGTGCGGCCATGCCGCAGATCGCGGCGATCACGGGGAGGGCGGCGGCCCGGGGGTCGCGCAGCTCTCCGGCGACCAGCTCCCGCTTCAGTTCGATTCCGGCGACGAAGAAGAAAACGGCGAGGAGGCCGTCGGCCGCCCAGTGCTGGAGGGAGAGGTCGAGGCCGAGCGAGGCCGGGCCTATATGGAAGTCCCGTACGGCGTCATAGCTGTCGCTCAGGGGGGTGTTGGCCCAGATCAGCGCGGCTATCGCGGCCAGGAGCAGCAGTACGCCGCCGACGGTCTCGGTGCGCAGGGCGTCCGCGACGAAGGTGCGCTCGGGCAGGGAGAGCCGGCCGAGGAAGCGGCGGGGAGCGGGGGTGCGGGTGGGGGCCATCGGGGTGAACCTCCGGTCGGTCGGGCAGGGCAGATCACATGCCGACCAGACTTCCCGGCGCACCTTTCGATTCTTGTCGCGTCCTTGACGCTTTCCTTACTTTACCCATGAGCACAAGAGGGGCGGTGCGGCGGGTCAGGGGGGACATGCCGGTACACAGTGAGTGAAGTCGGCCTTCCCCTCCACCCTAGGGAGGGCCCCGGGTGTCCGCCCCCGGTACGCGGACGCCCTCCCCTGGTGCGGCTGGTGCGCCTGGTGTGCCTGGCGGAACGGGAACGGGCACCCGTGGCGTGGTGCCGCCGGGTGCCCGCTGCTCCGGTACGTCTGCCGCGTACCGGCGCCTCCGTTCCGCCGCTCGCTCAGTCCTCCGAGGAGGCGCTCGGGAGCTTCGCCTGGATCAGGTCCATCACGGACGAGTCGGTGAGCGTGGTGACATCGCCCAGCTGGCGGTTCTCGGCCACATCGCGGAGCAGTCGCCGCATGATCTTGCCGGAGCGGGTCTTCGGCAGTTCGGCCACCGGGAGCACCCGCTTGGGCTTGGCGATCGGGCCGAGGGTGGCGCCGACATGGTTGCGCAGCTCGGCCACGAGATCGGCGTCCTCGGCGGAGGCCTGGGCCGAACCGCGCAGGATCACAAAGGCGACGATGGCCTGTCCGGTGGTCTCGTCGGCCGCGCCCACGACGGCGGCCTCCGCGACCTTGGGGTGCGAGACCAGGGCGGACTCGACCTCGGTGGTGGAGATGTTGTGGCCGGACACCAGCATCACGTCGTCGACCCGGCCCAGCAGCCAGATGTCGCCGTCGTCGTCCTTCTTGGCGCCGTCGCCCGCGAAGTACTTGCCCTCGAACCGCGACCAGTAGGTGTCGATGAACCGCTGGTCGTCGCCCCAGATCGTGCGCAGCATCGACGGCCACGGCTCGGTGAGGACCAGATAGCCGCCCCCGCCGTTCGGTACCTCGTTGCCCTCGTCGTCCACGACGGTGGCGGCGATCCCGGGCAGCGGGCGCTGTGCGGAACCCGGCTTGGTCTCGGTGACACCCGGCAGCGGCGAGATCATCATCGCGCCGGTCTCCGTCTGCCACCAGGTGTCCACGACCGGGGTCCGGTCGGCGCCCATGTGCTTGCGGTACCAGATCCACGCCTCGGGGTTGATCGGCTCACCGACCGAGCCGAGCACCCGCAGGCTGGACAGATCGAACTTGGCGGGGATGTCGTCTCCCCACTTCATGAAGGTCCGGATCGCGGTCGGCGCGGTGTAGAGGATGGTGACGCCGTACTTCTGCACGATCTCCCAGAACCGCCCCTGGTGGGGGGTGTCGGGGGTGCCCTCGTAGATCACCTGCGTGGCGCCGTTGGCCAGCGGCCCGTAGACGATGTACGAGTGGCCGGTCACCCAGCCGATGTCGGCGGTGCACCAGTAGACGTCCGACTCCGGCTTCAGGTCGAAGACGGCGTGGTGGGTGTAGGACGCCTGGGTCAGATAGCCACCGGAGGTGTGCAGGATGCCCTTGGGCTTACCGGTGGTGCCGGAGGTGTACAGGATGAAGAGCGGGTGCTCCGCGTCGAATGCCTCGGGGGTGTGCTCGCTGGACTGGCGGTCCACGATGTCGTGCCACCAGACATCGCGGCCCTCGGTGACGGCGGTGTCCTCGCCGGTCCGCCGCACCACGAGGACATGCTCGACCTGGGGACACTTGGTGAGTGCCTCGTCGATGGCGGGTTTGAGCGCGCTGGGTTTGCCCCGGCGGTAGCCGCCGTCGGCGGTGATGACCAGCTTGGCGTCGGCGTCCTGGATCCGGGAGGCCACGGCGTCGGCGGAGAAGCCGCCGAAGACGACCGAGTGGGCCGCGCCGATACGGGCGCAGGCCAGCATCGCGACCACGGCCTCGGGGATCATCGGGAGATAGACGGCGACCCGGTCGCCCTTGCGGACACCCAGCTCCGTCAGGGCGTTGGCGGCGCGGGAGACCTCGTCCTTGAGCTGGGCGTAGGTGACCGCCCGGCTGTCCCCGGGCTCGCCCTCGAAGTGGATCGCGACCCGGTCGCCGTGACCGGCCTCGACATGACGGTCGACGCAGTTGTACGCGACGTTCAGCTTGCCGTCCGCGAACCACTTGGCGAAGGGCGGATTGCTCCAGTCGAGGGTCTCGGTCGGCTCCGTGGCCCACGTGAGCCTGCGGGCCTGCTCGGCCCAGAAGCCGAGCCGGTCCGCCGAGGCCTGCTCATACGCCTCCGCTGTGACATTGGCGTTCGCCGCCAGCTCGGACGGCGGCGCGAAGCGGCGTTCCTCTTTCAGAAGGTTGGCCAGGCTCTCGTTGCTCACGACATCTCCCTTTCCCAGGGCGTCCTCTGTGGGGATGGGTCCGAGGCCATAGCTCATCAGCCGAAGGGCCTGGGTGACAAGGCTTTCCGGCTATTGGTTTAGACCTGTCGTGCCCATCCCGAGGATCCGGCCCCAGGATGCGGAAGTCCCCGTACCGTCCAGTGTGTCGGAGGTTCTCCCGGTGCGTCGCTGTTCCACGCGGTACCGGGCCCGGGGTGTGAGGTGACGCCTCCTTCCCGGGCGGCGGGAAGGAGGCGTCATCCTTTGATACGGATGAGCCGGGGATCCGGTTCACCCTCGGGAAAAACTTTTCGGCGCTGGACTGTTCGGCACCGGGCACGGGACCTGGGGTGCCCCTTGTCGGTGAGCGCGGCCCGGCCCGGTGGGGCGGGGATCCGTACCCCCGCAACGGACCCCCGGCCCGGATCCGGGCCGCACCTCACCTGCTTCCGGCACCTCACCTGCTCCCGGCGCCGGTCCCTGGGCTAGACACGCGTCTTGACCAGGGCGGACGCCGCCGGGGCCACACGGTCGAAGACGGCGGCACACTCATGCTCACGGCTGCCGCCGCCGCAGGAGGGTCCCTGACCGCGGCTTCTGTGCTGGTGGCCGGGGGCGCTGCCCCATCCCTCCTCCCAGCCGCCGCCCCGGCCGTCGGACCGTCCGTCGACAGAGCCGTCGGTACGGTCGTCGGCGCGGTCGTCGTCGTTCGCGAGCAGATAGGCCTGGGCCTCCCCGACATGGAAGTACATGCCCTGGAGCCGCAGGGTGCCGTCGGCGAGGCGCCGGGCGACCGACTCATGGCACCGCAGATGGTCCAACTGCTGCACCACATTGGTCAGACAGAGCTGCTCCACCGCGTCGGCGGGAAGCCGTCCGGAGATCCGCGCCCAGGGCCGGTGGGGGCTTCTCATCCGCTCCAGACTCGGCTGGCCGTGGCGCAGCCAGCGCCGCAGCGGGGTGTGGGCGCCGACCGGCGGCGCGGAGAGCAGTGCCTGCATGGCGGCGCAGCCGGAGTGCCCGCAGACGGTGATGGAGTCCACCCGCAGTACATCCACGGCGTACTCGATCGCCGCGGCGACGGATTCATCGCCGTCCGCTCCGGGCAGGGGCACCAGATTGCCCATATTGCGCACGGTGAACAGGTCACCGGGGCCGCTGGCGGTGATCATGCTGGTCACCACACGGGAGTCGGCGCAGGTCAGGAAGAGCTGGGAGGGCCGCTGCCCCTCGCGCTCCAGCCGGGCCAGCTCATCGCGGACCAGGGGCGCCGTGTCGCGCTGGAAGGAGCTGACCCCCTTCGCCAGGGGATGGGCGCTGCCGGCGCCGGGGCGGGTGCCGCAGTGGTGGTTGCGCCAGGGGATCCAGGGGCGGCAGCAGCCATGGGTCTCGGAGGCGGGCTCGCTGATCCTGCTTCCGGCGCGCCCGGTGAACTCCACCGTGCCGCCCTGGGCCACATGGGAGTTCTGCCAGTCCTGGAGCGCCTCGTACGCCGCGTGATCCATGAAGGAGCCGTCCAGCTCCACCACGCAGGAGCTGCCCGGCGGCACCTGGCCGAGGGCCCGGCTGAGCCGGGGCACGGCGAGGAAGGTCAGCTGCCCGCGCACGCGCACCCGGTGGATCCCGTCGTTGTCCTCCTGGGTGATCCGGGTCCGGGTCAGCCGGTGCAGGGCGACGGCCACGGCGACCGCGACCCCGATCGCCACGCCCTCCAGGACGCCGGTGAGGACGACGGAGGCCATGGTCACCGCGTACACCAGGGTCTCGCGGTTCCGTTTGACGCTGCGCAGATGGGTGATGTTGACCATCTGCACGCCGACGACCATGACCAGGGCGGCGAGGGCGGCGAGCGGGATCAGATCGAGGATGGGGACGAGGAGCAGGGCGGCGAGGACGATCCACAGCCCGTGCAGCATCGTGGAGTTGCGGCTGACGGCACCGGCGGCGACATTGGCCGAGCTGCGGACGGCGACCCCGGTGATGGGGAGCCCGCCGAGCGCTCCGGAGACCACATTCGCCGCGCCCTGTCCCGCGAGTTCGCGGTCGAGGTCGGCGCGGGGGACGCGGATGTCGGGCACCTTGCGCGCCGAGGCGAGCTTGTCGACGGCGACGGCGGAGAGCAGGGACTCGACGCTGGCGACCAGGGTGATGGTCAGCACCGCGGCGATCAGCCCGAGGACGGGCCCCTCCGGCCTGGCCGGCAGTGCGTGGCTGGACCAGGACGGCAGGTCGACCAGGGGGAGCCGGAGTCCGGCCACCACGGCGAGGGCGGTGGATCCGGCGACGGCGGCGAGGGCGGCGGGGACGGTGCGCAGGACCCGCCCGGCGCGTCCGGGCAGGCGTGGCCAGGCGAGCAGGAGGGCGACGGTCAGCACGCTGACGGAGATCGCCGCGGGGTGGAGGGCGGCGAGCTGGGCGGGGAGCGCCCGGACATTGGCGAGGGCGGAGCTCTGGGGGGTGCCGCCGAGGACGATGTGCAGCTGGGCCAGGGCGATGGTGACGCCGATACCGGCGAGCATGCCGTGGACGATGGCGGGGCTGACGGCGAGGGCGGACCGGGCCACCCGGACGGCGGCGAGGCCGAGCTGGGCGAATCCGGCGAGGACGGTGATGGCGCAGGTGACCCGCCATCCGTACTGCTGGATGAGGTCGGCGGTGACGACGGTCAGGCCCGCCGCAGGGCCGCTGACCTGAAGGGGCGCTCCGCCGAACCGCCCGGCGACCAGCCCGCCGACGGCGGCGGCGACCAGGCCGGCCTGGAGTGGTGCGCCGGTGGCGAGCGCGATGCCGAGGGAGAGCGGCAGCGCGATCAGGAAGACGGAGATGGAAGCGGACAGGTCGGATGCCTGGACGCGGAAGCGCCGCAGGCCCTTGCCGCCGGGGCCGGATGGGGTGCCGGGTTTCCCCGGGCCGGACGCGGACGGGTCGGATGGGTGGTCTTCGGTGCGGGTGGGGACGCAGGCAGACATGTTCCCGTCTCCTCCGGGGCAGCGCGGTCGCGGAATGTGGGGGACGCGGCCGTGGGTCACGGCGTGCAGCAGCGGGATTCAACTCTCAGTAAATGGATCGTAATGCAGAGTAAAGAGTCCGGCATGATTTTCTGGGCAAATGGGTCATCATTTCACTCGATCCGGTGATTAATCCGGTTAACGCGGCCCGTCTCCTCCTCTCCCTCGCGCGCTCGATGCGACCTTGTCGCCGTCCTGAACACCGGTCGGATAACCACAAAGTCGTACAAATCATGAGCGTGAGACGAAAGAGGCGGAGCGCATGAAGAGGTCGGGCACATGAAGAGGTCGGGTGCATGAGGGGCACCGCGCGGAAGGTCGCCGTCGGCGTGGTCGCCACGGCGGTGGTCGTGGGCCTCGCGGGCTGCGGAGGCTCCGGTGACGGGGGGAAGGAGGGGGCGCCGGGGGCGCGCAAGGCCGCTCCGGCACCCAAGGTGGCCCCGCGCCTGATCGGTGACGGATCCACCGCCTTCACCGGGGCCCAGCCCCGCCAGCCGAGGCCCGAGCGGCTGAAACCGGGTCAGCGGCCGCCGCAGTTCGTGGTGTTCTCCTGGGACGGCGCGGGTGAGGACAGTCAGCGGCTCTTCTCCCACTTCCGGTCGGTGGGCCGGAAGTACGGCATGACGATGACCTACTTCCTCAGCGGCGTCTATCTGCTCCCGGAGGAGAAGGCGGAGCTGTATCTGCCGCCGCAGCACGACGCGGGCCGCTCCGACATCGGTTTCAACGATGTCGAGGGCATCCGGGCCACGGTGCGCGAACTACGCGGCGCCTGGCAGGAGGGCAACGAGGTGGGCACCCACTTCAACGGCCACTTCTGCGGCGCGGACGGCGGTGTGGGCACCTGGTCGGTCGACGAGTGGAAGAGCGAGATCGGCCAGGCCAAGTCCTTTGTGAAGAGCTGGCGGACCAACACGGGGCTGCGGAACGAGCCCCCGCTGCCCTTCGACTACGACAAGGAGCTGATCGGCGCGCGCACCCCCTGCCTGGAGGGGCGGAAGAACTTCGTCCGGGCCGCGTCCGAGATGGGTTTCCGCTATGACACCAGTGGGGTCAACGACCAGGTCTGGCCGGAGAAGGACCATGGGCTGTGGGATCTGTCGATGCAGCTCGTCCCGTTCCCCGGGCACTCCTACGAGACGCTGTCGATGGACTACAACTTCATGATCAACCAGTCCGGGACGGTCCACGGCGACCCGGATCGGCACCGGCTGTGGGGCGGTCAGATGCGGGACGGCCTGGTCCACGCCTTCGACCGCGCCTACCGGGGCAACCGGGCGCCGCTGATCATCGGCAACCACTTCGAGTCCTGGAACGGCGGCACCTATATGCGCGCCATCGAGGACACCATCGCCACGGTGTGCGTGAAGAAGGAGGTGCGCTGTGTCTCCTTCCGGCAGCTCGCCGACTGGCTCGACGCCCAGGACCCGGAGGTGCTGCGGAAGCTGCGCACCCTGGAAGTGGGCGAGCGGCCGGCGGACGGCTGGGAACGGTTCCTGGCCGCCCGCCCCGCCGGGACGGTGCCGACGGCCCCGACGGGCGGGACCTCCCGGGAGGACCGGCCCGTCACGGCGGCGGACCGGCCCGCCGGGTCCCGCGCGGACGCGGAACCGGGCACCGGGGACGGCGAGAACCCTGAGGATCCGGAGGATCCGGAACCGGACGACGACTCGGGCGGCGGGTCCGTAACGGCCGAACTGCCGCACACGATCACGCCGGCAATGCCGCGCTGACCTCCGCCGTCTGCTCCCCGAGTGCTTCGCCGGTCCTCTCCCCGGTCCTCTCCTCGGACCGTTCCTCGGGCCGTTCCTCGGTCCTTTCCCCGAGCTCCTCCCCGAGGACGAAGCCGGGGTCGACCTGGGCCGCCAGGTCGACCCCGGTCTTGGCGTTCCCCCAGCTCTCGGCGTTCTTCAGATGGAAGTGGACCATCTGGCGGGTGTAGCGCTCCCAGTCCCGCCGGGGGTACGCGTCGTCCGCCGCCCGGCGGAGGCTCTCCAGCGCCCGGTGGTTCTCCTCCTCCAGACCGGCGAACGGCAGGGACCGGCCCTTCTCCATGCCCCGTACCCAGTTCGACTGCCCGAAGGCGACCAGCAGGTCGTCACCGACCTCGTCCCGGAGGAACTCCAGGTCGTCCTCGCTCTGCACCTTGTTGCCGACCACCCGCAGCGCGACCCCGAAGTCCCGGGCGTACTCGGTGTACTGGCGGTAGACCGATACCCCCTTACGGGTCGGCTCGGCGACGAGGAACGTCATGTCGAAGCGGGTGAACATGCCCGAGGCGAAGGAGTCCGACCCGGCGGTCATGTCGACCACCACATACTCGCTCCGCCCGTCCACCAGGTGGTTCAGGCACAGCTCCACCGCGCCCACCTTGGAGTGGTAGCAGGCCACACCGAGGTCCGACTCGCTGAAGGGGCCGGTGGCCATCAGCCGGATCTCGGCGCCCTCCAGGGGCATGCTCCGCGCGCAGGCGGCATAGACCGGATTGTTCTCGCGGACCCGGAGCAGCCGTGAGCCCTCACCGGGAGGAGTGGTCTTGATCATGGAGTCGGCGGAGGTGATACGGGGGTTGGAGCCGCGCAGATACTCCTTGATCAGTGGCAGTTGGGCGCCCATCGCGGGCAGTGCGCCCGTCTGCTCCTCGTCGAGGCCCAGCGCCGCCCCCAGATGCTGGTTGATATCGGCGTCCACCGCGACGACAGGGGTACCCCGGGCGGCCAGATGGCGGATGAAAAGCGAGGACAGCGTCGTCTTCCCGCTGCCGCCCTTGCCTACGAAAGCGATCTTCATGTTCACCTAGAGTAGTGCTCTGATCGCCTGGTGTTGTCAAGTGAAGTGAAGAAGACCACTCCAAGGTGGGACAGAGGGCGTCGGCGCGTAGCCTCGCTGCCTATGAGTACGCATGTGTCGTCCGCCGCTTCCTCCCCCGCGCCGGGGGATCCGCTCGCCGCCCTGGCCGGGCTGGAGGGGGTCCCGGACTCCGTGGAGGCGGTCCGGAAGGCCGTCGACCGGATCTATGGGCACCGGGTCATGCGGCGTCGGGCGATGGAGGTCACGGCGGAGGCCGCGCTGCGCGGAGCCCGGGGATCGGCCGCGCTCGCGGGGGCCGACTGGGCCCTGGAGGAGGTCCGCAGGCGCAGTGACTTCAGTCAGGGGTCCGAGGACCGTACGGTCGGTGCGGCGCTCCGCCTGACGGCCGAGGCGGGCCAACTCCTCTCGGTCTGGCGGCAGTCGCCGCTGCGGGTGCTGGCCCGGCTGCATCTGCTCGCGGCGGGCGGGACGGGTGACGACGGCGAGGTGGGCCGCCCCCGGCTGGCCGGTGAGCCGGTGGACGAGCCGCTGATCGAGGCCCCGCTGCCGGGTGCGGTGGAGATGAGCGGCCGGCTGGAGGGGCTGGCCGGGCTGATCGTCGCGGGGGGTTCCGCCCCCGCGCTGGTGACGGCTGCCGTGGTGCACGGGGAGCTGCTGGCCCTGCGGCCCTTCTCCTCGTGCAACGGGCTGGTCGCGCGGGCCGCCGAGCGGATCGTCCTCATCGGTGCCGGGCTCGACCCCAAGGCGATCTGCCCGGCCGAGGCCGGTCACGCCGAACAGGGGCGGGCGGCCTATCTGGCGGCCTTCGACGGCTATCTCTCCGGGTCTCCGCAGGGCATGGCCGCATGGATCGCGTACTGCGGGCGCTCGATCGAGCTGGGGGCCCGGGAGTCGACGGCGGTCTGTGAGGCGCTTCAGCGGGGAGCCGCCTGAGTCCGGGCTGTTCGATCCGGACCGCCGGGCCCGGTCCGCATGGTCCGCGCGGCGGTCCCGAGCGGGGACGGTCGGCACGGCGGTCCCGAACGGGGTTGCGGCGGTACCGGATCGGTACCGCCGCGGCATGTCCACCGGGTTACCAAGCGTCCTCGATGTGCTGTGCCCATCAGGCCGGGAGCTTCGCCCGTTGCCTGGTGCGGCTGGCCCGTATTCGACGGGTCGACGTCGCGTGGGTGCTCGGCTTCCATGCTTCGGTCCGTGGGGCCTTGATGCGTTACAGGTGATCCTCTCGGATGTCCATGGTCTCGCGGGCCGTTGACTCCTTTGTACTCCAGCACGCCAGGAAGCGGAACCCCTGACTCCAGTTCTTTACTTTTGTGTTCAAATTCGGGCGAAACGGGTGGTCGGGTCCTCCGGGGTGCGTACCGCTGCCGCGCCTGCGGCGAGAGCCGCCGAGGCGGCCCGTGCGGTGGCGCCCCGTCGGCGGCTGGCGTACCAGACCAGCCCGGCGGTGGCTGCGGCGGCTCCCACCGCCGCGGCGGCCACCAGGGCGGGGCGGGGCGGCATGGGGATCGCGGGGAGGCGCTGCTTCAGTCGTACGGGACGGTTGAAGACGAGAACCGGCCAGTCCCTGGCTGCGGCCTCCCGGCGGAGTCCGCGATCCGGGTTGACCGCGTAGGGGTGACCCACGGACTCCAGCATCGGTATATCGGTGACGGAGTCGCTGTACGCGTAGCAGCGGGCGAGGTCGTAACCCTCGGACTCCGCCAGCTCACGGATGGCCTCCGCCTTGGTGGGGCCGTAGGCGTAGTACTCCACCTCGCCGGTGAAGCAGCCGTCCTCGCCGACCACCATGCGGGTGGCGACCACGCGGTCGGCTCCCAGCAGCTCGCCGATGGGCTCGACCACCTCGGAGCCCGAGGTGGAGACAATGACCACATCGCGTCCGGCGGTGTGGTGCTCCTCGATGAGGGAAGCGGCCTCGTCGTAGATGATCGGATCGATCAGATCGTGCAGTGTCTCGGCGACGATCTCCTTCACCTGCTGGACGTTCCAGCCTTTGCAGAGGGCGGAGAGGTACTCCCGCATCCGCTCCATCTGGTCATGGTCGGCGCCACCCGCGAGAAAAACGAACTGCGCATAGGCGGTGCGCAGTACGGCGCGCCGGTTGATCAGGCCGCCGTGGTAGAAGGACTTGCTGAAGGTCAGCGCCGATGACTTCGCAATGACCGTCTTGTCCAGGTCAAAGAACGCAGCTGTGCGAGGCAGCGAGTGGTTTTCCACGAGCAGAGCATAGGTGCCCGCCATTCGGCGTACCCCGAGGGCGTGTGGGTTTGCCTGAGAGGGCTCTCGGGTACACCATGGAAGTCACGGATCGTTCGCGACCGTGCTAACCCGGATCGGCTCCTCCCCCCCCGAGCCGACCGGAGAGACGACCCCCGCTCTCCCCCCCGGCGGGGGTCGTCGCATGTCCGGATGCGTTTTTGGCTTTCGTCCCGGATTCCTCACGCCCGTATCTCCTTCCGTCGGACCTCTCGCGAGTGGACCTCTTCCACTGTGCATGGTCACTGTCCGTAGCGGAAGAGGTGCGGCTGGGAGTCACCGGTATGGGCTACGGGGATATTCACAACCGGCTGGTTGTCCACAGCTTTTCAGCAAGATCCACACGATTTTCCGGTGTGCCGCACCGTGATTCCACCCGCGAACTTCGCGGATGCCAGGAATCACCGATCCCGTATCGCGGCGGGATCGCGGCAATCAGGGGGTGGAGATCGTGGCTGGATCCCTCAGGTCGAAGGGGACACCGGTCGCCGGAGAACGGCGGCCCGTGCCTCTGATCCTGACCGAGGACATGGAACTGCTCGACGATCTGCTGCGGCTGTGCGCCGCCGCCGGGACCGAGCCCGAGGTCCATCACACGGTGCCCGAGCGCAGAAGCGTCTGGGAGGCGGCGCCGCTGATCCTCGTCGGCGACGATGTCGCCGGGCGGTGCCGGGGCGTCTCCCGCAGGCACGGGGTGCTGCTGGTGGGGCGGGAGCAGGACGACCCCGAGGTCTGGCGGCTCGCCGTGGAGATCGGTGCCGACGGAGTGGTGCGCCTTCCCGACGCCGAGCGGTTTCTCGTCGACCGGATCGCCGACGCCGTCGAAGGCGTCGGAGCACCGGCGACGACCGTCGGGATCATCGGAGGCTGCGGCGGAGCCGGTGCCTCCACCCTCGCCTGCGCCCTCGCGGTGACCGCCGCCCGGGAGGGCCACCGCACCCTGCTCATCGACGGGGACCCGCTCGGCGGCGGGATCGACGTCGCGCTCGGCGGGGAGCGGGCCGAGGGCAGAAGGTGGCCGGATTTCGCCTCTGCGAAGGGTCGGGTCGCGGGTGGGGCGCTGGAGGAGTCGCTGCCCGAGCTGCATCGGCTGCGGGTGCTCAGCTGGGACCGGGGCGACACGGTGACCGTCCCGCCCGAGGCCCTGCGCGCGGTGCTCGCGGCGGGCCGCAGGCGCGGCGGGGTGGTCGTGGTGGACCTGCCCCGCCGGGTCGACGAGGCCGTGGTCGAGGCGCTGGCCCAGCTCGACCTCGGACTGCTGGTGGTGCCCGGCGGGCTCCGGCCGGTCGCCGCCGCGAGCCGGGTGGCGTCCGTCGTGGACATGGTCCTGCGCGATCTGCGGGTCGTCGCCCGCGGGCCCTACACCTCGGGGCTGGACGACGGCTGGGTGGCCGCCTCGCTGGGCCTGCCCCTGGCGGGGGAGATGCCCTGGGATCCCGGCGCCCCCTCCGAAACCCCGGACGACTGCCCGCCGGGCCGCGCGGGCACCCCGCTCGCCCGTTTCTGCGCCACCTTCTGGGAGCGTGCGCTGATGCCGGGGGCACCGTCATGACCGCCGCGTTCCTCGACGCCGTACGGCAGCGGCTCGCCCAGAGCGGCGACGAACCCACACCGGCCCGGGTCGCGGCGGCGCTGCGGGCCCAGGGGCGGCTGCTGGGCACCGCGGAGATCCTCGGCGGCACCGAGGAACTCCGCTGCGAGCTGGTCGGTACCGGGCCGCTGGAGCCGCTGCTGGCCGACCCCGCGGTCACCGACGTCCTGGTGTCCGCCCCCGACCGGGTCTGGGTGGACCGGGGACAGGGGCTGGAGCGCACCGGGGTGACCTTCACGGACGCCGCGTCCGTCCGCCGTCTGGCACAGCGTCTGGCGGCCGTCGCCGGGCGGCGGCTGGACGACGCCCGCCCCTGGGTGGACGCCCGGCTGCCGGACGGGACCCGGATGCACGCCGTCATCCCCCCGGTCGCGATCGGCTCGACCTGCCTCTCCCTGCGGGTGGTGCGCCCGCGTGCCTTCTCCCCGGCGGAGCTGGTGGCCGCCGGGACCCTGCCACCCGGCGGCGACCTGCTGCTGCGGGCCGTGGTCGAGGCCCGGCTCTCCTTCCTGATCAGCGGCGGCACCGGCACCGGCAAGACGACCCTGCTCGCCGGTCTGCTCGGCCTGGTGGGCGAGCGGGAGCGGATCGTCATCGCGGAGGACTCGGCCGAGCTGCGGCCCGACCACCCCCACACGGTGAGGCTCCAGTCCCGCACCGCCAACCAGGAGGGCGCGGGCCGGGTCACCCTGCGCGACCTGGTCCGCCAAGCCCTGCGGATGCGGCCCGACCGGCTGGTCGTCGGGGAGGTCCGGGGCGCCGAGGTCACCGAGCTGCTCGCCGCGCTGAACACCGGCCATGAGGGCGGCTGCGGCACGGTCCACGCCAACGCCGCGGCGGATGTCCCGGCCCGGCTGGAGGCCCTGGCGACCGCTGCGGGGCTGGACCGGGCCGCCCTCCACAGCCAGCTCGCCGCCGCGCTCTCCCTCGTGATCCATCTCGTACGGGACCGGGACGGCCGGCGGCGGGTCGCCGAGGTGCACATCCTGGAGCGGGACCGGGCGGGGTGGGTGCGCACGGTTCCCGCGCTGCGCTGGGGCTCCGGGGAGTTCACCCGGGAGCGGGGCTGGACGCGGCTGAGCGGGCTGCTGGGGAGCGTCTCATGAGCCCGCCCGAGCCGCTCTACACGGCAGCGCTGTGCCTCGCTGTGGCGGCCTGGCTGCTGATGGGCCGGGACACCGGCACCACCCGGGCCCGGCTGCTCCTGGCGGGGGCGGGCGGCGCGCTGCCGCCCGAGCCGCTGTGGCGGGTGCGCCCGCTGCCGACGCTGGGGCGCTTTGGCCGGGAGTGGCTCTGTCTCCCGGTCGCCCTGGCCCTGGCGGTGCTGGGCGGATCGCCGCTGCCCCTGCTGCTGGGGGCGGGGGCGGTCCCCCTGGTCGGGCGGTGGCTGCGGGCGCGGCGCGGGGCGGCAGCGAGGGAGCGCCGGGCCGACGCGGTGATCGCGCTCTGCGGCGCTGTCACGGCCGAGCTGCGGGCCGGGCTCCAGCCGGGCCGGGCGCTGCTGGTCGCCGCCGGGGAGACCACCGGCGGCGGGGACGCCCTCGGGGCGGCGGGTCCGGCGGTGACGGCGGCCGCCCGCTTCGGGGGTGATGTCCCGGGCGCGCTGCGGGAGGCCGCGCGGGAGCCCGGTGCCGAGGGCCTCGCCGGTCTCGCCGCCTGCTGGCAGGTGACCGTGGACGGGGGAGCGGGCCTGGCCGCGGCTGTGGACCGGCTGGAGGAGGCGCTGCGGGCCGAGCGGGACCAGCGCGAGGATCTGCGGGCCCAGCTGGCCGGGGCCCGTTCCACGGTCGGGCTGCTCGCCCTGCTCCCGGTGGTCGCCCTCGCCCTGGGGAGCGTGCTGGGCGCGGAGCCGCTGCGGGTGCTGCTGCACACCCCCGCCGGCCTGCTCTGTCTGGCCGTCGGCGGGGCGCTGGAGGCGGCCGGACTCTGGTGGGCGGCGAGGATCGTCCGCCCGGTCGCCGGCCCCGGCCCGGGCGCCCCGGGTGGCGTCCCGGCCGGAGGGCCCGCCCGGACGGCGGCGGGGCCATGACCGGGGCCGGGACGGTGGTGGGTGTGCTGCTCGCCGCGGCCTGGCTGGGCCTCACCGCCGCCGCCCTGCGCGGCCGGCGCCGGGTGCGTGGGCGGGGCGAGAGCCTGCTGGGGGTGGCCGCCCGGCGGCGCCGTCGGCCGGACCTGGTGGCGTCCTTCCGGCCCTGGGCGGTCCCGGCGGGAGCGCTGTTCGGGGTGTGGGTGCTGGTCGAGGGCCTGCCCGGGTTCGCCCTGGGGCTGCTGGCGGCCCAGGGGATCCGTCGTCGGCGTGGTGCCGGGCCGGTGCGGGAGCGCTCGGGCTCGCCCGCCGCCGATCCCCGGCTGCCGCTGGCGGCCGATCTGCTGGCCGCCTGTCTGGCGGCCGGGGCTGCCCCGCACGAGGCGGCGGACGCCGTCGGGGGCTGTCTGGGCGGTCCGCTCGGTGACCGGCTGCTCCGGTGCCATGCCGCGCTGCGGCTGGGCGGGGAGCCGAGGGCCGCCTGGGCCGCCCTGGCCGAGGTGCCCGGCGCGGGTGAGCTGGCCCGTTGCCTGGAGCGGGCGCACATCAGCGGCGCTCCCGCGGCGGATCCGGTCGCCCGGCTGGCGCAGCGGCTGCGGGCCGACCGCACCCGGGCCGCGACGGCGCGGGCCCGCAGGGCGCAGGTTCTGGTCACCGCTCCGGTGGGGCTGTGCTTTCTGCCCGCTTTCCTCGCCGTGGGGGTCACCCCCGTGGTGATCGGGCTGGCCGAGGGCTTGTTGAACGGTAAATGAAGCAATGTCAGGTGATGTCAGTCGACACCGGGCGATGTCCTTGGGGGGCGACGAGATGGTGAGCACGGTTCGGAACGGATGGCGGCGCGGGTCTTCGCGCGCGGTGCGCCTCGGGTATCCGGTGCGCGGGGGCCGATGGGCCCCGGGCGGAGGGGCGGGACCCGCGGGAGGCGCCCGGCGCGCCCGTCGCGGGGGCGGCTCGCGCCGGGCGCGCCGGGCCTGGCGGGGCCGGTGGCGCGGGGACGCGGGGATGACCACGTCCGAGTACGCGATGGGCACGATCGCCGCCTGTGCCTTCGCGGCGGTTCTCTACAAGATCGTCACCAGTGGTGCGGTCTCCGGTGCGCTGGAGGCGCTGATCGGAAGGGCGCTCGATGCCCAGTTCTGACGCGGCTGGCGCGGCCGGTGCGGGCGGCGCGGCGCGCACCCGAAGGAGGCCGCCGGCGCGGGAGGGCCCGGGGCCCGGGTGGCCGGGCCACCGGGGCCGGGGCCGTGTGTCCACGGCGGCCGGGGACCGGGGGATGGTGACCGCCGAGGCGGCGGTCGCCCTGCCCGCCCTGGTGGTCTTCGCGATGGCGCTGGTGTGGGCCCTGATGGCGGCCTCGGCCCAGATCCAGTGCGTCGACGCGGCCCGCGCCGGGGCACGGGCGGCGGCGCGCTCCGAGCCGTCCGACGTGGTGACGGCGGTGGCCCGGTCGGCGGCACCGGAGGGCGCCCGGGTGGCGCTGGAGCGTACGGGTGACCTGTGGCGGGTCCGGGTGTCGGCCCCCGCGCCCGGCGCCGGGGCGATGGCACTGACGCTCAGGGCGGAGGCGGTGGCCCTGGCCGAGGACGCCATGGGCACCGTGGGCACCGGCGGGTGGGCCCAGTGAGCGGCGCGCGGCGCGTCCCCGCCCGGGGTGCCCGGGGTGACCGGGGGGCCGCGAGCGTCTGGGTGGCGATGGCGGCGGCGCTGCTCTGCGCGGTCTTCGCCGCGGTGCTGGCCCTGGGGCAGATCGTGGTGGCCCGGCACCGGGCCGGGGCAGCGGCGGACCTGGCCGCCCTCGCCGCCGCCGATCTCGCCCTGTCCGGCCGGCCCGCCGCCTGCGGGAGCGCCGGGCGGGTGGTCCGGGAGCAGGGGGCGGAGCTGGTCCGGTGCGCCGTCCACGGCGAGCTGGCCGAGGTCACCGCCCGGGTCCGCCTCGGTCCGTACGCCCTGGAGGCCCGGGCCCGGGCGGGTCCGGCGGAGTGGGACGCCGGGCCGCAGGGTGGCGCGGGCCGGGGTCCCGGGTCAGGACGGGGGGTGGGGGGCGGAGGTGTCCCCGGCGTTCCGGAGCAGTTCCGTCAGCAGGCGCACCGCGCCCCGTTTGTGCAGCGGTTCATTGCCGTTGCCGCACTTCGGGGACTGGATGCAGGACGGACATCCCGCCTCGCACTCACAGACGGCGATGGCCTCGCGGGTCGCCTCCAGCCAGGCGTGGGCCGTGTGGAAGGCCCGCTCGGCGAAGCCCGCGCCGCCCGGCTGGCCGTCGTACACGAAGACGGTGGGCAGCCCGGTGTCCGGATGCAGCGGCACCGAGACACCACCGATGTCCCAGCGGTCGCAGGTGGCGAAGAGCGGCAGCATCCCGATGGAGGCGTGCTCGGCGGCGTGCAGGGCGCCGCCCAGCTGCTCCGGCCCGACCCGGGCGGCGTCCAGCTGGGATTCCGTGACCGTCCACCACACGGCCCGGGTGCGCAGGGTGCGCGGCGGCAGGTCGAGTTTGGTCTCCCCCAGCACCTCGCCGGTGATCAGCTTGCGGCGGAGGAAGGAGACGACCTGGTTGGTGACCTCGACAGAGCCGTAGCAGAGCCGTCCCTCGCCCCAGGGGACCTGGATGTCGGTGTCGAGCACCGAGACGGAGGTGGTGTCGCGCGCGGTGGTGGAGTACGGCGGTACGGCGTCCTCCACCAGGGCCACCGCGTCGTCCAGGTCCAGTCGCCGGACGAGATAGGTGCGGCCCTGGTGGAGATGGACGGCGCCCTCGTGGACGGTGGTGTGGGCGGCCGACTCGTCCACCGTGCCGAGGAGCCGTCCGGTGGACTCCTCCACGATCTGGACGGGCCGTCCGCCGCCGCCCCGGATGTCGGTCAGGTCGGCGGCCCGCTCCCGGCGGGTCCAGTGCCAGCCGGTGGGCCGCCGGCGCAGCAGCTGGGCCGCCTCCAGCTGGGGCAGCAGACCGGGGGCCGCCGGTCCGAAGAGCTTCAGGTCGTCCTCGGTCAGCGGCAGCTCGGCCGCGGCGGCGCACAGATGGGGGGCGAGGACATACGGGTTGTCCGGGTCGAGCACGGTGGATTCGACCGGCTGCCGGAAGAGCGCCTCGGGGTGGTGGACCAGGAAGGTGTCCAGGGGGTCGTCCCGGGCGACCAGGACGGCCAGGGCGCCCTGGCCCCCGCGTCCCGCCCGCCCCGCCTGCTGCCACAGCGAGGCCCGGGTCCCGGGGTAGCCCGAGATCAGGACCGCGTCGAGGCCGGCGACGTCGATCCCCAGCTCCAGGGCGGTGGTGGCGGCGAGGCCGAGCAGTTCCCCGGAGTGCAGGGCCTTCTCCAGGGAGCGGCGCTCCTCGGGGAGATAGCCGCCCCGGTAGGCGGCGACCCGCTGGGGCAGCGAGCGGTCGACCTCCGCCAGCCGCTCCTTGGCGATCACGGAGATCAGCTCGGCGCCCCGGCGGGAGCGGACGAAGGCGACCGTGCGGACGCCGCTCACGGTCAGATCGGTGAGGAGGTCGGCGGTCTCCGCGGTGGCGGTGCGGCGCACCGGGGCGCCCTTCTCGCCGCGGAGTTCGGTCAGCGGCGGCTCCCAGAGCGCGAAGACCATCTCGCCGCGGGGCGAGGCGTCGTCGGCGACCTCCACCACGGGCACTCCGGTGAGCCGCTGGGCGGCGACGGCGGGCTCGGCGGCGGTGGCGGAGGCGAGCAGGAAGACCGGTTCGGAGCCGTAGCGGGCGCATATCCGCCGCAGTCGCCGCAGCACCTGCGCGACATGGGAGCCGAAGACCCCCCGGTAGGTGTGGCACTCGTCGATGACGACATAGCGCAGGGCGCGCAGGAAGGAGGACCACCGGGGGTGGGCGGGGAGGATGCCCCGGTGCAGCATGTCCGGATTGGTCAGGACATAGGTGGCGTACTGCCGCACCCACTCGCGTTCCTCGACCGGGGTGTCGCCGTCGTAGACGGCGGGCCGCACCCGATGGCCGAGCGGGGCCGCCAGCTCCTTCACCGCGCGGCACTGGTCGGCGGCGAGGGCCTTGGTGGGGGCGAGATAGAGCGCGGTCGCGCCCCGCCCGTTGGGCGCCTCGGCGCCGTCGAGCAGGGTGCTGAGGACGGGGGCCAGATAGGCCAGCGACTTGCCCGATGCGGTGCCCGTGGCGATCACCACACTCTCGCCGTCCAGCGCGTGCCCGGCGGCGGTCGCCTGATGGGTCCAGGGGTGCTCGACCCCGGCCTCCTGAATGGCGTTGATCACTTCTGGGCGGATGCGGTGGGGCCAGACGGCATGGCGACCCGGCCTCGGGGGCAAGTGCTCCGTATGAGTGATGCGCGCGGCACGGCCCGCCCCCGTGGCGAGTCGGTCGAGGATCTCACCGGGGGAGGGGCGGTCCGCCCCGCTCCCGGGAGGTCTTCTGGGACGCAGATTCTTGGCCATCGGCACCGAGTGTGTCACTGGTGTGACGGACAATGGTCCCAAGGCGTCGTGCATGGCTGCTGGTAAGTGATTGAATGCCATCGCGGCTGGCGACCGTCCTCCGGCTCCGCCGGGGAGTCCTGTGGGGGCGGGCGCCCGATAGCAAGGTGCTGGAGGATCCGTGGACCTGTCCCTGTCGACTCGCAATGTGTCCGGACCTGCCGGCGACCGTACGGTCGTCGAGGTCGGTGGCGAGATTGATGTGTATACCGCGCCCAAGCTGCGCGAACAGTTGGTCGAGCTGGTGAATGACGGCAGCTACCACCTGGTTGTCGACATGGAGGGAGTGGACTTCCTCGACTCCACCGGGCTCGGTGTGCTGGTGGGTGGCCTGAAGAGGGTGCGTGCCCATGAGGGCTCGCTGCGTCTTGTCTGCAACCAGGAGCGCATTCTGAAAATTTTCCGGATCACCGGTCTGACCAAGGTGTTCCCGATCCACACCACAGTGGAGGAAGCGGTCTCGGCCGCCGACTGAGCCCCGTCCGGAGGAGACGGTCACCGGCTGGTGGCCGGGGTCCGGCCGTTGACGGCCGGGCGTCCGCCATGAGCCGGGCCGCCACGGGCGCCATCCTGGGCCGGGCCGCTGCCGCCGACCGCGGCTCCACGGGTCGGCCCGTGGCTCAGGCATGCCCGTCTCCCACCGCGCACGGCCCTGGCCCGCCCCCGGATCGCTCCGGCCGGGGGGCCAGGGGGAAGACCGCCGATGAGAAAGGGGTTCCGGCACACCGGTCGGGGTCCCGAGATGCACCCGTACGTCCGAGGGGGATCGCATGGCCACCGTCGAACTTCGCTTCAGCGCTCAGCCCGAGCATGTCCGGACCGCCCGCCTGGTGGCCGCTGCCGTGGCGCGCCGGGCGGGGGTGGACGAGGCGGTGCTGGACGAGGTCCGGCTCGCTGTCGGTGAGGCATGCAGCAGAGCGGTCGGGCTGCACCGCTCCCAGGGGATCACCGCGCCCGTCCATGTGGTGCTGACCGACGAGGACAAGATCTTCTCGATCGAGGTCGGGGACGAGGTCCCCGCCCTGTCCACGGAGGGCGCCGAGGGCGTTCCCGGGGCGGCTGCCGACGAGGACCCGGAGGGCGAGGACGAAATGGGTCTCGCCGTCATCCGGGGCCTGGTGGACGACCTGGAGGTCGCCGCCGGTGAGCGGGGCGGTGTCATCCGTATGAGCTGGCCCGCGTCCCCGGTGACCGTCCTGCCCTGATCCCGGCCCTGAGCCACCATCCGGCCCGCTCCGGTCCCACCGTCCGGGCCCGGTCCGGCATGCCCGCCCTGGCCTCACGGCCCGCTCCAAAATCCCTGGCGTCGGTTCCGTACGCACCGGTCCGTACCGGCCCGTAGGAACCGGCCCCGGTCCGGCGTACCCGCCTGGGTCCGGCATGTCCGGCGTACCCGCCCTGACGCGGCCGTACCCGCCGACCCCGTGCCCTGCCCCCGCCCGCCCTTCGCGCGGGCCCGGGCGGGCCCGCGCGGGTCGCCTCCCGGCCACACCTGGTACGGGCCGGACTGTGCCCCGGGAGCCCGCGCGCGGGGGCCCGCCGGAGGCCGATCATCACTCCGATGCCGGTGTTTCCGTAAACCACTTCTGTGGTCATCACACCCTGCCACCGGGGCATTTTTCCTTCCGCTAGATCATTTATCGAGATCATCGATCAAGCGTCAATGAGTTCGCCCCATTACTGCTTTCGGGCTCATTTTCGGAACTCGATCATTTGCTGAGTAGCCGCTGAAGGTCAATTGCATTTGCAGCGCCCTGTTTTGATCCCGTCCGGCTCCCTACAATCCGTCCACATCTTGCGCTCTGAACGACGTCAAGGAGGACGAATGGCGGGACTCTTCAGCTCAGAACCGACCGATCTTTCCCCTTCCCTCGCGGCTGCGGTACTCACGGACGACAATCGGCTGATCGTCATGGTCATCGCCGCTGTGGCACTGGCCGCACTGGTCGTTGCCCAAGTGCTGGTCCGGCAAGTGCTCTCCGCCGACGAGGGCACGGATTCCATGAAGAAGATCGCAGCGGCGGTGCAGGAGGGCGCGAATGCCTATCTCGCCCGCCAGCTGCGCACACTCGGCATCTTCGCCGTTGTGGTGTTCTTCCTGCTGTTGCTTCTCCCGGCCGACGACTGGTCGGAACGGGCCGGCCGATCAGTGTTCTTCCTGGTGGGTGCGCTTTTCTCGGCAGCCACCGGATACATCGGCATGCGGCTGGCCGTACGGGCGAATGTTCGTGTGGCCGCAGCCGCCCGTGAGGCGACTCCCGCGGAAGGCGAACCCGAAAAAGATCTGACCGAGGTCGCGCACAAAGCGATGAAGATCGCTTTCCGTACGGGCGGCGTGGTCGGCATGTTCACGGTGGGCCTCGGTCTGCTGGGTGCCTCCTGTGTCGTCCTCGTCTACGCCGCCGACGCCCCCAAGGTGCTGGAGGGCTTCGGCCTCGGAGCCGCGCTGATCGCGATGTTCATGCGGGTCGGCGGCGGCATCTTCACCAAGGCGGCCGATGTCGGGGCCGACCTCGTCGGCAAGGTCGAGCAGGGCATCCCCGAGGACGACCCCCGTAACGCGGCGACCATCGCCGACAATGTGGGCGACAACGTCGGGGACTGCGCCGGCATGGCTGCCGACCTCTTCGAGTCGTACGCGGTCACCCTGGTGGCGGCGCTCATCCTCGGCAAGGCGGCCTTCGGCGACGCCGGACTCGCCTTTCCGCTGATCGTCCCGGCGATCGGCGTGGTCACCGCGATGATCGGCATCTTCGCGGTCGCCCCGCGGCGCGCCGACCGCAGCGGAATGACCGCCATCAACCGCGGCTTCTTCATCTCCGCGCTGATCTCGCTCGTCCTGGTGGCCGCGGCGGTCTATCTCTACCTCCCGTCCAGCTACGCGGAGCTGGAGGGCGTCACCGAGGCCGCCATCCAGAACCACGGGGGCGACCCGCGGGTCCTCGCCGTGGTCGCCGTCGCCATCGGCATTGTGCTGGCGGCCCTGATCCAGCAGCTGACCGGGTACTTCACCGAGACCAATCGCCGTCCCGTACGGGACATCGGCAAGTCCTCGCTCACCGGCCCCGCCACCGTCATCCTCGGCGGGATCTCGCTCGGTCTGGAGTCCGCCGTCTACACGGCGCTCCTGATCGGCCTGAGTGTCTACGGCGCGTTCCTGCTCGGCGGCACCTCGATCATGCTCGCCCTCTTCGCGGTGGCGCTGGCCGGTACCGGTCTGCTCACCACGGTCGGGGTGATCGTCGCCATGGACACCTTCGGGCCCGTCTCCGACAACGCCCAGGGAATCGCCGAGATGTCCGGTGATGTCCAGGGCGCGGGCGCCCAGGTCCTCACCGACCTGGACGCGGTCGGCAACACCACCAAGGCCATCACCAAGGGAATCGCCATCGCCACGGCCGTGCTGGCGGCGGCGGCGCTCTTCGGCTCGTACCGGGACGCCATCGCCTCCGCCGCCCGTGATGTGGGCGAGAAGGTCGGCGATGGCGCGCCCATGAACCTGGTCATGGACATCTCCCAGCCCAACAACCTGGTCGGGCTGATCCTCGGCGCGGCGGTGGTCTTCCTCTTCTCCGGGCTGGCGATCAACGCGGTCTCCCGGTCCGCCGGAGCGGTCGTCTACGAGGTGCGGCGGCAGTTCCGCGAGCACCCCGGGATCATGGACTACACCGAGAAGCCGGAGTACGGGCGGGTTGTCGACATCTGCACCAAGGACGCCCTGCGGGAGCTGGCGACCCCCGGGCTGCTCGCGGTGCTCACCCCGATCGCGGTCGGCTTCTCGCTCGGTGTCGGGGCGCTCGGCGCGTTCCTGGCGGGCGCGATCGGCACCGGCACGCTGATGGCCGTCTTCCTCGCCAACTCCGGCGGGGCCTGGGACAACGCCAAGAAGCTGGTCGAGGACGGCCATCACGGCGGGAAGGGCAGCGAGGCCCACGCGGCGACCATCATCGGCGACACCGTCGGCGACCCGTTCAAGGACACCGCGGGCCCGGCCATCAACCCCCTGCTGAAGGTGATGAACCTGGTGGCGCTGCTGATCGCGCCCGCGGTCGTCCAGTTCAGCTACGGGGACGACGCCAGCCCCGCGATCAGGGCGCTGGTGGCCGTACTCGCCATCGCGATCATCGTCGGCGCGGTGTACGTGTCCAAGCGCCGGCCCCTCACCGTGGAAGGAGGCAGCCCGGCCCCGGCCGAGCACGGCGCGGCCTCACCCGACCCCGCGGTGGTGTCGTAGCCCCGGCTCGTCACCCTGGCCGGGTGGTCCCGGCTCGCGGGAGCTCAAGGGGCGGGCGGACGGCGCGTGTTGGCGCGCCGGCCGCCCGCCCCGTCCGTACCGGCCCCGTTTCCGCCGGGTCCGTCCCGGTCCCGTCCCCGTGTGCGCGGCCGGGATCGCGGCCGTGGTGAGCCTTCTCTCGTGTGGTGCAAATGGTTGCAATACCGTACGAACCTCATGAAAGGCGACCGACTGTCGCCCGCCCGACGTGTATGTTCCGGGGCCGAGGAGCCTTGGAAGGGACCGATCCGGTGAAGGTGAACAAGAAGCTCGCGGTCGCGCTGTCCGGTGGCGCGGTCCTGGTGCTGGCACTGTCGGGATGCAGCGGCGAAGAGGACAAATTCACGGTCGACGACTGGGCCAAGAAGTACTGCGACGCCGCCAAGCCGCAGCTCAAGAAGCAGGCCGCGGCCGAGGAACTGATCCGCTCGACCGCCTCCGACGGCAAGCCGGGCGACATCCAGACCGCGGACTCCCAGGCGTTCCAGGACCTCGCCGATGTCTACAAGGGGTACGCGGGCGCCTTCCGCGAGGCCGGCACCCCGCCGGTCGAGAACGGTGAGCAGCTGGTGAAGGCCGCCGCCACCGAACTGGACGCCAACGCCAAGTCGTACCTCGACCTGAAGAAGCAGGTCGACGCCCTGGACACCGGTGACCAGCAGGAGTTCGCCGATGGGCTGCGGCCCGTCGCCGACGGACTGCGGAAGATCGAGCAGAACCAGGCCGCCCGGGACCGGCTGCGCGCGGGCGAGACCGGCGAGGCGATGACCAAGCAGTCCGGCTGCAAGCCGGTGGCGCCGGCCACGGGCGGTGCCCCCTCGGGCAGCTGACCCCGTCCCCCCGCCCGGCGCCCGGGTGAGGAGACACGGCGGGGCGTCGGCGGGTGTCGGTGGCGGCGGTCACAATGGGTGGTGTGAGTACCACCCGTGCCGTTTCCGGCCTGCCCTCGCCCACCTCCGCCCCGCGGCTGCGGGACGCGCTGCTGACCGGCGCGTTCACCGCCGACGGGCTGCTCGACCTGCTCGGCGCCCCCGCGTACGCCGCCCTCGCCCGCAGTGAGACCGTCCCCGCCCTGCGCGCCACCCGGGGCGGCGATGTCCTGGACGCGCTGATACGGCTCTTCCTGCTCCAGTCGCCCGTACCGCGGGAGAGCGCGCGGGCGGCGCTGCCGCTGGCGGAGTGCCTGGCGGACGGCTGGGTCGTCGGCGACGGCGACCGGGTCCGCGCCACCGTGGACATCCGCCCCTACAGCGGCCCCGACGGCGAGGACTGGTACGTCGTCTCCGACCTCGGCTGTGCCGTCGGCGGCGCGGGCGGCTCGGCGGACCAGGACGAGCAGGTGGTGCTCGGTGTCGGCGGCGCCTCCACCACCCTCGCCGGTATCACCGTGCGCACCCCCGTGGCGAGCGCGCTCGACCTGGGCACCGGCTCCGGGATCCAGGCGCTCCACGCCGCCCAGCACGCCACCCGTGTCACCGCCACCGATCTCAACCCCCGGGCCCTGCACATCACCCGCCTCACCCTCGCGCTCTCGGCGGCGCCCGGGGCGGAGCTGCGCGAGGGGTCGCTCTTCGAGCCCGTCGCCCAGGACACCTTCGACCTGATCGTCTCCAACCCGCCGTTCGTGATCTCGCCGGGCGCCCGGCTGACCTACCGCGACGGCGGCATGGGCGGTGACGACCTCTGCCGCTCGCTCGTCCAGCAGGCCGGGGACCGGCTGAACGACGGCGGGTACGCGCAGTTCCTCGCCAACTGGCAGCACGTCGACGGCGAGCCGTGGCAGGAGCGGCTGCGCTCCTGGGTGCCGCGCGGCTGCGACGCCTGGATCGTGCAGCGCGAGGTGCAGGACATCACGCAGTACGCGGAGCTGTGGCTGCGGGACAGCGGTGACCACCGGGGCGACCCGGAGCGCTACCGCCGCCGGTACGAGGAGTGGCTGGACGAGTTCGAGGCGCGCGGCACCAGGGCCGTCGGCTTCGGCTGGATCACCCTGCGCAAGTCCGGCGCCGAGCGGCCCTCGGTGGTGGCCGAGGAGTGGCCGCACCCGGTCGAGCAGCCGCTCGGCACGAGTGTGCGGGCCCACTTCGACCGGCAGGACTATCTGCGGACCCATGACGACGCGGCGCTGCTCGCGGATCACTTCCTGCTGGCGCCCGAGGTCGGTCAGGAACAGGTCGGGCTCCCCGGCGAGGAGCACCCCGAGCATGTGGTGCTGCGGCAGAACCGCGGGATGCGCCGGGCGACCAAGGTCGACACGGTGGGCGCGGGGTTCGCCGGGGCCTGTGACGGCACCCTGCCCGCGGGGCGGATCCTGGACGCCATCGCGCAGCTCATCGGCGAGGACCCGGTGCTGCTGCGGGACCGTACCCCGCAGGCGCTGCGGCTGCTGGTGGAGGAGGGGTTCCTGGAGCCGGCGGGCGCGTTCCGCTGAGCCCCCACCCCCGATCCCCACCCCCGATCCCCACCTCCGATCCCCACCTCCGATCCCCGGCCCTGGCCCCGCCTGCGGGCGGACCGGGGGGCCGGACCAGGGTGCTGGACCGGAGGGCGGTCAGGGTGCCGGACCAGGGGGTGGAATCGGCCAAGGACCGGCCCCCGCCCGGGTGAACCCACGCGTCGTTCACCCTGAATTCGCGCCGCTGACGTCCGGAAGTGCCAGCCTCGGCCCCGCTGCCCTGAGGGGACGTTTTCCGGACCATCCGGTCAGCGCCCCGGGCATCGGGACGGAATCGGGGTAGGAAGATGGAGAGTGGACCGGCGATTTTCGCCGGAACGGCGTTCGCGCTGTTCGGGGCGGGGCTGCTGCTGTGGACCGGGGTACGGGTCGGCCAGGGCGCGCCGGTCGCCCACGGGGTGGCCACACGGCGGGCCGTCGCCGTCACCACCACCGTCGGCGCGGTCTGTCTCCTGCTCGGGGTGTGGTGCTTCGCCCGGCTCTGAGACGGCCGCAGAACACCGTCGTGCCGGTCCGGGCGGCAGGAATGGCCGGAGTCGGGTTACCGTTCGAGTGGCCGTTGCGGGCTTTCGCCGTTTGACACGGGGGCGGGTTGTACCGTCACACTCCGCAGCGGCAGCAGCACCACGCAGCAGCACGACAGCGCCACAGCGGCCGGTCCCCGGGCCTACCGCAGTGACCGCCCACCGAGTGCCGACCGGAGAGAAGAGCGAAGTTGTCCCCGACCAGCGAGACCGCACAGGGCGGCCGACGCCTCGTGATCGTCGAGTCGCCCGCCAAGGCGAAGACGATCAAGGGCTACCTCGGCCCGGGGTATGTCGTCGAGGCGAGCGTCGGGCACATCCGCGACCTCCCGAACGGCGCTGCCGAGGTCCCCGAGAAGTACACCGGTGAGGTGCGCCGTCTCGGGGTCGATGTCGAGCATGACTTCCAGCCGGTCTATGTCGTCAACGCGGACAAGAAGGCGCAGGTCAGGAAGCTCAAGGAGCAGCTCGCCGAATCCGACGAGCTCTATCTCGCCACCGATGAGGACCGCGAGGGCGAGGCCATCGCCTGGCATCTGCTCGAAGTCCTCAAGCCCAAGGTCCCCGTCCACCGGATGGTCTTCCACGAGATCACCAAGGACGCGATCCGGGACGCCGTCGCCAATCCGCGCCAGCTGAACCAGCGGATGGTCGACGCCCAGGAGACCCGCCGTATCCTCGACCGGCTCTACGGTTACGAGGTCTCGCCGGTCCTCTGGAAGAAGGTCATGCCCCGGCTGTCGGCCGGCCGGGTCCAGTCCGTGGCGACCCGTCTCGTGGTGGAGCGCGAGCGGGAGCGCCGTGCCTTCACCTCCGCCGAGTACTGGGATCTGACCGGCACCTTCGCCACCGGCCGTTCCGGCGACGCCTCGGACCCCTCCTCCTTCGTCGCCCGGCTGAACGCGGTGGACGGCCGCCGGGTCGCCCAGGGCCGTGACTTCGGTTCCGACGGCCGGCTCAAGTCCGGTCAGTCGGCCCAGGTGCTCCACTTGGACGAGGCGAACGCCCGGGCCCTGGCCGCCGCGCTGGAGCACACCTCCTTCGCGGTCCGCGCGGTCGAGTCCAAGCCGTACCGCCGCTCCCCGTACGCGCCGTTCCGCACCACGACGCTCCAGCAGGAGGCCTCCCGGAAGCTGGGCTTCGGGGCGAAGGCCACCATGCAGGTCGCGCAGAAGCTGTACGAGAACGGCTTCATCACCTATATGCGTACGGACTCCACCACGCTCTCCGAGACCGCCGTGGCGGCGGCCCGTGCGCAGGTCACCCAGCTCTACGGGGCCGGCTATCTGCCGGAGAAGCCCCGGGTCTACGCGGGCAAGGTGAAGAACGCGCAGGAGGCGCACGAGGCGATCCGGCCTTCGGGTGATCGTTTCCGCACCCCCGCCGAGACCGGTCTCACGGGTGACCAGTTCCGGCTGTACGAGCTGATCTGGAAGCGGACCGTCGCCTCTCAGATGAAGGACGCCACCGGGAACTCGGTCACCGTGAGGATCGGCGGCACCGCCGCCGACGGCCGGGACGCCGAGTTCAGCGCCTCCGGCAAGACGATCACCTTCCATGGCTTCATGAAGGCGTATGTCGAGGGCGCCGACGACCCCAACGCCGAGCTGGACGACCGCGAGCGCAGGCTGCCGCAGGTCACGGAGGGTGACACGCTCGCCGCCGACGAGATCTCGGCGGACGGTCATGCCACCAAGCCGCCGGCCCGTTACACCGAGGCGTCCCTGGTCAAGGAGTTGGAGGAGCGGGAGATCGGCCGCCCCTCCACGTATGCCTCGATCATCGGCACCATCCTCGACCGGGGCTATGTCTTCAAGAAGGGGACGGCCCTGGTGCCCTCCTTCCTGAGCTTCGCCGTGGTCAATCTGCTGGAGAAGCACTTCGGCCAGCTGGTGGACTACGACTTCACCGCGAAGATGGAGGACGACCTCGACTGCATCGCCCGGGGTGAGGCCCAGGCCGTGCCGTGGCTCAAGCGCTTCTACTTCGGCGAGACCACGGACGGGACCGCGGGCAGTACCGCCACGGCCACCGGCACCGGCGGTGCGGGCGACCACCTCGGCGGTCTCAAGGCGCTGGTCACGGACCTCGGCGCGATCGACGCACGGGAGATCTCCAGCTTCCCGGTCGGCGAGGGCATCGTCCTCCGGGTCGGCCGTTACGGCCCGTATGTCGAGCGCGGCGAGAAGGACACCGAGGGACACCAGCGGGCGGACGTCCCCGACGACCTCGCCCCCGACGAGCTGACCGTGGCGTACGCGGAGGAGCTGCTGGCCAAGCCGAGCGGTGACTTCGTGCTCGGCACCGACCCGGGCAGCGGTCATGAGATCGTCGCCAAGGACGGCCGCTACGGCCCGTATGTCACCGAGATCCTCCCCGAGGGCACCCCGAAGACCGGCAAGAACGCGGTGAAGCCGCGTACCGCGTCGCTCTTCAAGTCGATGACGCTGGACACCGTCACCCTGGAGGACGCGCTCCGGCTGATGTCGCTGCCGAGAGTCGTCGGCGCCGACGCCGAAGGGGTGGAGATCACCGCCCAGAACGGCCGGTACGGACCGTATCTGAAGAAGGGCACCGACTCGCGCTCCCTGGAGAGCGAGGACCAGCTCTTCACCATCACCCTCGAACAGGCGCTGGCGATCTACGCCCAGCCCAAGCAGCGTGGCCGGGCCGCGGCCAAGCCGCCGCTGAAGGAGCTGGGCACCGACCCGGTCAGCGAGCGTCCGGTGGTCGTCAAGGACGGGCGGTTCGGCCCGTATGTGACGGACGGCGAGACCAACGCCACCCTGCGGACCGCGGACAGCGTGGAGACGATCACGCCGGAGCGCGGGTACGAGCTGCTCGCGGAGAAGCGCGCCAAGGCCCCCGCCAAGAAGACGGCGAAGAAGGCCCCTGCCAAGAAGGCGCCCGCCAAGAAGGCCACGGCGAAGACCGCCGCGGCGAAGACGACGGCGGCGAAGACCACGGCGGCGAAGAAGACCGCCGCGAAGAAGACGGCCACCACCAAGACGGCGGCCAAGAAGACGACGACCGCGAAGAAGGCCGTGGCGAAGAAGGCGGCGGCGTCGGCGGGGACCGCGGAGGACTGATCCCCGGCCGGCTCCGGCTCCCGGCCGTACCTCTGGCCGGACCCCTCCGGTCGGTCGCCCTGCTCCGGTCGTCCGCGCCTCGCCGGTGCTTCGATCGTCTGTACGTCTCCGGTCCGCCCGCTCAGCTCCGTGCGCCTCCGGTCCGGCCGCCCCTCCGTGGGTCGCGCCGGGCCGGTCCGCCGGCCTCTGAGCGGGCGTCTTCGCAGGTCGGCGGAGTGGGGCGAAGGGCGGCCACGGAGCCGGGGGACCCGCCCGAGCTGCCCCCTGTCGCGTACCGGACACAGAGCGTCCGCACCGTTGTCCACAGGGTTGTCCACATGTTCGACGGGACTCCGCAGGGATCCCCGCGGTCCGGATAGGCTGGGCGGATGACGCGATCCGAGCAGCCGGCCGAGCAGCAGGCGGCCGTGGGCGCCGTCTCCCCGACCGCCCCCGGCCCCGACGACTCCGACGCCCTCGCCGAGGACTCCCGCGAGCGGGCGCTCCGCGCCCTGTTGCGCGTACCCAGGCTCCGCAGGCTGTGGAACGCCCAGGCGCTCGGCGGCGTCGGCGATGTGCTCACCGTCCTCGTCCTGCTGCTGCTCACCCTTCAGGTGGCGGTCACCGAGGGCACCTTCGGCGACGGCTACCGGGGCGCCGCCCTCTCCGTGGCCGCCGTCCTCGGTGCGCGCGCCCTGTCGACCGTGCTGTTCGGCGCGGTGCTGCTGGGGCCGCTGGCCGATCTCACCGGGGCGAAGGGTCCGCTCGACCGCCGCTGGACCATGATCGGGGCGGATGGGGTACGGATCGTTCTGCTCCTCCTCGCCCCGCTCTGGCTGGACTGGACCCCGGCGAACGCCGCGGTGATCCTGCTCGCCACCGTCTTTGTCACCGGAGCCGCCGAACGGCTGTGGACGGTGGCCCGGGACGGCGCCGCGCCCGGACTGCTGCCCGCGCCCCCGCTGGAGGGCGCCGCCGTGCGCCCGCTCCCCGACCACCTCTCCGTGGTGCGGCGGCTGTGGCTGCGTACCTCCTTCGTCGCCGTCCCGGTCGGTGCGGCCGTGCTGCTCGTGGCCACCCTGCTCGGGCGGGTCCTCGGCCTCGGGATCGAGTGGTTCTCGTCGCACCAGGCGGCGCTGGGCTCGTACATCGCCGCCGGGCTCTTCACGGCCTCCGTCTCGATACTCGCCTTCCTGACCCTGTCCAGCGGGCAGGCGCCCCGGCCGCGCTCCCCGCTGGAGGGGCTGCGGCGCCCCGTCCTGCGGACCGCCGCGGTGGCCGCCGAGCGGAGCCCCGGCGCGGGGAAGGCCCTCGACCTCGGGAAGCCCGGCTCCGGTGCATCCGGTTCCGGTACGCCCGGCTCGGGTCAGCCGGGTCAGTCGGGCCCGGGCAAGGCCGGCTTCGGGAAGTCCCTGAAGGTCCCCGCCTTCGGGAAGAAGCCAGCCGCGGACAGGGCGCCTGCTGACAAGGCGCCCGTGGACAAGGGCCGTACCGGCGCCATCCCGTACGCCCTCCTCGCCTGCGCCGCCGTCGCCGGAGCCATCGCGGCGGCCGTCTCCGTCTCGGTCCTGCACGCCGTCGACCTCGGCGGCGGGCCCTCCGCCTTCGCCCTGCTCGTCCTCGTCCTGACCGGCGGCACGGCCCTGGGCATCCGGGGCGCGCGCTCCGTCCTCCCCACCCTCTCGCGCAGGCGGCTGCTCGTCCTCGCGCTCACCGTCACCGGGGTCGCGCTGCTCGCGATGGGCCTCGTCCCCGACACCACCACCGTCGTCCTGCTGGCGGCCCTCGCCGGGGTGTCCGCCGGGGTCGCCGCCCAGGTCGGCCACGCTCTGATCGACCAGGAGACGGAGGTCCCCCGGCAGGCCCGGATGACCGACCACCTCCAGGCGGTCGCCCGGGTCGCGGTCGGTCTCGGCGCGCTCGGCGCACCGCTGCTGGCCGCCGCGATCGGCCCGCACCGGCTGGTCGTCGGGGACACCGTGCTCGCCCATGGCGGCGCGGCCTTCACCCTGATGCTCGCGGGCGCGCTGCTGCTGCCGGTCGCCGCCGTCGTGCTGGCCCGGATCGACGACCGGGCGGGGGTGCCGCTCCGCCGCGATCTGGGCGAGGCGCTGCGCAAGGGTTCCGACCCCGCCCAGGCCCCCGCCGCCACCGGCTTCTTCATCGCCCTGGAGGGCGGCGACGGAGCCGGGAAGTCCACCCAGGTGCAGGCGCTCGCCGAGTGGATCCGCAACAAGGGCCATGAGGTCGTGGTCACCCGGGAGCCCGGCGCGACCCCGGTCGGCAAGCGGCTGCGGTCGATCCTGCTCGATGTGGCCTCCGCCGGTCTCTCCAACCGCGCCGAGGCGCTGCTGTACGCGGCGGACCGCGCCGAGCATGTCGACTCGGTGGTCCGGCCCGCCCTGGAGCGGGGCGCGGTGGTCATCACGGACCGGTACATCGACTCCTCCGTCGCCTACCAGGGCGCGGGCCGTGATCTCTCTCCCACGGAGATCGCCCGGATCTCGCGGTGGGCCACCGACGGCCTCGTACCGCATCTGACCGTGCTGCTGGATGTCTCGCCGGCGACCGCCCGGGAGCGGTTCACGGAGGCCCCGGACCGGCTGGAGTCGGAGCCGGTGGAGTTCCACCAGCGGGTGCGCTCCGGTTTTCTCACCCTGGCCGCGAGCGACCCGGCGCGCTATCTGGTGGTCGACGCCGGGCAGGAGCCGGAGGCCGTCACCACCGTCGTACGCCACCGTCTCGACCGGATGCTGCCGCTCTCGGAGGCCGAGGTGCGGGCCGCCGAGGATGCCCGCCGCCGCGAGGCCGAGCGGATCGCCGAGGAGGCGCGCCGCAAGGCCGAGGAGGAGGCCGCCCGCAAGGCCGAGGAGGAGCGGCTGGAGCGGGAGCGCCAGGAGCAGCTCGCCCGGCTGCGCGCCGAGGAGGAGGCCCGCCGCGAGGCGGAGGAAGAGGAGGCCCGCCGTCGCGAGGCCGAGCGGCTGGCCGAGGAGGCCCGGCAGCACGCGGAGGAGGCCCGGCGTCTCGCCGAGGAGGAGCGCCGCAAGCGGGAGGCCGAGGAGCGGGCCCGCCGGGAGGAGCAGGAGCGGCTCCGCAGGCTGGCGGAGGAGCAGGCCCGGCTGCGGGCGGAGGCGGAGGAGCGCCGCCGGGAGAAGCAGCGCAAGGCGGAGGAGGCCCTGCTCAGGGCCGAGGAGGCGCGCCGCGCCGCCGAGGAGCAGCGGGCCGCCGATGAGCGGCGCGCTGCGGAGGAGCGGCGTGCGGCGGCGGCCGTGGCGGCTGTGGCGGCCCGTGAGGCGGAGCTCAGGGCGGCTCGTGAGGCCGAGATCGCGGCGCAGGAGCGGACCGTGGAGACCCCGCTGCCGACGGGCGGGTCCACCGGTCCCGATGATGAGATCACCGTGGTCACGCCGGTGGTACGGCCGGACGACGAGACCCAGGAGGTGCCGACGACCCCGCCGGGCGGCCGGTCCTCGGCGATGGACGAGACGGCCGTACTGCCCCCGGTGCGGGATGTCGAGGAGACCGCGGTGCTGCCTCCCGTACGGGACGCGGACGAGACGGCGGTACTCCCTCCGGTACGGGACGAGGGCCCGGCGGACCGGGTTCCGCCGGGGTACTTCCGCGATGAGTCCGGGCCGTCCGGGGCGTCCCGGTCGTCCGGGGCGGCGGAGGGGCGCGGCAGGGGTGCCGGTTCCGATGACCGGACGAAGGAGCTGCCGCAGGTCGACGCCGAGACGGGGCGTCCGCGCCGCCGTCCGGCGTGGGCGGAGGAGACCCCGCTGGACGATCTGCCCTCCCTCGCCGACGAGCTGCTCGGGGGCTATGACGACCCCACCGGGCACGCGTCCGGCCGCGGGGGCTCCGGTTCCGGTTCAGGCTCCGGCTCCGGTTCCCGTTCCGGTGACGACGGGGGCCGGCGCCGCTGACACCGTGGGCCCGCGGGCCCGTGCGGCCCGGATCCGTTCCCGTGCGGGGTCCGTTCCCGTGCGGGTGCGGCCCGTCCGGGGGCGGGGTGCGGCGCCGTGGCCCAGGAGCCGGGCTGTCGCCTGGCCCAGGGGCCGGGCTGTCGTACGTCTCCGCCGCAGGCTGTCGTACCCCTCCGTCACAATGGAGGGAGTCGCGACGGAGGCGGTGGGGAGCAGGGAGCCGCCGGGTCCGCCAGGGCGCGCGGCGGTGGACAGGGACCAGGCACAAGGGCTCGCTCGACCGGGCCGACCGAGCCAGAGGAACAGGTGACGGCAGATGGCCGTATGGGACGATCTCGTCGGCCAGGAACGGGTGGCGGAGCGGCTCATCGAGGCCGCCCGGGACGCCGACGCCTTTGTCACCGCCGTCGGCCGGGGCGAGGCCCCGCCCGAGGCGTCGCGGATGACCCACGCCTGGCTGTTCACCGGCCCGCCCGGGGCCGGGCGGGTCACCACCGCGCACGCCTTCGCCGCCGCCCTCCAGTGCGTCAGCCCCGACCGGGCGCTGGGCGGGGTGCCCGGCTGCGGCTTCTGCGACGGCTGCCACACCGCGCTGGGCGGCACCCACGCGGACATCACCTCGGTCGCCGCGATCGGCGCCCAGATCCTCGCCGACGACATGCGGGACACCGTCCGCAAGTCGTTCACCTCGCCCGCGAACGGCCGCTGGCAGGTCATCCTGGTCGAGGACGCCGAGCGGCTGAACGAGAAGTCGGCCAACGCCGTGCTGAAGGCGGTCGAGGAGCCCGCGCCGCGCACGGTCTGGATGCTCTGCGCGCCCTCCCTGGAGGACGTCCTGCCGACGATCCGCTCCCGGTGCCGCCATCTGACGCTGCGCACCCCGCCGGTCGCGGCCGTCGCCGACTTCCTCGTCCGCCGTGACGGGATCGAGCCGCAGGCCGCCGAGGCCGCCGCCCGTGCCACCCAGGGCCATGTGGAGCGCGCCCGTCGTCTCGCCACCGACCCGGGGGCGCGGGAGCGCCGCGCCGCCGTGCTGAAGCTCCCGCTGCGGGTGGACGACATCGGTACCGCGCTCAAGGCGGCGCAGGAGCTGGTCGACGCCGCGGCCGAGGACGCCAAGCAGGTCGCCGAGGAGATCGACACCAAGGAGACCGAGGAGCTGAAGGCCGCGCTCGGCGCGGTCCAGGGCGGCCGGATGCCCCGGGGCACGGCCGGGGTGATGAAGGATCTGGAGGACCGCCAGAAGCGCCGGCGTACCCGTACCCAGCGGGACAGCCTGGATCTGGCCCTCAGCGAGCTGACCGGTTTCTATCGGGATGTCCTCGCTCTTCAGCTGGGTTCCGGTCTGGCCCTGGCCAATGGTGAGGTATGGGACGCCCTGGACCGGGTCGCCCGCGCCTCGACCCCGGAGCGCACGCTGCGGCGTATCGAGGCGGTGCTCGCCTGCCGGGAGGCGCTGGACGCGAATGTGGCGCCGCTGCTGGCGGTGGAGGCGATGACGATGGCGCTGCGGGCGGGCTGACCCCCATACCCGCTCATGGGGTCGGTCATGGGTCGGCACCCGCTCATGGGGTCGGTCATGAGGTCGGCCGGGTGCCGGGTCATGAGACCTCTGACGTGCACGCCGATGCGACGATTCACCCTTTCGTGACTGTAGGGGAATCTTTCGGGCGCGTTCCCCTACGCTCCGGGAATGGATCCGAGGCGCTCGCTCCGCAGTTTCCTTCTCGCGTCGTCGGTGGTCGCCGTCCTGCTGGCCGCCGGCTGTACGGACACGGGCCCCGGACCGGGCGGAACGGCACGGGACCCGGCGCGGGCGGGCGCCGTACCCGCTCCGGACTCCGCCGCCCTGCGGCCGTACTACACCCAGCGTCCCGCCTGGCGGGAGTGTCCGGAGAGCCCCGGTTTCCAGTGCACACGGCTGACCGTGCCGCTCGACCACGCCCGCCCCGGTGGCCGGCGGATCACCCTGGCGGTCGCGCGCACCCGGGCCACGGGACCGGGCGAGAAGCTCGGTTCGCTGCTGGTCAACCCGGGTGGACCGGGCGGTTCCGCCGTCGAGTACCTCCAGATGTTCGCGGGCACCGGCTACCCCGCCCCGGTCCGCGCCCGCTATGACATGGTCGCCGTCGACCCCCGGGGCGTGGCCGGGAGCGAGCCCGTCACCTGTCTGAGCGGGCCGGAGATGGACACGTACACCCAGGTCGACCAGACCCCCGACGACCCGGCGGAGGAGCGCCGGCTCGCCACCGCCCACCGGTCCTTCGCCGAGGGCTGCGCCAAGCGGTCCGCCGCGCTGCTGCCGTATGTCTCCACCGTGGACACGGCCCGGGACATGGATGTGCTGCGCGCGGTCCTCGGCGACGAGCGGCTGGCCTATGTCGGGGCGTCCTACGGCACCTTCCTCGGCGCGACCTACGCCGAACTCTTCCCGCGCCGGGCCGGGCGGCTGGTGCTGGACGGCGCGCTGGACCCCTCCCTCTCCGCCCGGCGGGTCAACCAGGACCAGACGGCCGGTTTTGAGACGGCCTTCCGCTCCTTCGCCGCCGACTGTGTGACCCGGCGGGACTGCCCGCTCGGCACCGGTTCCACAACGGAGGCCGCCACCCGGCTGCGGGGGCTGTTCACCCGGCTCGACGCCCGGCCGCTGCCCACGGGGGAGCCCCGGCGGCTGGGTGAGGCGCTGGCGACCACCGGGGTCCTGGCCGCGATGTACGACGAAGGGGCCTGGCCGCAGCTGCGCGAGGCGCTCGACGCGGCGCTGAGCGGGGACGGGGCCCCGCTCCTCGCCCTCGCCGACAGCTACTACGAGCGTTCCGGCGACGGCTCGTACTCCAATCTGATGTTCGCCAACGCGGCGGTGAACTGCCTGGACCTGCCGCCCGCCTTCACCGGCCCCGCCGAGGTGGAACGGGCGTCCGCCGACTTCGAGAAGGTCTCCCCGGTCTTCGGCCGCGGCTTCGCCTGGGCGGCGATGAACTGCGCGTACTGGCCCGCCCCCGCCACCGGCACCCCGCACCGGATCACCGCCGAGGGCGCCCGTCCGATCCTGGTCGTGGGCACCACCCGGGACCCGGCGACCCCGTACCGCTGGGCCCGCGCGCTGGCCGGCCAGCTGGCGTCGGGGCGGCTGCTCACCTACGAGGGCGATGGGCATACGGCGTACGGGCGGGGGAGCGACTGTGTCGATACGGCGATCAACCGCTATCTCCTGGAGGGCACGGTTCCGCGCGAGGGGACGCGTTGCCGCTGAGCCCTCCGTTCGCCCCCGGGCGCGGTGCTCAGTGCTGGCCGCCGGTGGCCCGGAAGCCGGCCGGTACGAGGGCGACGACCAGCAGGGTCACCACGGCCACGATGCCGACCGAGACGAACGCGGTGGTGGTCAGCGCACTGTCGAACGCGGCCCGGCCGGCCCGGAGCAGTGCGCTGCCCGTATTGCCGCCGATCCCCTCCGCCAGCTCCCAGGCGCCGCCGATCGACTCGCGCGCCTGCTCGGGCCGCCCGGTCATATGGCTCGCGTACACCGCGCCATGGATCGAACCGAGCAGTGCGACCCCGAGCCCGACGCCCAGTTCATAGCTGGTCTCGGAGACCGCCCCGGCCTGCCCGGCCCGCTCCGCGGGGACCGCCGAGACCAGGACGGAGGAGGCGGTGGTGATCGCCACACCGTCGCCGAGGCCCAGCGTGACCAGGACGACCGCGACATAGCTGTAGGTGGTCGGCTCCGGCGACAGCGCCAGCACCAGAAAGCCCGTGACCACCCCGCCGAGGCCCAGCGCCATGATCGTCCGGACGGTGATCCGCTCCATCAGCAGGGGCGCCAGCAACGCCCCGGCCAGCATGGCGAGCGCGGCGGGCAGGGTGCGCAGCCCG
Source organism: Streptomyces sp. NPDC000594 (assembly GCF_040299965.1). Taxonomy (NCBI): domain Bacteria; kingdom Bacillati; phylum Actinomycetota; class Actinomycetes; order Kitasatosporales; family Streptomycetaceae; genus Streptomyces; species Streptomyces sp. NPDC000594. Next base: position 123,653 of record NZ_JBEPCY010000003.1, on the reverse strand, counting down.
GCCTGGGAGGGCGTGTAGCCGTGGACGTACTGGAGCCAGAGCGAGAGCAGGAAGAGGGCCGCGCCGATCGCGAGCATCGCCATCAGGATCGCGAGCGCGGCGGCGGTGAAGGCGCGGTTCAGGAAGAGCCGTACATCCAGCAGTGGGTCCCTCAGCCGCAGCTGACGGCGGGTGAAGAGGACCAGCGCCAGCACCCCGCCGATCAGCACCAGGAGGTCCGCGGGGGCCGGGCTGCCCTTGGCGACATGCTTGATGCCCCAGGCCAGCGCGATCACTCCGATGACGGAGAGCACCGCGCCGAAGTAGTCGAGCGGGTCATGGCCCAGGTCCTTCACCTCGGGCAGCAGCCAGAGCCCGGCGAGCACGGTGACCACGACGATCGGCACATTGACCCAGAACGCCGCCGACCAGCCGTACTGCTCCACGAGCACCCCGCCCACCAGCGGCCCGATGGCGGCCCCGGCCCCGGCCACGGCGGCCCAGATCCCGATGGCCAGCGCCCGCTCCCGGGCGTCGGTGAAGATGTTCCGGATCAGCGACAGCGTGGACGGCATCACCATGGCCCCGCCGATGCCCAGCAGCACCCGCCCGGCGATCAGCTGCCAGGTGGTGGCGGAGGTCGCCGCGACGACGGACGCCAGACCGAAGATGACGATCCCGATGATGAAGAGCAGCTTCCGCCCGTACCGGTCCCCGACCGCCCCGGTGGTGACCAGCAGTCCCCCGAGGACCAGCCCGTACACATCGATGATCCACAGCTGGGAGATCGCCCCGGGCTCCAGATCGTCGATGAGCGAGGGCAGCGCCACATTGAGGATGGTGGCGTCCATCGCCACCAGCAACAGGCTGGCGCAGAGCACCGAGAGCATGGCCCACCGCCCGGCCCCCCGACTCCCGGCTCCGCCCACAGCGTCGTCCCTTCAGGGGTCGGATTGCCCTGATACTCCGATTTATCCTGCCGCTCAGTATCCCCTCCCTCACTCTCCGCCCCGCAACTCGAACCCCCGCCCCGACCTCTGCCCGGCCCCCGCCTCACCTTCCGCCCGACCCCCGCCCGGCCCCCCGTCCCCGCCCCGGTAATGGTCCAGGGCACCCGGCGCGACCCTGTAGACTTAGCGCCGCTGCTGATCCGAACGCGGTATCGGTCGTACGGGTATATCCGCAGCATGCCGCCTTAGCTCAGCTGGCCAGAGCAACGCACTCGTAATGCGTAGGTCTCGGGTTCGAATCCCGAAGGCGGCTCTGAATTACCCCAGGACTCACTCGCCGTGACCTGGGGTTTTTCGTTTACCGGATGCGGCGGCGGCGCCTGTCGCGGGCCGCCCTGGTGCCCGTGGTCTCAGTTCTGGTCTCAACCGGGGCCGGGGCGGGCGCCTCGGTCTGCGACGGCACCTGGGGGAGGAACGCGTCGCCCATGCGGCGCATGGCGTCCCGTGACTGCTCGGACCGCCCCTTCACGTACCGGCGGGTCTGGGTGACCTGGGTGTGCCGCAGGATCTCCATGATGGTCACCAGCGGGACGCCCAGCTCGTTCAGGATGGTGCCGGCGGTGTGGCGGCTTCCGTCGTAGAGACGCCGGTCATCGATCCCGGCCTCCTCCAGCAGTTCCTTGAACTCCTCCCAGTCCTGGCGCGGGTCGAGCGGCCGACCGTCCGGGCGGGCGAACACGACATCGAAGTTCTGCCACAGCTCGGGCGCCGCCGCTCGCTGCTGTTCCTGGAGTTCACGGAGATCCCGGAGCGGCGGGATGAACGGCGGCGGGATGGGCACCGGCTGCCAGCTCTTCTTCGTCTTGGGCCGGGTGAACGCGAGACCGCCGCCCTTCCGGTCGGGGCACACGCTCGCATGCCTGGTGCATTCCTTCCCGCAGGGCTTCGGGCACCCGCGCTTGTAGCCCTTGTGCGTGGTGCAGTCCGCAGGGCACGGTTCGAACCGGTGCAGCCGCTCGCCGCAGGCGTGCGGGTCGGCACATCCGTGCTTCCACGTGAGCCGCTGGAGCTGCCAGCGCGGGTGGAAGAGTCCTGCTTCCAGGTCGACGTACTTCCACCGCATGCCGAGTGTCTCGCCCTGCCGGAACCCCATGCCGACGCCGACCAGCCAGCGCACGAACGTCGGCCGTTTGACCGCTGCTTCCAGGAAGGCGCGGGCCTCTTCCTGGGTGAAGGGGTTCGTCTCGGTCTCGTCCACGGTCGGCGGGTCGACCAGCACCGCCACGTTCTCCACGATCATCCGTCGGCGGTGCGCGATCTTCAGCGCCCGCGACAGGATGCGGTGGACCTTGAGCACGTGGGAGGGCGCGTGGCCCTTGCTCAGCATGGCCGCGTACATCGTCTCCAGATGCTCTGGCTCCAGCTTGTTCAACCGGTGCTGGCCGACGCCCGGAACGATGTCGTTGCGCGTCTTGGACCAGTAGTCATCCAGTGATCGCGGCTTGAGCTTCAGACTCGCGATCGTCGTCAGGTAGGTGTTCATCCACTGGGCAACGGTAGGCACACGACCGGCCTTAGGTGCCCGCTTCTCGTCGCGCAGCTTCTCCAGGGCCCGGACCTTGCGGGTGACTTCCGGTTCGGTCCGTGCACGGCGATGCCGACGGTCGGGGCTCCCGTCAGGCTTCACTCCCATGGTGACGCGACCGTGCCACCACCCGTCACTCCCCAGGTAGATGGACGATTCCATATTCGGCTTGCGGCTCATCTTCGCCTTTCGCGGGTGAGGCGGCCCCGGTGAAGCACGGGGCCGCCTCGGGCTGTTCGCGGATCAGATGGTCTGGGTCTCCAACCGGGACGCGAAGTCGTCGAGTTCGGTCCGGCGGAGTCGGCGCGCACGGCCGACCTTGACGTAGGGCAGTTCGTTGGCTGCCATCAGCTCGTAGAGGGTCGAGCGGCCGAGGGACAGATACTCGGCGGCGGCCTTGACGGTGAACAGGATGGGCGTAGGGGCGGTCGTCACTGCGGGCGCCTCCTCGGCGGGGTGCTGGGGCCTCTCTGGCCCCCTCCTGGGGTGTCCGCTACATCCGCTACATCCGCTACATCGCAGGTCAGCGGGTGTTTTTGTGTAGCGGATGGGTGGGTGTGTAGCGGCTACGGCCCAGGGCGGGGGCGCCGGGCCGTAGCCGCTACATCGGTGTGCTTCCGCTACATCCGCACCCCGTGTGAGCTGGGATGTAGCGGATGTAGCGGATGTAGCGCCTACCGGGGGGCGGGGGGCGGGCAGTACCGGGTCCAGGCGTCGGCGAGGTCTGCGCTGTAGAAGCCCTTGAGGACTCCGCCGGAGGTGCGGATGTTGCGGGCGGCGACCGGTGTGTTGTCGGCAGTCATGTACTCCCGGAGCATCTTGGAGAGGCTGCGGGAGTCGAGGGGGCGCCCGCCCATGTCCGCCCAGGGGGCGTCGTCCAGGGCGTTGAGACGGTCGATGATGGCAACGGTCGGCAGACGGTCGAGACCGACCATGACGTGGTCACGCAGGTCGGTCAGGAGCCTGATCCCGATGCTGCCCTTGTCATCTCCCTGGGAGGCGGCGACCAGCTCGACGCACGCCGCGCGGGCACGGTCGGGCCACTCTCCCCCGGCCGCGTCCGCGACGGCGAGCAGGGGTTCCCACACGTCCGCCGGCCGGTCGCTGATGCCCTCGGGCATCTCGGGCCATGCTTCGGCGACCTGGTCGCGGACGGTGTCGGCCCACTCGGCGAGTCGATCGCGCAGAGCGTGGCCCTCCCGCATGTGGAGACGCTGACGGTAGGGCTCGACCTTCTCGTTCCGGGCCCTGCGCCGCATCCGCACGATGACCGACCGGGTCAGGATGGTGTCGGGGAGGTGCCCGAGTCCGGCCAGCGCGACAGCGCAGAACGAGTCGAAGACCGCCGCGTTCTGGTTGGACCCCTCTCCGACACAGCGCAGTGCGCCGCCGATGTGGCGCCACCCGGCGTTCAGGAACCCGCGAAGCTGCTCATCGGCGGTGGCTTTCGGCCCGAAGACCGTGTCGATCTCATCGAACAGCACTGTGGGCAGTCCCTCGCCGCTCCCGACCAGCCGGTAGAGAGCGTTCGCGGACGCGGACACCGTGGCGACCGGGCGGGGAGTGAGTAGTTCGATGATCTCCAGTGCCCGGGACTTGCCGGAGCCCGGCTCCGGGGAGAGGAACGCGATCCGGGGCGTGGTTTCGAAGCAGTCGATCAGATGGGCGTGCGCGTCCCACAGGACGACGGCCGCGTAGGCCGCTTCCCGGGGGAAGACGTTGAAGCGCCGGTGGAACGCTTCCACCTCGCTGAGCAGGGCCGCCCCGTCGATGGGCGTACGGGTGGTGGTCATGCGGCGGCACTCCTGTCATCGGCCCGCAGGGGGCAGGCGGTGCGGTGGGTGGTGTGGTCGGCGATCAGTTCGAGGACGCGGCGCTGTCCGACGGCGGAGCGATCCCGGCCGCACGCGCACCGGGAGGTCGCGGTGGGGATGGTGCCGCGTCCGGGGGCGACGATGTGGAGGGTCGCGACGATCCAGCGCCCGTCGGCCGGGCGCGGGTCAGGGCGAACAGCAGAGGGGACGCCCTGACGGGCGGCGACCTTCGGCGCGCCACCACCGGCACGGGTCGGGGCCGGTTCGGCGGGCCGGGGGCCGGTGATGGCGGGGGTGTGGCTTTTCAAGGGGGGAGGCGGCGGGGTGGTCATGATCCGCTCTCGGCGGTGAGTCCACGGGTGACCGCGCGGCGGGCGTAGGGCTCGGGGACGCCCACGGACACGGCTGCGGCCACGATCTCGTCGCCGATGGCGCTGAGTCCGCAGGGCCCGGGGCAGCCGGTGTGGCGGGCTGCGATGAACGAAGCGACCCCGTACGCGGCGGACCCGGCCCCGTGGTCGGTATGGGCCCGGATCCGGTCAAGGCCACGGTCGATGCCCGTGCGGACGTACCCGGCGGTGTGACGGCACCCGGTAGCCGGAGCGTGCTCCCACCCTCGCGTCGTGGTGGTGAAGAGACCACTCCTCTGCCGGGCGGGGGTGGTCTCTTCCCGCTCCACCAGGGCGCGGACGGTATCCGGGAGGGCGGTCATGGTGCCGGTTCCGGGGCCGAGCCAGCGGGCGTAGGCCATCAGGCTCTTGATGTCGATGCCGGGGCGGACCGCGTTCGCGGACCGCATCGGGCCCTGGTAGATCCAGTGTTCGCCCCGGGTGGTGACCACCGTTCGGGTCGCCGGGAGGGTCTCGCGGGCCCATGTGACGGCGGCGGGGTCGTCCAGGTCCACCACGGTCACCCCGGCCCCGCCGGGGTGGTAGGCGACGGCGGTCGCGTGAAGCCAGTCGGCAGCCCACTGCGGTGAGGTGAGAACTCCGGGGTCGGTGGTGGCGGCGGCCCAGCCGTGGCACGGCATCGGGCACCCGCACGGCCCGGGGACCTTCATGTTCGGACGGCCCCCGCAGGCCCCTTGCTGGCAGTCGGAGCAGTTGGCCGGCGGGCGCTTCGCCCGCAGCGGCAGCACCGGCACACCCCGCCGCGCCAGGTCGAGGGCGACCTGTAGCAGGGAGCGATGGTCATGGGTCATGCTGAAGACCTCCTCATGTTGTGCAGGGGAGGCCGGGGCGACCGCACATCTTTGCTGAGACGGGGCGGGCGCCCCGGCGCGTGTGCGGGGGCGGGTCAGGCGGTGGGCACGTCCAGAACGATGACGGTGGCGTCGTCACGGCGGCCGGACGGCTCGGCGCGGGCGGCATCGACCAGCGCCTGGGCGAGTGCCCGGGGGTCGGTCGCGTGCTGGCGGACGAGGTCTTCCATGAGGTGGTGCGGCACTTGGTCGGTCACACCGTCCGAGACCAGCAGCACCAGCCGCTCCGACGCGGGGACGGAGGAGACCGCGACATTGGTGGGGACGACGGTGGCGAGGTCCACCCGCACCCAGTTGTCGTGCTCCGGCGCGAGGTCCAGATCCTGGTTCCAGCGAAGGAACTCACCCATGGACTGGGGCGTGGTCCTCGGGTGCAGCGTGGTCCCGTCCCAGCCGTAGGCGGCACAGTCCCCGACCCACGCCAGCCGGGTCTCCTCACCGGGAGACGCGAGAGCGAGAACGGCCACCCCGGTGGGCTCCGGTTCCTCCCCCGCGCCGGGGTCGGCGACCAAGGCCCCGGCGGCGACGAGACCGGCGAGGGCCCCGCGCTGGGCCCCGACCCGTGCGGCGGTCTCGGCGCACAGCCTGCCGACGGCCGGTGCGGTCGGCGCGTGGCCGACCATGTCGACCACGCACGCGGCCGTCGTCCCGGTCTCGCTCCTGAAGACGGCGACCGCGTCCGCGTTGTTCGCGTCCGTGCCCATGCGGGTGGCGACGGCGGTGATCACACGGTGAGTCATGCGGGCTCTTCTCCGGTCGGGGTCGGCTTGTGGTCGGCGGTGAGGTAGAGGCGGGTGCGCATCCCGTCCCGGGTCGGGTAGGTGCGCGGTGTGCCGGTGGTGAACGCGTCGGCGAGTGCGGCGGTGACCCGTTCGGTGTCGTGGTGGTCGCAGATGATCCGGATGTCGAACGTCATCTCTCTCCTAGTCGCAGGTGCAGTCGGGGAACTCGCCGCTGCCGTCGGCTCCGCAGCCGCAGCAGTGGGGGTGGGGGTAGGGCTCGGTGTCGTCGGTGGGCTCGCACCGTTCGCAGTCGTCCACGGGTGCCTTTCGCTGGTGGATCCGGAATCTGATCAGGGCCGTGTCCGGCCGTGGCTCAGGGAGACGGGCGGGCCCCGCTCCGGGTGCCGTGTGGAGGGGGTCCGGGTGGGTGTCCGGCGGGTGCCTCCCTGACTCCCTGGCTGATCGTTTTCGCAGGTCAGGTGGAGGGAGGTGGTCCAGGGAGGGGGTGAGGGAGTTCTCCCTGTCTCCCTGAGCGGGTGGGGTGGGGGTCCCTGGCTATCCGGTGGCGGAAGCGGAACCGGTGTCGTCGTCGCGGTTGGTGAGGGCGCGGGTGATCCGGTCGCGGCTGATGACCATGCGGCCGTCGGACTTGTAGGGCTCCGCGCCGGTGCCGTCGAGGGCCTGCGTGAGGTCGGTGAACGACCACTTCCCGTACGCGGACTCCGACAGGGCGGTGAGCCGCTTGAGGACTTCCTGGGTGAGGGTCCGGGGGGTGTCGCCGATGACGGTGGCGATGTCGGCGAGCGGGTCGCGGTCCTCAGTCTGGTCGATGACGTGGAGGGTGGTGACGCCGTCCCGGCGGGCGCGGATCCGGTCGGCGATCTCGGCGGCCTGGTCGGTGGAGATGTAGTGGGTGCGGACGGTGATCGATGCCTGTCCGGCGGGGATGGTGATCCCGTCCGAGGCGACCACGAGGGTTCCCTTGTCCAGGCCGGGCCGCAGGAGGTTGGGGGCGGCGCCGCCGTCGACGGCCTTGTCCCCGAGGGCCATCCGGGCCTGGGACTCCGTCCCCAGCGCCAGCGACGCCCGGGTATGCGCGCCCTCACGGACCAGCTTGGGAAGGTTCTCGTTGGTGGGGTCCTGGGTTCCCTGCCACAGCACGACGTTCACCGCGCGGCCCTGGTTGTGGATCTTCCGGCAGGCCATGAAGTACCTGCTGGTGGCCTTGGATCCGCCGTAGGGGTTCTTCTTGTCGTCCTGCGCGGGGCACATGAATGCCACCTGCGCCTCATCGACCAGCAGCACCAGGGGCGGGAAGTCGGTTCCGGGCGGGGCCTGGATCCGGCGGTTCATCTCCTGGACACCGCCTTCGATCATCTCGGTGGCGTCGATGACGTGGTCATCGGTCGGGCCCTGGATCAGCGTGGTGGCGATCCCGTCGAACATGCCCCAGTCCCCCACCCCTTTCAGGTCGGCGATCCGGAACTCCACCTTCGGGTCGAGGGCGAGCCACAGCGCCAGTGCCCGCAGGGCGGCGGTCTTGCCCTGGTTCGACATGCCGGTGATCAACAGCATCCGCTGGAACAGGCCCAGCTCGGCCGCGTCGCCGCGCAGGTCCTGGCCCCACGGGGCCTTGCCGCGCTTGTAGTCGGCCGTCAGTGTGCCGTCGGTGACCAGGGGGGAGGGGCCGATCGGCTCGTCCAGCGCCCCGGAGTCGGCGATCCACAGCCGCACCGTGCGGGCCGCCTGGGGGATGGTGATGAACACCTCGTGCTCATGCCGGGAGAGGTTTTCGGCGAGCTTGCGGCGCCGCCCCTGGATCTCTGCGGTGGAGACTCCGGAGGGGAGGGTGGCATCGACTTCCACCCCGCACCCGGCGATGCGGATGGGGCCCAGCATGCCGGCGCCCGCGTCGCCCATCTCCTTGATCGCGGCCCGCAGCGGCGCGATCCCCAGATCCCGCAGGGCGGTGACGACGATGGAGGGGGTGATGGGGGCCCCGGCGTCGCTGCGGGAGGCGGCGGGGAGGGTCCAGGCGGGGGCCGCCTGCTGCTTGCCGCCGACCGCCCACAGCGCCAGCAGGGCCAGCAGCGGCGCCACCGACAACAGCGGGCCCCACACCACCTGAACGATCGTGATCAGCAGGCGGATGAACTCGATGACGGCCATCAGCGGGGTGACCACGTCGCCCACGTTCTCGTTGGCGATGGCGAGGACCACCCCCAGGGCGACCAGCGTCCCGATCCCCATCCCCGTGCCCACGGCAGCGCCCTTGGCCGCGTCCACGGGGGACCGCAGCAGATCCATCCGGCGACGGTGCCGCTCCGCACGGAACCGGTGCAACCGCTCCTCCCACTCGGCGGCGACCTCCGGATTCCCGGTCACCTCGGCCGCGCGGAGCATCCGCTCATAGCGGGCCCCGGTACGGCCGTCCCACGCCCGCCGGACCACGATCCGGCCCCCGCCCACCACATAGGCCGTGTGCCGGACCACCGCCCGGCCCGCCGTACGGGTCCGGTCGTGCCGGACCGCCCCGGCCACCGCGCGGCCCCACCGCACCCGAACCGGCACCCGAACCGGTTCCGTGGCCGGACAATCGTCCCCGGCCACGGCACCGGCTGTTTCCGGCACCATCGGCGGATCCCTGAACAGGGGAACAACGTTCTCCGTCATGCTGGAGCCTCCAGTTCTGCTCTCTGTTGAGTTGTGCTGGGCCCGGGGACGGCCGGATCGCTTGCCGGCATGAGGGCCGTCCCCGGGGCGTATCTACCTGCGGCGGGCCCGCCCGGACCGGGTGGCCTCTTCCTCGCGTTTGCGGGCACCGTCCAGGACCTTGTCGAGCTTCTTCTGAAGGTCCGCCTGGTACACGTCGCCGGTCGGGCTGTTGTGGGCGGCGATCCCGCGCTTGGCCATCCGGGCGATCAGCCACCCGATGCGCGTCTTCTCGCCGACGGTGAGCTGGGGTTCGTTCTCGGGACGGAACATGTCGTCGCCTCCTCAGCGCAGCCGGGTCGCGGTGCCGTGGACGGGGCGCCCGCCCCTCAGACGCGGGTCGGCCTCGGTGATCCAGCCGTACGTCATCATCAGGACGTCCTTCTGCGACGGGACGGCCGGGGCCGTGATGTCGGCCGTGTCGTTGTACTCGGAGAACAGGCCGTCCTTCTCCACCCGCAGCGTGATCCGCCACGTGGTCGTGACCTTGCCCATGCGGTGTCTCCCCTTTGGTCCGTGCCGGGTCTGTCCCAGCTCCCCTCACCGCCCACCCCGCGTCGAGGGGGTGGGCGGATCGGGCAGCCGTCAGAGCCGGTTGGGTTCCAGGGCGAAGAAGACGACGACGGCGGAGGGCATGCCGTACTGGGCGAGCGCCTGCTCACGGAGGGTGGTGTAGGCCTGCATCCGGCTGTGGGCGCCGGGGGTGATCGAAACGGTGCCGTCGGTGGTGGCCATGCCGCCGTTACCGGACTGGATGGTGATGATGAAGTGGTAGGACACCGTCGTCTCGACGGCGGTAACGGTCTGTGCGGTCTGTGCCGTGGTCGTCATGATCGATCCCGTCTTTGATGTGGGTGTACCGAGGTCGCACGTCCGGCCGAGCGTCAGCCCTTGCGGACCTTGGCGATGTTCTTCGCTGCGGCGGTGCCGTCCGGGCCGCCGATCGCCTTCACCGTGGTGTGGAGACCCCAGGTGATGGCGACCACGACCAGGGCGGCGACGGCGAGGGAGATGGCCATGCTGGTCATCGCGGCGACCAGCAGCGGGCCGAAGTAGACCCCGGCGACGACGGCGCCGGCGCCCATCCCGGTGCCGAGCGCGACCCGCTGCACGGTGCGGTCGGGCGGCGCCTGGTGGATGTGGACCACCTGCGGCATCTGGGGTGCGGGCTGGTGAAGGGCGGGCAGCTGGTCGGCGTAGGCGTAGGTGCCGTCCGGCAACCGCACCACAGTGGCGGGGACGGGTTCGGGCAGGGACTCCATACCGGTCTCCTGTCAGGGGGTTAGCTGGCCTTGGGCTTGCGGATACGGCGGGTGGTGGTCACCGGGGCGGTGTCCGGGCGGCGCCCGGCCCTTCCCCAGCGCCCGGGGGCAGTTCCGGCGGGGTTGACGGGCCCGGGGTCCGGCCGCGTGATCTCGGTGTCCTTACGGGGCGTCCTGTCGCGCCAAACACCCATGAGGGCGGTCCTTTCAGAGGGAAGGTCAGGGGGTGTGCGTCGCACCGTCGGCGCAGTGCGGGCACATGCCGAGCGAGGTGGGGATGCAGTAGCCGCGATCGGCCCGGCAGACGGGGCAGGTGCGGCGGGCCCGCATCGCCGCGTCGAGAGCGGCCCTGCGGGCGGGGGTCATCGGCCGCACCGGCCGGGCCCGGTCGATCCGGTACAGGTATGCGGTGAGCGGGCCGCGTCTGCGGCGGGGCCGCAGTACCTGCCCGGCCACGGGCTGACCACCGGGGCGGAGCCCCAGCGCCCGCAGCTGACGGCGGGAGGCCAGCCCTTCCGGCGCGCACCGCCACGGGTAGGTGGGGATCCCGTGCTGGGCGCCGGTTGGGTCGTAGAGATCGGCGCGGGTGGCCATCAGGCGGCCGTCGTCAGATCGGCGGGGTGGAGTGCGGTGCGGGCGAGCCGTGCCAGCCGTGCCGCCGGGTCCGGCTCGTGGTGGGCGCCCCATTCCCCGGTCGAGATGTACTCCTGGCCGATGTGGTGGGTGTAGGCGGGTGGGATGGCTTCGGTCAGCTCGTTGTGGTCGTCGGTCCAGTGGATGTCCATGGCGGTCTGCATCTCCGCCACGGAGCCCTTGCCCCCGCCGCGACCGTAGGCGGCGATGTAGGGGCCGTCGCGCCACACCCCGTGCCGCCAGCCCCGCACCGGTCCCCGATGGGTGATGTGCGGGGGCGGGGTGAGGGGCGCGGCGCCGATCCACTCGATCTCGAAGTACCGGTGCCGGATCACCCCGAGACCGAACATCTCGCCGCACAGCGACAGGTCCTTGCGGAGGTCGGAGCCGGGGACGTTCTCCATCACCCATGGCACCCCGTACCACCGGCAGATCTCCCGCATCTGCGGGATGAGGTCCGGGTACTTCCGGCCGTGATTGGTGCCCTTGGTGAGGGTGCACGAGTTTTGGCAGGGCGGTGAAGCATGGACCAGGTGGACGTCCTGGCACATGGCGTGCACGGCGTCCAGGGCGTCGGCCTGGACGAAGCGGAACGGGTACGACGGGCGGGGCACGATGTCCACCCCGACCACGTCGAAACCGGCCCGCCAGTACCCCATCCCGGCACCCCCGCCACCGCAGAACAGGTCCAGCACCGTCGGCCGCCGCATCACGACGGCACCGGTCCACGGGCGCGTTCGGCGCGCAGGGTGTCCCGGATCTCACGGGCACGGGCCGGAGATGTCCGCAGCATCTTCCGCAGCCGTTCCGCCGACAGGTCGGTGTCCGTCCAGTCGGCGGTCAGCTCGCGTGCTGCGGTCAGTACCTCGGCTGCCGTCCGGCGCGGCTGGGCAGGCGGCCGGGCCGCGACCGGCACCCGGCCCGTCACCCTTCGCGGGCGGCGCGGGGCGTCGGCCGCCGCCACCCGCACCGGATCGGTGCCGGATCGATCGGGCACGGCGGCCGGGAGAACCGGGGCATCGGTGGGGGTCTGTTCGGTGAACAGATCGAGGTGTGGTCCCCCGGGGGTGACCCGGTGGACCGTGCCGGTCGGGCCCGGTTCGATGGCGCGGATGGGCTTGTGGATCGGGTGCGGTTTCATGCAGTCGACCCCGATGCGGGCGGGCCCGGTGACCCGGTCGATCGTGAACGCGACCGGCCCCGATACCGGCAGGTCAGACATAGACCGATACATGGGCTGCTGCCCCGATTCCTCCCGGTTGTGGGTCGGGGCGGCGATCGGCTGCTGTGCCCTGGCCATCGCGGCGGCCGACTCGACCGCGCGGCGGTGGAGATCGGGGGTCATGCCGTGGTCGTCGGTGCCGGTGTGGATCCGCCATGCCTTCGCCCACGCGTCCTCGGCCGTGAGGGCTCCATGGGGGGCGGCGGACAGCAGGCGGTCGGCGATCCGGGCCACCGGGCGGTGGTGCCGGCGCCGGGTGCGGCGGTGGCGGCGGCGGGCGCGTACCACCCGTCCGTCCTCGCCGTCGCCGATGGCGGCGAGGGTGCCGACCCACTGCCGGATCTCGAACAGCACCGGGCCCAGCAGGGTGACGGCGGCGAGTCCGATCCCCGCCGTCCGTGCCTCACCGGCGGACAGGTTCTCCAGGCTCAGGCCGTAGTCGTAGTTGATGGACGCGGCGAACCCCGCCGCCGTCAGAACCAGTACCCGCAGGGTCCAGCACACCCACACGGGCAGATGGCGGGCGTGGGCGAAGGCGACCCCGGCGGCCAGCACCCACGCGGCCCCCTCCACCGCGAACGGCAGAGGCAGCAGCATCGGCGAGATGTGGACGAAGTGGAGCACCTGCGCGGGCAGCGACGCGAGACCGGACGCGGCGACCAGGGCGAGCGTCCCGCGCCGGTAGACGTGCTCCGGTGTCAGCGCCCCCGCACGACGCACCGCCCGTTCCGCCCGGCGCCGCCGCCGCTCCACATCCGCCTGGGTGTTTTCCTCGCGGGTCCGTGCGCGTTCCCGGGCGGCCCGCTCGTCCGCCTCCCGCCGCCTAGCCGCAGCCCGCTCATCGGCGGCCACCGCGTCCCTGCGGCGCTCATCGGCCTCGGCGGCCCGGTCCGCCCGGCGCTCCGCCCGCACATCCACCGCGCTCACGACACACCCTCGTCCTGCGGGCGGACGGGGATGGAGGCGGTCAGTTCCACCCGGTCGTTCGGACCGGCCGGGTCCTCGTCCCACCGCCAGGCGGACCCAGGCACCGGCTCGTACCCCAGGTCCCGCAGGACCCTCAGCCGCTCGGCCAGCGTCGGCAGGGGGTACGCGCGCCGGAATTCGTGCTCAGGCCAGACAGAGACATCGTCGGCACTCGGGATGTACAGCTCCCAGTGCCCCGCGTACAGGCTGTTGGTCAGCCGGGCGAAGAGCGTCATGCCACACCCCCCGGGAGAACCCGAGCAGTCTCGGCGGTGGTGTGGTTGGTCAGGTCACGGCGGGCCGCCAGCACCCGGCGGCGGGCCCGGCGAAGACGCCGTTCGTCCAGCTCCGACGGCACCCGGTCCAGCACCGCGATCTCCGCGTCCAGCAGATCGATCCCGGCCCGGATGAGCGGCATCTCGGCATCGATCGCGTCCAGCTCGATATCCGTGGGCTCACGCCACGGCTCGAAAGCGACGGCGCCCCAGGCGAGGGCGGGCACAATGTTCACGGGTCACTTCTCCCTGTGGATTTGGTGGAAACGGCCCACTGCGGGCCCTGGGGATGCACCCCCGGGGCCCGCGCCGCTTCGGCGGAACAGAACAGTCAGACGGTGGCGATGACCAGCGCGGCGATCAGGAGCCAGGCGTGGTGCCAGCTCTGGTCCAGGGCGTAGGCGCCGGTGCCGAGCGTCGCGGCGGGGGTGCCGGCGGCGGTGACCGGATGCGCCGGATGGGCCCCGGTCCCCACGTTGTGAAACGCCTCCAGGCCGCAGATCCGGGCGAGAGCGGCGAGGGTGGTGCGGCGGTCCGCCCACCCGTGGGACACCGCGTCCACCCCCAGGCCGAGCAGCAGCCCCGTGACGGTCACCGGGGCGTCCAGCAGCCACACCACCGGCAGCAGCGCCACCACCTTCGTGGCGGTCAGCGAGGCCACGTGCCGGGCGCAGGCCGCGCGGCCCGCCCACCCCGGCGCCCCCTTACCGGCTGCCTGGCACGAGGTCTGTACCCAGTGGTCGCCCACACTGTGGCCGACCCACAACGCGATGAACACAGCGGCGAACACGTCCATGCCGATCCCCCTCCAAGTGATGGTCCCGAAACAGCGGCCCCGGGGGGATGCACCCCCCAGGGCCGCACCGTGACCAGTAGTGGTCAGCTCTTCTTCTTGTTCTTCTTCTTGCCGCCGGTCTTGCCCGGGACCATCCGCAGACCCGGCGCGACCTGGACGGCCTCCCCGTACAGCACGGCCCTCTCGGTCACCACACGACCGGTCTGCGGATCCACAACCCGGCGGACCCGCACCCGGCCCTGCTCCCGCTCGCCTGCGGCATCGTCAGAGCTGGCCTGGTCACCGGTGAGCTTGCTGATCCATCCCATATCGAGCCCTCCTCGACGGGGCCGGAGTCTCCGGCTCCCCCCACCCCGCCCGGCCAACCCCCAGGTGGGGGCTGTGCGGGCGGGGAGAGGCAACCGCCGTACCAGGAGGGTCAGCGGCCGAAGTAGCGGGAGTTGTACCGGCGCCGGTACTCCACATCCGAGATGTCACCGGACTGGAGGGCCGTCATGTCGGCGTCGGAGAAGTGCGGGTCCCGCTCGGCGGTGACCCCGTCGGCGCTGATCGTCGTCCTGTTCCCGGAGTCGTCGTACGAGACCTGCTCACCGGTCAGCTTGCTGATCCAGCCCATCGAACTCTCCTCACCAAAGGGTGGTCGGAACCGTTCCGGCTCCCCCCACCCACCCGTACGGGGCACCCCGCCACACGGCGGGCCCGGACGGGTGGGAGAGGCAGCCGACCGCCCGAGCGGGCGGGGCCGAGCGGACCGGATTCGTGTACGGCGCCGCCGGGCCGGTCCAGCCCCGGCGGCACCCTGGTATGTCGTCGTCGGCACACAACCGACCTCCCTCACGTGATCGCGGGGACACGGCTTTCACCGGCACTCCGTTGCCACGGAGGACCGGTCCCGGGATGCCGGACACGGGCGCGTCATCGTCACTGCTCTGACGCCAGCAGGGCGGCCGTGCACCAGGTGGCACCACGGCGGGCTGACCTCCCGGAACAGGGAGGGATGATCCCGCGCGGATGTTCTCCAGAGCTGGCACACGAGCAAGGTGCCGCCGGACGGCACTTACCCGGCCGCCGCAGGGACGGGGACTTCCACCCCGCCGTTCATTCACACACTCTGTTCAGTTCTCAACCAACGGTCACTCCCGGACGGGTGTGGAATCCGCTGGATCCCGCTCACGCGGGACCCGCCCGAGGTGATGCGACGCCATCCAGATCTCGAAGCTCATCTGGTGCGCACCAGAAGAATGGCATCTGGTGCGCACCAGATGCAAGCCCCTGAGGGGGATTGGTTTGGCGCGCACCTCTAGAGAACGGCTTGAGGGGGGTGTCGTGGTAGCCAACGGGGGTTAACCTCAAGGGGGTTAACCAGCTCTCACCTGCGGTTTACGGGAGGCGGCGTGGCTACAGGCCTCAGGACGGCCAGGATGGCGCGAGGGTGGTCGCAGGACAGATTGGTCTACGAGATGCGTCGGTTCGCCGACCAAAGACTCTTGGACATTGCCTCGGCGGCAAGCCTCAAGACCTACATCTCGGAGTGGGAGAACGGCCGGCGGACCATCACGGACCGGTACGCCGCGATCCTCCGGCCACTCTTGGGCGTCGCGGACGATGAACTGCGTGGCACGGTTGCACCGCAAGAGCCGCAGGCGGACGGATACGTGGACCTGCTGAGCCGAATCGACGCAGCAGGCAGTCTGAGCGAGTCCATGGTCCCGTCGTTCCTGGCCCAAACCGAACTACTTCGGACGATGGATCGGCAAATGGGTGCGACCGGCCTAGTGGATCAGATGAACGGCCACCTGACGGCGATGGAGGAAGCCCTGACCTTCGCTGTGCTGCCAGGAGTGCGACGGCCTATCGCGACCGCTCTCGCGGGAGCAGCCACCCTCTCCGCTTGGCAGGCATTGGACGCTGGTGCCGTGGATAGGGCATGGCGGAGGTATGAGCTGGCCAAGAAGGCCGCTCAAGATGCCGAGTCTCCGCTGTACCTGGCGCATGCCATGGGCGAGCAGGCGTACGTTCTCGCGGATGCCGGGCGTCCTCAGCTCGCCGTTGAACTGGTGCGGGACGCGCAGCGAGTCCACCCCGAGCGCCAGTCGCCAAGGCTACGGGCGTGGCTCGCGGCAGCCGAGGCCGAGCTGTGTGCGGCGGCCGGGCCTGAAATGGAGTCGGCGGCGAGGGCCGCCATGGAGCGAGCAACCGCTCTCCTCCCCGATGACGGTGAGGTACGGGATGTAGACCTGCTGAGCATCTTCCTCAACACCGGTCACCTGACAAGGTGGCGCGGAAATGTCCTCGCCAAGCTCGGAGACGCTTCGGCGATGGAAGAGCTGTACACCTCGCTTGCCAGCGCAGATGCGTCCTTCGTGCGAGCGAACTCCGGACTGCACTGCGACCTCACCCAAGCGCACCTGGCCCGAGGAGAGCTGGAAGAAGCGCGGTCTCATCTCCAGAAGGCCCGGTTGCTGGCGAACCGCACGGGATCCGTGCGGCATCGCCGTCGAGTGGAGATGCTTACCGGGCGCCTCTAGCACGGTCCGCCAGGATGTGGAGTAGGGCCACGAGCGTGCCTGACCCCATGAGCTTGCCTTCGGACATCAGGCGGGGGATGTGGTCGAGGGGCACCCAAGCGACATCCCCCGCCTCTTCGGCGTCCGTGGGCTCTCCGACCTTCTCGGCGCCCCGTGCCACGAAGATCTCGTGAGGCGAGTCGACCATGCCGATCATTGGCTGGTAGCTCACGACGTGCTCGACTGGGCCGGGGCGCCAGCCCGTTTCTTCTTCAGTCTCGCGTGCTGCTGTGGTGGCGGCATCCTCACCGGCGTCCACGATTCCGCCGGGCAGCTCCCAGCCCCATTGCTGCGGCACGAAGCGGTACCGCCACAGCATGAGGACGCGGTCCTGGTCGTCGATCACGGCGGTCACGGCAACCCGGAAGAGCCGGACCACGTGATGCTCAAAGCGCTGTACGCCGGGAGGTTCTACGTCGACCAGGTCAAGATGAACCCAGCGATTCTCGTAGACAGAGCGGGAGCCGTGGATCTTCCATGGGTCCCGCTCTGTCGGCGTCGGGGCTCTGTCACCGACGAGAACACGGTACGAACTGCGGTCGTGGGCCTTGATGAAGTGCTCGTTCACGAGACGTGCGAGCGCCTGACGCAATGCGGTGCGGCCGATCTCAAGCTCAGCGCTCAGGGTCCGCTCGGATGGCAGCTTGTCGCCGGGGCCGTAGCGGCCCGACTCGATCCAGGATCGAATCGTCTCGTAGACCCTCTGTGTCTTGGGTCCCATCCTTGGCGCACACTCCCGGGTTGTCGGCTGCTGGTAGCCAGCGTATCGGGGGAGTAGGACGGATGACTCGGCCATGCGAACCTCTCTTCCTGGGGCCGCCTGCCCGGTGCGGCAGGCATGGCCACGATCGAGTACGCGAACAAGCCTCACAAGGATCAGAAGCTCCACGCGGCCGGGGCGGCTGCGGTAACCACCTCGATCGCTGACCTTGCCCAGCCGGTTCTCGACGTGGGGAGTGGTCTCACTTGCGGGCTCAGTGAGAGGCCGTTCCATGACGGTCCACGGTCGTCCACGGGCATCCGGCACACCTCCTGACCAGCGACGCCCGTCGCCCGCCGGACACCCATGGACACGCCCGGAACAAGATCGGACAACTCGTAATGCGTAGGTCTCGGGTTCGAATCCCGAAGGCGGCTCTGAATTACCCCAGGACTCACTCGCCGTGACCTGGGGTTTTTCGTTTTTCCGGGTCAGGGGGCGGGCCCCGGTGGGGCGTTCGCCCAGGGGGGGCGCCGACCAGACGGGGGTCAGCCCGTGAACTGGGCCCGGGTGGGGGCCGGGGTGGGCAGGGGGTGGGCCGGGGTGGGGCGGAGGCCGTCGAAGATCAGGGCGAGGTAGCGCTGCCAGAGGCCGGGGGCCTCCTCGCTGATGCTCAGGACGGCCTGGGAGGCGGCGCTGAGCAGGAGCACGATGTCGAGGCCGGTGACATCGGAGCGGACCGCGCCGGCCCGCTGGGCGCGGGTGACGAGGGCGTCGGCGACGTCCGCGAGGCGTTCGCGGGAGGTGCGGACGGTGGCCTCGCTGCGGGAGAGGGCGGCGGCGGCCTGGCAGAAGGAGCGGTCGCGGGCCTGGATCTCCGTACCGATGGTCATGAAGTCGAACAGCGCGCCGGCCGGGTCGCCGGAGTCGGCGAGGCGTTCCCCGGCGGCGACCAGTTCCTCCAGGCGGTCGCTGAAGATCTCCGCCAGTAGTTGTTCCTTGGTGTCGAAGTGGCGGAACACGGTTCCCTTGCCCACCCCGGCGCGCGTGGCGATGCGGGTGATCGACACATCCATGCCGTTCTCGGCGAACTCTGCGGTCGCCGCGTCCATCAGCAGGCGTCGGTTGCGTACGGCGTCGGCTCTTGTCATGCCTCCAGTCTACCTAAGCGGACCACTCGGTCAGGTTCTGTGCTACGGTTCAAACATGACCGAGCGGTCCGGTTAGTGGATTCGCCGCGGTCATGGGGGTGATCCCGTACCCGGGGTCATCCGCCGGCCCTCCCCGCCGTGCCCGCCGAAGGGCGCGGACCGTGGACCACACGGGATCGACCGATCCGGGGAGCGGCACACCACGCAGTGCGAGAGCGAGAGGAAACAGTCATGGACGTCCGCGGCTACGAGACCGGCCCGATCAAGGCGGAGGCGGCCTTCACCTCCGACTTCCCCCTGGACGACC
Source organism: Streptomyces sp. NPDC000594 (assembly GCF_040299965.1). NCBI lineage: Bacteria > Bacillati > Actinomycetota > Actinomycetes > Kitasatosporales > Streptomycetaceae > Streptomyces > Streptomyces sp. NPDC000594. The sequence goes on along the minus strand of NZ_JBEPCY010000003.1, from coordinate 104,751 downwards.
GCTACTCCACCCAGGACCTGGTCGACATGTTGGAGCGCGAGCGCCCCAACATGGACATCCGTCCCGGTATGCGGCACAAGTACACCCCGCTGCGCTTCGACCCGGCCACCGGTGTGAAGTACATCGGCGGTCGCTACCTCTTCGACACCTGGGAGAACGTCCTCGACTACAACCACTTCACCAACGAGGAGCTCTTCCCGGAGCCCGGTGTGAAGTTCTGGTCGCGCTTCCCGGGTGTGGACAAGCACTACTGGAAGGTCACCGGCGCGCACGACTTCAAGCCGATGGCCACCTCGCACCACATCAACCGGTTCGAGCGGTACTCGTACGCCAACGAGAATGTCGAGCAGCTGCTGGCCGAGGTGTGGCCTGCCATCCGTGACGAGGCCGAGAAGCAGGGCCTGTCCAGCGTCTGGCTGATGTTCCAGCCGGAGGAGAAGCAGATCGGCATCATCACCGTGGCCGAGAAGTCCGGCGACGCCGACCAGTCCGTCGCCATCTCCCAGGGGCTGGAGTACCTGGAGCGCCTGGGTGCCTTCGGTCGCTTCCTCCCCGAGCAGCTCGGTGCCGAGCAGCTCATGGACCGGACCAGCCTGATCATCTCCTCCTGGCTGCCGGAGTCCCGGGCGCTCGGTGGCGCGCACTCGTCCTTCGACGTGTCGCCGCCGCACCCGAAGCCGCAGATCTGACGGCAGGAAGAACGACGGGAAGCAGAACGACGGAACGGAAGAACGGGCGCCCGGCCGGAACACCCTCACGGTTCCGGCCGGGCGCCCGCGTACAGGGACCGGTCAGTTCTTTCCGGTCTGTCCCGTCTGTTCGGTCTCTCCGGCGGGCCGGGCCATCAGGTCCAGACTGCCGGGCACCGCGGCGAACGCGCGGTCGGTCAGGGCGATCAGCTCCGGCCGGCCCGCGTCCGCCGGGCCGGTTGACCAGGCGTGCAGCGCACACCGGAAGGCCGCCACGGTGATCTCCAGCGCGATCCGCAGCCGCAGCCCGTCCATCCCCGGCGTTTCCGGCGTTTCCGGAGGGCAGGCGTCGTCCGCGACCAGCGGACCCAGCCGTACCGACAGCAGCGCCAGGATCGCCTCGGCGGTCTCCGCGCAGTGCTGGAGGCTGTGGGCGGCGAGCGCCGGGGTCCGTTCCACCAGCCGGCGGCTCTCCGCGAACCGCCGCTCCCACTCGTCCCCCATCCGCTCCAGCGCGGTGATCAGCGCCCGGTGCAGGGTCCCGAGGACGGGCCCGGTCAGCTCGGCCTCCGTCGACGCCTCCAGGACCTTGAGGAACTCGGCCCAGAACTCCTTCTCCGGCGCCAGCGCCACATCCTCCTTGGAGGCGAAATAGCGGAAGAAGGTCCGCTTGGAGATCTCCACCTCATCGGTCAGATCGTCCAGCGTCGTCCGCTCGAAGCCGTCCCTGGCGTACCGGGCGAGCGCGGTCTCGACCAGGGCCCGCCGGGTGCGCAGCCGCTTGCGCTCGCGCAGCGGCAGCTCCTTCCCCTCCGGTCCCGGTGTCGTCGCCGCCGCTGTCGTCATACCGGCGAGTGTAGGCGGGAACGCCCCCGGAATACCTCAGCCACTGGGTAGCGTTTGCCTTTCATAGGCATGTGCCACTGAGTGACATTTTCTCTCCCTGGCCCGGCCGTCCCAGAGATCAACCGGAGGAATCCCATGCGTGCCCTGATCGTCGACCGTTCCGCCCCCGGGCAGCTGCGGCTGGCCGAGGCGCCCGACCCCGTACCCGCACCCCATCAGGCGCTGGTCCGGGTCACGGCGATCTCGCCCAACCCGGCCGAGTTCCGCTACATCCTTCCCGGCGCCCCCGACGGCGCCGTGATCGGCTGGGACGCCGCCGGGGTGATCGAACGGGCCGCCGCCGACGGCTCGGGACCGGCGGTCGGCACCCCCGTGACCACGCTCGGCCTCAGCGAGGGCTGGGCGGAGCTGCGGGCCGTCGACACCGCGCTGATCGGGACCGTCCCCGAGGGTGCCGACCTCGGGGCGATGAGCACCCTGCCGGTCTCCGCCGGGACCGCGCTGCGCGCCCTGCGCGCGCTGGGCCCGATCCTGGGCCGCCGGGTGCTGATCACCGGGGCGTCGGGCGCGGTCGGCCGGTTCGCCGTCCAGCTCGCCGCCCGGAGCGGTGCGTATGTGATCGCCGCCGCCCGGAAGCCGCAGCTCGCCGACGAGCTGCGCGGCCTCGGCGCCGATGAGGTCGTCACCGGCCCCGACGGGGTCACCGCGCGGGTCGACGGTGTGCTCGACCAGGTCGGCGGGCCCGACCTCGCGGCCTGGTTCGACACCCTCGGCGAGGGCGGCACGCTCGTCCTGACCGGGGCGGCCTCCGGTGGCGCCACGGCCTTCCCGCCGGGCGGCCTGCTGGCCGACCCGACCCGCCGGGACCGCTCGATCGTCACCTTCTTCGAGATGAGCGGCGACGGTATCGACCGGGATCTGACCTGGCTCGCCGCCGAGGTGGCCGCGGGCAGGCTCCGTCCGCACATCGCCTCGCGCGGGAGCTGGGCCGACGCCGCCGACACCCTCGACGCCGTGCGCGAGAGCCGGCTCACCGGAAAGGCCGTCCTGGATCTGACCGGCTGATGAATCCGGCAAATCTGTCAGATGTGTCAGGCCTCACATGTCGGATACATCCGACAGGCCTTGCCCGGCAGGCCCGATGGACCCGATGGACCCGATGGGCCTGACGGCCCTGACGGATCCGACGGACCGACCAGGCAGTCGGCCGGGCGACCCGTGACGGCCCGCGACCGTGATCGCCCGGTTCCCGTACCACCCCGTACCCAACGCAATGAACAGACCGTACGGGGCGAAAAGGGTGAACGACAGGGAACCGGGCCCGACCAAACCCCCATCCCCGGGGCCGCCCCGCGCGCCCCACCCCACCGAAAGAACGGACATGAACAGCTACTCCGCCACCCCCCTCTCCGTCCTCGACCTCTCCCCGATCCGTACGGGCCGGCCCGTCGCCGAGGCGCTGGAGAACACCGTCGCGCTGGCCCGCGCCACCGAGGCGTACGGCTACCGCCGCTTCTGGATCTCCGAGCACCACAACACCCCGGCCATGGCCAGCTCCGCGACCTCGATCATCATCGGCCAGGTCGCCGCCGCCACCGAGCGGATCAAGGTCGGCGCGGGTGGCGTCATGCTCCCCAACCACGCCCCGTACGTGGTCGCCGAGCAGTTCGGCACCCTCGCCGCGTACCACCCCGGCCGGATCGACCTCGGCATCGGCCGCGCCCCCGGCAGTGACCCCTGGACCACCCGCGCCCTGCGGCGCGAGCACCAGAGCGGTGCGGACTTCCCCGAGCTGGCGAACGAACTCCGTGGCTACCTCGCCCCCGGCAGCGCCGAGCGCAAGGTCCGCGCCATCCCCGGCGAGGGCTCCGACGTGCCCGTCTTCATCCTGGGCTCCAGCACCTTCGGCGCGGCCCTCGCCGCTCGCGAAGGGCTGCCGTTCGTCTTCGCCTCGCACTTCTCGCCGGACCAGCTGCTGCCCGCGCTGGAGCTGTACCGCGCCGGGTTCCGTCCGTCGGCGACGCTGGCGAAGCCGTACGCGATCGTCGCCGCCAACGCGGTCGTCGCGGACACCGAGCGGGAAGCGGTACGGATCTTCAGCTCGCTCCAGCAGAAGTTCCTCACCCACTTCCGGGGCGGGATGCAGTTCCTGCCGCCGGTCGACGACATCGACGCCGTCTGGGCCCCGCAGGAGGCGCAGATGGTGAACGCGATGCTCGCCCAGTCCTATGTCGGCACCCCGGACACCGTCCGCGAGGGCCTCGAATCCCTGGTGGAACGCACCGGCGCCGACGAGCTGATGATCCTCAGCGAGGCCTGGGACTTCGACGCCCGGCTGCGCTCGTACGAACTGCTCGCCAAGAGCTGGAGCCTCTGACCCGACCGAACACGGAAGTACACGAAAGGACCCGCCGTGCACGCCCCCGCCGCCCTCTTCGAGCCCACCCGGCTCGGTGATCTCACCCTGCCCAACCGCATGGTGATGGCCCCGATGAGCCGCGCCCGCGCGGACTCCGACGGCACCCCGAGCGCGCTGATGGCCGACTACTACGCCCAGCGCGCCTCGGCGGGGCTGATCGTGGCCGAGGGCACCCACCCGGCCGCCGCCGGGGCCATCGGACCCGACGCGCCGGGCCTGTTCACCGATGCCCACCAGGACGGCTGGGCCCGGGTCGCGGACGGGGTGCACGCGGCGGGCGGACGGGTCTTCCTCCAGCTCATGCATGCGGGACGGCTGGCCCACCCCCGCTTCCTCCCCGACGGGGTCCAGCCGGTCGCCCCCTCGGCGGTGGCCGCCGACACCCTGGTCCACACCCCGGACGGGCGGGTGCCCGCCGTCACCCCGAAGGCGCTCACCGACGGTGCCGTACGGGAGCTGATCGAGGACTTCGTCCGCGCCACCTGCCGGGCGGTGGCCGCCGGACTCGACGGGGTCGAGATCCATGCCGCCAACGGCTATCTGCTCCACCAGTTCCTCGCGGACAACGCCAACCTCCGTACCGACCGCTGGGGCGGGGACACCGAGGGCCGGATCCGTCTCACCGTCGCGATCACCCGCGCCGTCGCCGAGACCGTCGGCCCGCACCGGGTCGGCGTGCGGATCTCACCGTCCAACCCCTTCGGCGGCCTGGCGGAGAGCGACCCGTACGGCACCTATACGGCCCTGGTCCGTGCCCTCGCCCCGCTGGGGATCGCCTATCTGCACCACGGCGAGACGGGTACGGAACTGGACACCGCGGTACGGGAAGGGTGGCCCACGGCGCTCATGGTCACCCCGCTCCCCGCCGACCGCGACAAGCCCGAGGCCGCCGCCCACTCCCTGGAACGCGGCGCCGACCTGGTCTCCTTCGGCCGGGACTTCCTCGCCAACCCCGACCTGGTCACCCGCTGCCGTATCGGCGCACCCCTCAACGAGGCGCGCCGGGCGGGCTTCTACGGCGGGGGAGCGACGGGCTACACCGACTACCCGGCCCTCGGCCCGGCAGCCCCGGCACGCCCGGCCGACGCGGGTCCGGACGGGCCCCGCTGACCTCCAGGCGATCGGGCGGTCGGGCGAACGGCGGCCTGGCCGGAATCCGGCGGCGGGGGGCATTTTCGCCACTGGTCGGTCGGGACCGGGACGGCGAGGCTGAGGGTGTCCGGGACGGACCGGACACCCTCACGGCAAGGAGCGGTACGGCATGCTGGCGCAGATTGTCCTCTTCGACGGATTCGACCCCCTGGACGCCCTCGGCCCGTACGAGGCACTCTTCGCCGGCGGACTCTTCACCGGTGGGGAGTTGACGGTCGAGCTGGTGACGGCCGAGGGCGAGCGGGAGGTCCCCAGCGGGGCGCCGCCGCTCAGTGTCCGGGCGACCGGCCGGCTCGACCCGGAGCGGGCGGATCTGATCGTGGTGCCGGGGGCCGCCGGCCGGATGGCCGCCGCCGATGACTCACCGCTCGCCGCCCGGGTCGACAGCATCGCCCACCATCTGGAACGAGCCCTGGCGACCGAGCTGCCCGCACTGCTCAAGGAGGCCGTGGCCAGGCCGGATGTCACCGTGGCCACCGTCTGCGCGGGCTCGGCGATGCTGGCACGGCTGGGGCTGATCGAGGGCCGGTACGCCACCACGCACCACACCTGGGACCGCACCGAGCTGTCCCGCCTGGAGGAGTCGGGGGTGCGCGCCGTGGACGCGCGGGTGGTCGACGACGGGGACCTGGTCACCGCGGCGGGCGTCGTCTCCGGTGTGGACCTGGGCATCCATCTGCTGGAACGGAGTTACGGCCCCCGGATCGGGCGCGCCGTGGAGAAGCTGCTCGGCCATGACCGCCGGGGCCTGGTCTGGCGGGCCGAGGGCCTTGAGCCCTCCGTCGTCTGAGCAGCGCCATCCCGGACATCTCGGCAGGCCCCGTCCCACAAGCAGGCCCTGTCCCAGCGGACCTCAGGCAACAGGAGTGTGTGACCGTGTCCTTCCGCCTTCTGCGTATCGCCGTCATCGCCCAGGCCGCCACGCTGGCGCTGCTGCTGGGCAATCTCCTCACCGTCGCCGAAGGGATGGTGTCCGCCCTGGTGGGGGCGGTGCACGGGGTCGCGTACCTCATGGTCGTCCTGATCGCCCTGCGGCTGCCGGGGAGCGACGCCACGATGAGGCTGCACGCCCTGATCCCCGGTGTGGGCGGGGCGGCCGTACTCCACCGGGCCCACCGGATCCACCGGGTCCGCCCGGCCCGCCGGTCCGACCGACCTGACCGGCCCGACCCCGGTTTCGGACCGACCGCCGCCGCCCGTTAGCTTGCGGTCATGACGGTTGTGGCGATCCTGGCGCTCGACGGCGCCGTCCCGTTCGAGCTGTCCGTACCCGGTCAGGTCTTCGGCACGGCCAATGAGGCGGCGGGCCGCGATCACTATGAGATACGGGTCTGCGCCCCCGGCCGCCGGGTCGTCACGGCCGACGGTCTGGGGCAGTTCCGGCTGGAGACCGGGTGGGACCTCGACACCCTCGCCGAGGCCGACACCGTGGTGATCCCCGCACATGGGGGCAGTCTGGACGCGAGCCATCCGGCGCCCGTGCTCGACGCGCTGTGTGCCGCGGCCGAGCGGGGCGCCCGGCTCGCCTCCGTCTGTGTGGGGGCCTTCACCCTCGCCGCCACCGGGCTGCTCGACGGACACCGGGCCACCACACACTGGCGGTACGCCGATGAACTCGCCCGCCGTCACCCCGCCGTCGAGGTGGATCCCTCCAGTCTCTATATCGACAATGGGCCGCTGATCACCGCCGCCGGGGTGGCCGCCGCGCTCGATCTCTGCCTCCATCTGGTCCGGCGCGATCTCGGCGCGGCGGAGGCCGCCGCCACCGCCCGGCTGATCGTGATGCCGCTCCAGCGCGACGGCGGCCAGAGCCAGTACATCCAGCACCCGGACCCGGCGGACCGGAGTACGACGCTCCAGCCCACCCTGCGCTGGATGGAGTCCCGGCTGCGGGAGAACCTGACCCTGGACGACATCGCCCGGCATGCCGCGATGAGCATCCGCAGCCTCAACCGTCACTTCCGTGCGCAGACCGGGACCACACCACTGCAATGGCTGCTGCGTACCCGGGTCCTGAGGGCGCAGCAACTCCTGGAGACCACCGGGATCCCGGTCGAACGGGTCGCCACCGAGACCGGGTTCGGCGCGCCCTCCACCTTCCGTCAGCACTTCACCCGGCATACGGGGGTCTCGCCCCAGGCGTACCGGGCGGCCTTCCGTTCTCCGGTACGGGTGTCCTGCTGAGGGATCCCCGGCGTCACCGGTTCACCAGCTCACCGGCAGCGCCGCCAGACCCCCGGTGACCAGGTTCGGCGTCATCCGCAGCTCCTCGTACGGCACCGCGAGCCGCAGGGTCGGAAGGCGCCGTGCGAGCTGCCCGAAGAAGGAGCGGAGCTGTGCCCGCGCCAGCGGCGCCCCCACGCACAGATGACCCGCCGCCCCGAAGGCCAGGCTCTGCCGCGCCCCCTGCCCGGCGCGGTCGATCTCAAAACGGCCGCTGCCGAAACGGCCGCTGCCGAAACGGTCGATGTCGAAACGGTCCGGGTCGGGGAAGACGGCGGGATCCCGGTTGGCCACCCCATGGAAGACCAGGACCGCGTCGCCCGCCCGGATCGTCACCCCCGCGATCCCGATGTCGGCGTGCGCGTACCGGAGCAGTCCTTGATCGCTGGGTACGCTCATCCGCAGCATCTCCGCCACCGCGCCGTCGACCCGCGCGGGCGAGGGGTCGGCGCACAGGGCCGCGTACTGCCCGGGGTGGCGCAGCAGAAGCAGGGTCCCGTAGTCGATCCGGGTCACCGCCGTGTCATGGCCGGCGAACATCAGCAGGGCGGCGAGCTCCACGATCTCCCGCTCGCTCATGCCGTCCATCGCGGCCAGGTCCGAGAGGATGTCCTCCGCCGGTTCGGCGCGCCGCAGCCGGATCAGCTCCTGGACGTACCCGAACAGCTCGCCCTGCGCGGCCCGGGCGACCTCGGGGGCGTCGACCCTTCCGTACGCGCTCGACCAGGCACGGAACCGGTCGCGGTCCTCGGCCGGGACACCGAACAGCTCGCACATCATCTCGACCGGCAGCGGCTCGGAGAGCAGCCGGTGAAGATCGGCGGGGCGCGGGGCGCGCTCCAGACCGTCCAGCAACCGGGCCACCTGGGAGTCCAGCCGGTCGCTCAGCAGCGCGATCCGCCGGGCGGAGAACGACGGGGTGAGCACCTGGCGCATCCGCCGGTGGTGCTCCCGTTCGGTGCGGTGGTCGCCCTGGGGGCGGCCCGAGATGGGCGAGAGGGAGACCCGGGGCGCGCGCTCGGGGTCGGGGTGGGAGCGGCCGAGCCGGGCCTCGTCCAGCAGCCGGTACGCGGCGGTGTGCCCGGTGACGGCCCAGGCGGTGTCCCCGCCGGGGGTACGGACCCGTCGGACCGGGCCCTCGGCGCGCAGCCGGGCGAACTCCGCCGGTGGGTCGAGGACATTCATGCGGGGAAAGGGCAGTGTCCGGAGCGTTTCGTGGGCGCCCATGGATGCCTCCGCCTCTGTGCGTCCGCCCTCCCGGGGGGTGAGGGCATGGGTCCGGTACTCCCCTCACGGACCCGGACCGGCTCCGGTTCACCCGCCCGGCCCCGGCGCCCGGGGACGGCGCGGCGCGCCGTGATCACCGTCCGTTCCCGCCCCTATCACCTCCGAACTGGGAATTCTCGCTCCGTAAGGGGGACGGTAGGTTGCTGGTGTGCCCCACAGAGAACCCAGCTCCTCCGCTCCCGGGCGGGCCGTGGCCCCGTCCTCCGTCCGAGGCCGGCGGAGTTCTTCCTCCCGGCGGGCCCTGCTGGTGCTGCCGGTCTGTCTGCTGTCGCTGCTGACGGGGTGTTCGACGGGTGGTGAGCCGGGGAGATCCGGTGGCGCGGGAGCGGTCGCGGAGCCGGGTGGTCCGGGCGGTGGCGGTGGCAGTGGCGGGGGCGGTGGTGAGGGCGAGGCGCCCGAGGTTCCCGTATCGCCGGTGAACTCGACGGCCGCCGAGCGCCTCATCCCCAAGAAGGGCGTCTACTTCGGGATCAGCACCCTGAAGACCCCCTTCGCCCCGGAGGAGACCGATCTGGTCGCGGAGCGGGCCGAGGCCCGGCCCAACCTGCTGGAGTACTTCGTGAAGTGGAACGAGGAGTACCGGCCGGAGGCGGTGGACGCGACCTATGACCAGACCGCCGTCCCGCTGCTGACCTGGGAGCCCTGGGTCTCCCTCGAAGCCGGTACCGAGCAGCCCGAGTACGCGCTGGCGCGGATCGCGGAGGGGGACCACGATCCGTACATACGGAACTTCGCCGAGGCGGTACGGGAGCACGGGCGGCCGCTGATCCTGCGCTTCGCCCATGAGATGAACGGAACCTGGTTCCCCTGGGCGGAGGGCCGCAACGGCAACAGCGCCGGGGAGTACGTCCGGGCCTGGCGCCATGTGCACGATGTCTTCACCGACGCCGGTGCCGACAATGTGGTCTGGCAGTGGAGCCCGAACATACTGCGCACCGTGGAGCGGACCAGGCTGCGCCCGCTCTATCCGGGCGACCGCTATGTGGATCTGGTCGGGGTCAGCGGCTATCGCCGGGACGAGCGGACGGCGGGGGAGGTCTTCGACCCGGCGCTGCGGGAGATACGCGAGTTCACCCGGCGGCCGATACTGATCGCGGAGACCGGGGCGAAGCCGGGGCGGGACAAGGCCGCCTGGATAGCGGACTTCTTCCAGTGGCTGGACCGCAATCCGGATGTCGTCGGGTTCGTCTGGTTCGAGCGGGACACCGGGCACGGCGGCAAGCAGGACTGGCGCTTCGCCGAGACACCGGGCACCCAGCGGGCGTTCCGGGGCGGGCTGGAGTGGGTGGAGCTGGCGAGGGCTCCGAAGGGGGAGCCGCTCCGGGTGGGCGACTCACAGCTGGGGGAGTCGGACCGGGAGAAGTCGGGTCTGGGCCGCTCCGCCTGACGCACAGCCCTCGGGCTCTCCAGGCGGACCCGGACCACCGGGTTCAGCCGAAGCGAAGCGTCGGGTTCAGCCGGGCCGCCGGGTCCAGCCGGAGCGCCGTGTTCAGCCGGAGCGTCGGGTCGGGCCCACCAGATCCACCGTCGCCACACCCTTCTTGAACGCCTCGGTCGTCAGCGCATCGGCGGTGAACCGCCAGTCCGCGTTGCCGCCCTCGTTCTCGCTCCGCTCGAACCAGATGAACCCGGCGATATCGGGATTGCGGTTCAGCCAGCGGAAGAAGTCGGTGGTCCAGTCCGCCTTGTGGCCGCTGGGCTGGGCGCCGGTCTCGGTGATGAAGATCGGCTGTTCGGTGAACTTCCGCAGCGCCTTCAGCGTCGGCTCGAAGACCGCCGCCGCCTTCTTCTCCTTGACCGCGTAGCCGACGAGGCCGACCCAGTCGACATACTCCTTGCCCGGGTAGAGCTGCTTCAGGGAGATGTCCGGCACCGGACGCAGGATGTTGGGGCTCCAGAGCCAGATCACATTGTCGGCCCCGGCCTCCTCGAAGATCTTGTGGACATGGCGCCACATCTTCTTGTACTCACCGACGCGGTTGTCGTTGTACTGCTCGGACCACGGGTACCACTCGCCGTTCATCTCATGGGCGAAGCGGATGGCCAGCGGCCAGTCATGGGCGGCGACATCCCGGGCGAAGCGCTTGATGTACGCGTCGTGCTTGCCGTCGATGATGGTGCGGAGCCGGTACTTCGGCTGGTCGGTGACGCCCTTGTCCTTGCCGGCCCAAGGCTCCCAGGAGAGCACGGGCAGTAGTCCCTGGCGGTAGGAGGCGTCCACCGCGCCCGGGTCGAAGTCCTCGGTCCACTGCACGAAGTACTCGACCATGGTGGGCCGGGTTCCGGCGGCCTCGGAGACCCGGCTGACCTCGGCCTTCGACCAGGGGGCCTCATAGGTGCTCACACCGAAGTGGCGGCCCTGCGGGTCGAGCAGTTCGGCGCGGCTGGGTATCGGCGGGGGCTTGGAGCCGGGTATGAGCCGATCGGTGATGCTCTGGTTCTCCTGCTGGCCGAACCCGGCGAACGCGGGGGTCGCATTGGACTGCACCAGCAGATAGACCCCGTAGGAGAGGCCGGAGAGCAGCACCATGTTGAAGGCCATCCACAGTCGCAGCCGGACGCCGGTACCCCGGTTCCACCAGTGCAGCTTCTTCTTGCCCCGGGGGCCGGCGGCGGGCGCGGCGGAGGACCTAGACACTCATCATCACCGACCCGAACAGCATGGCTCCACCCAGAAGATAGGGAACGACGACCAGCGGGCTGCGCGCCCTCTCCCCCGCGAAGCTGTCCGCCCGGGTGCCCCAGCTGGCGTTGTGCGCCATCCGGAAGAAGCCCAGCAGCCGGACCGGCAGCAGCAACAGGGTGTTGATCAGCATGAAGACCGGCAGGAAGAACATGTCCTGGGGGCGGTAGGCGAAGTGTCTGCCGAACCGCACGGCCATGGATATCAGCGACATCACTGCGGCGAGGCCCAGGATGAAGAGCAGCGCCTGCCAGCCGATCTCCGGCAGCGGGAGTTCGTTGTAGATACCGGGCCTGCTGCGCTCGAAGGCGGCCATGCCCCAGGAGGCGAAGGTGCCGAGCAGGACGAACGGGACCAGGATGTCCGCCATGTAGAAGAGCCAGAGCACCTTGGCGTGGCGCAGCATCCACCAGAACATCCGCAGGGAGTTGTACTGCGACCCGCGGGCCCAGCGGTACTGCTGCTTGGCCAGCTTCTTCAGTTCCAGCGGGGCATCGGTGTAGACCAGCGAGCTGGACTGGTAGACCGTGCGGTACCCCGCCTTGAGGGTGTAGTTGGTCAGCGTCCGGTCGTCGCTGACCTCCAGGAACACCCCGAGGAACTTCTCGTTGAGGAAGTCGTGCATGCAGTCGTCGAGTATCCGCTTGCGGAAGGCGATGGTGCGGCCGGGCAGACAGCCGACGGCGCCCATGACACTCATCGCGGGCAGCGAGTACTGGCAGCGGACGGACTCCAGCCAGTCGGCCCAGCGGGTGAGGACGGAACGGCCCGGCTCCAGGATCCGCTGACGGGTGGTGACCCCGCCCACCTCGGCGTCCCGGAACGGCTTGATCAGCTCGCTCAGGGTGTTCCTGGTCCAGATGGTGTCGGAGTCGACCAGTACGGCTATCTCGCCGGTGGCGTGCTCAAGGCCGACCCGTAGCGCGTTGCGCTTGCCGGGGATCTCGGTCCACACCCACATCACATCGAGATCGGTGCAGATGCGTTCCAGATCGGGGTTTCTGCGGCCGTTGATGACGACGATGATCTCGGTGGGCTGCTGCTGGATGATCCGCTGGAGCACCGAACGGAAGAGGTCCTCGGGCTCGTCCACCACCGGAATGATCACCGAGGTGGTCGCGGTGTGCGGTGCGGTCCAGGGCTTGTAGCGCCGGGCGAGCACGATGCGCAGCAGCCACAGCGCCCAGATCATGGTCATGAAGACGGCGAACGGGTAAATGGTCCCGTTGATCCACCATTCCCTGATCTCAAGCAGAAACGCGAGCATGGCCATTCCCGGAGCCGGCGGGACGGCACGGGGCCCGACCGCACATGTCCTGTTGTAAGAGCAGACGTGGATATGGGGAGTACGGCGAAGGAGAAGATCGGCGCACAGGGTGGTTGAACCGCTACGTTATCCGGGCAACCGGGTGACAAAGCGCTAAAAATCAGTCATGCCACGCGGTGATGGAGGGAGAGAGGCGGAAGTGTTCCGCAATCGATACCCAACAGAAATCCAACCGGCCACAACTGTTCCCCGGTCGGCCCGGGTGCGCTGGGCCGGGCGTCCGGCACCCCGCTCGTCCGGCCTCCGGCCGTCCGGCGTCCCGCTCAGCCCGCCGTCCCCGACGCCTCTCCGTCGTAAGCGTACTGACTCGACTGGACCCGGTACATCCGGCGGAACGCCCCGTCCTCCGGGCGCATCAGCTCCTCGAACGAACCGTGCTCGATGACCCGGCCCCGCTCCATGACATAGATCTCGTCGGCGTGCTGGACGCTGTGCAGCCGATGGGTGATCAGCACCACGGTCTGCCCCTGGGCGGCGAGCGCCCTGATCTGGTCGAACACCCGCTGCTCCGCCTCGGCGTCCAGTGCGCTGGTGGGCTCGTCCACCACCAGGATCCGGGCGTCGCGGTGCCGGGCGCGGGCGATGCCCAGCCGCTGCCACTGCCCGCCGGAGATCTGGTGCCCGCCCTTGTACCCCCGGGCGAGCAGGGTGTCCCAGCCATGGGGGAGCGACCCGATCGTCTGGTCCGCCCCCGCGTACGCGGCGGCCGCGTCCAGCCGGGTGTTGTCGTACGGGGCCTCCGGGCGGCCGATCGCCACATTGATCCGGGCGGTGAACGGCCAGCGGTAGAAGTCCTGCGCCACCACGGCGATCCGGTCGAACAGCTCGGCCCGGTGCGCCCGTGCCGCGTCCACGCCGTCCCACATGATCCGGCCCGAGTCGGGTGCGTACAGCCCGCAGAGCAGCTTGGCGAGGGTGGACTTGCCGCTGCCGTTGTTGCCGACGAGGGCGACGATCCGGCCGGCGGGGATGGTGACATCCACCGCGTCGAGCGCGGGTTTCCCGTCCTCGCCGGGATAGGTGAAGGAGACCTTCTCGAAGCGGATGCTCCGTACCTCCTGGGGGAGGGCCAGCCCGGTCGGCGGGATCAGCCGGCGGTCGGCCTCCTGACAGAGCCGCTCCAGATCGGCGACGAACAGACTCTCCTCGTAGAGATAGTTGAGCTGGACGACCAGGGCCTCCAGATTGGTGGAGCCGGTCCGGATGGCGATCACCGCCGTGCCCGCCACCGCGAGATCCATCGCGCCGGACCACAGCAGCAAGCCGAGGGTGCCGTACGCCGCCCCGGTGGCCAGCCCGGTCCAGCCGGAAGCGATCAGTCCGGTACGGGCGGCGAGCCGGGCCAGCCGGGTCTGTTCCCGCTCCCCGGTCTCGGCCATGGTCCGGAAGTGCTTCAGCAGGAACGGGCCGATGTTGTGCACCCGCACCTCGGGGGCGGCCTGGGCGTCGGTCAGCAGCCGCCCGAGGAGCTGGCCGGCGCGGGCGTGCTGCACCCAGATGTGGAACGAGACATAGCGGCGCCGGGCGATCGTCAGCGAACTCCAGGCGCTGGGCAGGGTCATCAGCACCAGCAGCGGCAGCAGGGCCGGATGCAGCACCGTCAGCACCCCCGCCGCGGCGATCAGCGAGATCCCGGAGGTGACCACCGAGGTACAGAACTTGATCATCCGGCGGGCCGACTCCGCGCCCCACTGGGCCGAGTCCAGCAGCTTGTGGAACTCCTCGTCCTCCACGGCCGTCAGCTCCACCCGGGCGACCCGGCCGAGATACTCCTCGGTCGCCACCCGGAACACCTTGGGCTCCAGCCGGCCCGTCCCGGCGGTGGAGGCGGACCGCAGCAGCGCGCCGATCAGCGCGGTGACGGCGACGGCGATGAACGCGGGGACGGCCGCGACCAGCCGCTCACTGGTGGCGCCCGGGGCCAGCACCTGGACCAGGACCTGATTGACCGCCACCAGACCCACCGCCTGGGCGATGCCGCCGCCCAGCTCCGCGCCCGCGACCTGCCGCAGGGCGCGCGGATCGGCACGGTGCGCCAGCCGGACCGTGGAGGCGATCAGCCGGGGCATCCTCGCGATCATGGTGCGGAGGCCGAGTTCGAGGAAGGATCCGCTGTGCTGATCCCAGCCGGAGTCGTAGCGCAGCGGACCGCCGAAGAGCAGCTGTTCGGAGTCCGAGACCTCCCCGGTGTCCGGGGCGCCCTCGGGGGAGGGGCGGGCCGCCCGGCGCTTGCGGGACCGCCCGCCACGGCGTCCGCCGTTCCGCTTCGCCCCCTCCGGATCGGTGCCCTCGGGAGCGGCGCCCTCCGGCGGGTCACCCGCGCCGTTCTCCGCCGGGTCGGGCCCCGCCGGGGCCGATGTCGGTGACTTCGCCGTCTGTTCCGTCCGCTGTGTCATGCAACCCCGTCCCGGTGTCCCTGGCCCCTTGGCGCAAGGCCAACGCGGCCGATCGCCGTCGCGTCACGGTCAATGCCTCAATGGAGGTGCGGGTCCGGAAGCCCGGTGGCACTCGGGTCACTCCGGCCCGCGGGGCACGCTCCCGCCCTGCGCGGGTCGTACATCCACTCAGCCTCTCTGGCCCGCTCCGGCGCCGGGCGCCGGACCGTGTGCGGCGGGGCCGTGCGCCGCTCCCGGATCCCATGAGCCGTTCCCCGACCGGCGTGACCGGCGCGAGCAGCCCGTCAGGCCCGCCCGGTCCGCTTGATTCACCCGGTCCGCCCAGGCCACCCGGGTCATCCGGAGCCGTCGCCGCCGGGCCGGGGTCATTTCGCGTCCGCGTAGCACTCCACCACCGCCGTTGTCAGAGGGAATCGAACAGGGGTCCTGCCGAACGCCGCCTCTCCCGCGATACCGGCCGCCCGGCCGATCGCCCGCGCCACCGTCTCCGCCTCCTCGGCCGGGCAGTGCACGATCACCTCGTCGTGCTGGAAGAAGACCAGCTCCGCCCGTATCCCCGAGAGGGCCTGCCGGAGGGCGGCGAGCAGTAGCAGGGCCCAGTCGGCGGCGCTGCCCTGGACGACGAAGTTCCGGGTGAAGCGGCCCCGGGCCCGGGCGTCGGCCGAGGAGTGGCCCGGGGTGAAGCCGTCCGAGCCGCCGGAGCCCGGGGCGGGCTCCGGCGCCTCCTGCGGGAGGCCCGCCTCGTCGCCCTCGTCCCGCCCCACCGCACGGGGGCTGGTGCGGCCCAGCCAGGTGCGGACCAGCCGGCCCTCCTCGCCCGCCCGTGCGGCCTCGTCCACATGGGCGACCGCGGCGGGGAAGCGGCGGCGCAGCGCCGCCAGATTCCGCAGGCCGTCGCCGGAGGTCTGGCCGTAGATCGCGCCGAGGAGTGCCAGCTTGGCCTGCTCACGGTCGCCGGAGAAGGCCCGGTCCGAGAGAAGGGCGTACAGATCGCCGTCGTGGCCCGCCACCTCCATCAGTCCGGGGTCCCGGGAGATCGCCGCCAGCACCCGGGGCTCCATCTGGGCGACATCGGCGACCACCAGCCGCCAGCCGTCGTCCGCCACCACCGCGCGCCGGATCACCCGGGGGATCTGGAGCGCACCGCCGCCCTGGGTGGTCCAGCGGCCCGAGACCGTGCCGCCGGGGAGATAGGAGGGGCGGAAGCGGCCGTCCCTGACCCAGTCCTGGAGCCAGCTCCAGCCATGGGCGACCCAGATGCGGTACAGCCGCTTGTACTCCAGCAGGGGGGCGACGGCGGGGTGGTCGATCTCCTCCAGCTCCCACCGCCGGGTGGACCGCAGCCGCACTCCGTCCCGGGCGAACGCCTTGATCACCTCGGCGGGCAGCTCGGGCCGCACCCGTCGGCCGAACGCCGCCGAGATCTCATCGGCCAGCTCGGCCAGGCGGCGGGGCTCGCCGCCGCCCGCGTACCGCTCGCCCAGCAGCTCGGCGAGGACCCGGCGGTGCACATCGGCCCGCCACGGCAGCCCGGCGCGCCCCATCTCGCCCGCCACCAGCATGCCCGCCGACTCGGCGGCGACCAGCAGCCGCATCCGCCCCGGGTGCTCGGTGGCGTCGAGCCGGCGCTGCTGCTCGCCGTACACCTCCACCAGGGACTCCAGGGGGAGCGGTACGGGGACGGGGTCGAAGAGCGAGGACTGGGCCCCGGGCTCGGCGGATCTCGGGGGCGGATCGGGCGGGACGGGGCCGCCGCGCAGCCGGGCCAGGGCCGCCCCGGCGGAGCGGGGCTCCCCGAGCCGCCCCTCGTGTCCGAGGAGCAGCTGCTCGGCGGCCTCGATGTCATGGCACCGCTCCACCCGCACCCCGGCGTCCAGCAGCCGGGGGTGGATCTCGGGCGTGGACCGCCACACCCAGCGCTCGACATGGGGCCGGTCCCGGACGGCCGTGACCAGGTCGGGCGCGGTGACCACCGGGCCCCGGGGCGCACCGCCGGGGCCGAGGGCGACGAGCCGTGCTCCGCCGCCCTCGGTCGCCGCCAGTGCCCACCGGCCCCCCGTATCGCTCATGGGTTCGATTCTGGCACCGGGGTCTGACAATCCACGGCGCCCCGGCCGTCGATTCACCCGGACGAGTAGTCGGGGCCCTTCTCGGTTGACGCCGGGTCGAGGACGCGGATCACCCGTGCCGGGTTCCCGACGGCGAGCACCCCGGCGGGCAGGTCCTTGGTCACCACGGAACCGGCCCCGACCACGGTGTTCTCCCCGATGGTGACGCCCGGACAGACGATCACCCCGCCGCCGAGCCAGACGTTGTCGCCGATGGTGATCGGCAGCCCCTTCTCCCAGCCGGCCCGGCGGCGCTCGGTGTCCAGCTCATGCGCCGGGGTGAGCAGCTGGACATTCGGGCCGATCTGGACATCCGATCCGATGGTGATCGGCGCGGCGTCCAGGAGGACCGCGTTGAAGTTCATGAAGGTGCGGTCGCCGATGGAGACATAGGTGCCGTAGTCGCAGAGGAAGGGCGGCCGGATGATGACGCCCTCGCCGACCGAGCCGAGGAGTTCGGAGAGGATCGCGGCCCGGTCCTCGGGCGCCGCGCCGCCATCGGCGTTGTAGGCCGCGCAGAGCGCGGAGCGGCGCCGGGTGTCGGCGACCAGCTCGGGGTCGTCGGGCAGATACCAGTCACCCGCCAGCATGCGTTCCTTGTTCACGCCCACCTCGGACCTCTTCTCTCCCGTACGGGAACGGAGCGGTAGGGACCGGGGGCGAACCGGTGGTACCGGCCCCGGGTGACCCGGTGTCACCTCGGCCGCCGTGTCGCCCCCGGTGCCAGCCGTACCCCTGTGCGACCGGCTTCAGCCGGGGCGGGGCCCGGCGCCCGGTCGAACGGTCCCACGGCGGGCGACCCGGGTCAGACCAGGGACTCGCCCAGCGCCTCGGCCGCGTCCCGCACCAGCGGGTCGTCCGGCGTGGCCGTGGGCTGATCGGGCTTGGTGGTGAGCACGGCGAGGACGAGCGGCGCGCCGTCGGGCGTCCAGGCGATGCCCGCGTTGTTGTTGGTGCCGTAGCTGCCGCCGCCGGTCTTGTCCGCGATCAGCCAGTCCTTGGGCAGCCCCGCGCGGAACCGGTTCCCGCTGGTGGTGTTCCGCAGCATCCAGTCGGTGAGCCGCTCCCGGTCCGCCCGCTCCAGCGCGGTCCCGAGGATCAGCCTGCCGTAGCTCCTGCCGATGGCCCGGGCGCTGGTGGTGTCCTCCTCGCGCCAGGGCTCGGCGGAGTTCAGGGCCGTCTCCCAGCGGTCCAGCCGGGTCACCCGGTCCCCGATGTCACGGCAGAAGTCGGTGATCGCGGTCGGGCCGCCCAGCTCGCGCAGAAGGAGATTCCCGGCGGCGTTGTCGCTGTAGCGGACGGTCGCGTCGCACAGCTCCTCCACCGTCATCCCGGTGGCCAGGTTCTCGCAGGTCTTCGGCGAGTGGACCAGCAGATCGTCCTTGGTGTAGCGGATCCGTTTCGCCAGCACCGTGCCGTCGTGGTCGAGATCCCGCAGCACGGCCGCGGCGGCGAGCGACTTGAACAGGGAGCACATCGGGAAGAGCCGGTCCTCGCGGTAGCCCACCTTCCGCCCGGTGGCGAGGTTGTGCCCGTACACCCCGACCCGGGCGGAGTGCTTCCGCTCCAGCGCGCGCAGCCGACCGCGGAGGTCCCCCGGGGTGGCGCGGTCCCCGGCGGCGTGTGCCGTACCGCCGCCGGAGAGGGTGACCGCGGCGGCCAGGCTCGTCACGGCGCCGGCGGTCAGCAGGGTGCGCCGCCGGGGGTGGGGTCCGTCCGCGTGGTCGGCGCGGCCCGCGCGATCGGAGGGTGTCACGGAGTGGGTCATGTGAATTTCTCCCTGAATGAGGTGATCATTCGACACCGGGAGAGACTTCCCGGCCCCGGGCGGCGGTTCTGTGGCCCTTCTCACCGGCCGATCCCGGGGTGATGGGAACGCGGAACCGGGGGGCCGGGGCACGGCGTCTTCTGGGCCGTCCGGCGGTGGTCCGCTCGACGGTGTGCTGGTGACGGGTGGGACTCAGCACCGCTGACCTGGGGGATCCTTGATCCACGGGTGATGGTGCCGGGCGATGCGCGATCGGTTGTCCACAGGCTGTGGACGAGTGCGGCGCGATCCGGGACGGCGTATTACCGTGAGGGCGGCGACCGATGGCGCCCGGCCCGACCGCGAGGATCGGGGCGGGCCCGAGCGCCCGCACGGGAAACCCAGGACACCGGAAGGGGGGTGCCCGACTCATGACCGCTGTGGACGACGCGCTGGCAGGCGCGGTGTACGAGGAGGGCGACGCCTCCCTCGACGCGGGCGCCTCCCTGCTCGCCGCCGCCCCCGGGTCCGATGCCGAGCTGGCCCGCCAGGGCCGGGAGCTGGTCCGGCGCGCCTGGGAGCGCGGCTGGCAGCCCGCCGACCTCGTCCGGCTGGCCCGGCGCGAGCTCTCCGCCCACCATGTCCTGCTCCTCACGGAGCTGATCACCACCGAGTGCGCGGGGTACGGGACCCTGCCGCCGCGCTGGCGGGGTCAGCTCGACGCCCTTGACCCGGCGCGGTGGACCGCCGACCGCTTCTCCTACGCCACCGCCGTGCTGGAGCTGTACCGGCTGCTGGTCCGGCTGCCGTCGCTGGAGCCGGTGGGCCCGGTGCCGGGGACGGTGTTCGTCGCGGCGAGCGGCTACGACCCCCGGACACTGGGCCGGATCCGGGGGCTCCTCGCCAAGGCCGAGGCGACGACCTTCCCCGAGGAGGCCGAGGCGCTCACCGCGAAGGCCCAGGAGTTGATGGCCCGTCATGCCCTCGACGAGGCGGCGCTCCCCGAGCACCGGGCCGACACCCCGGCCGCCTGCCGGATCGGGGTCGACCAGCCGTACGAGAGCGCCAAGGCGATCCTGCTGGACGCGGTCGCCTCGGCGAACCGCTGCCGTGCGGTGTGGAACGGCGACCTCGGGTTCTCCACGGTGGTCGGCTTCGAGAGCGACCTGGAGGCGGTCGAGCTGCTGTACACCTCCCTGCTGGTCCAGGGCACCACGGCCATGACCCGCGCGGAGGCGGCCCAGCGGGCGGGCGGGCGCCGCCGCACCAAGACCTTCCGCCAGTCCTTCCTGCTCTCGTACGCCTCCCGCCTCGGGGACCGGCTCGCGGCCACCGCCGAGAGCGTCACCGCCCCGGCCGGGCTGCTGCCCGTCCTCGCCACCCGGGACATAGCCGTCGCCGACCGCACGGACCAGCTCTTCCCGCACACCACCGCGACCCGGGTCCGGGGCGCCACCGACGAGGCGGGCTGGTCCGAGGGCCGCACGGCGGCGGACGCGGCGCGGGTGGCGCGGGAGCGGGGGCGGCTGGGCCGCTGAGCCCCGGCACCCCGGGGCGCCTCGGGTCACGTACGGGTCCACCCGGGGTGGCTGTTCCAGCGGATAGGGTGCGGGTGTCGAGCCCGGGACGGTGCCAGGGGCGTTCTGGAGCAGGTCAAGCAGAACGCCATGATCGCGGGACAACGGCCCAGGTCGGGAAGTGTCGGCCCCGCGCGGGCGGGGGTAGCTCGCCCACAGTCGGCGTCTGGCGGTCGTCCATGCAGTCGGCCCCGCGCGGGCGGGGGTAGCTCGTTCGGGTTCGCGGGGTCCCGGGAGCAGGTGGCGTCGGCCCCGCGCGCGCGGGGGTAGCTCCCGGCCGCGCAGGTCCCGCAGCTTGCCGTCCGCGTCGGCCCCGCGCGCGGGGGTAGCTCGGCACTGGTGGCTTACGGCTAGGAGCAGGCGGCGTCCGCCCCGCCACCGTGGGGTTCGGGCCGCCGCATGGCCCGCGTGGTGATCCCGACCCCGGGCGGCGCGGGCGCCACCGTGTTGCCCGGAATGCCCTGAACGGGACGTTACGCTCAGGTCATGACCTGGCTTCGGGCGCTGAAGGAGACCGCCCGCGCAGGGCTCCGGATCGAGCCTCGGCGGTTGGAGCCGCTGGTCGCGCTGCGGGGGGCGGCCGGGCTCGCCGTGGTGGTCGGTGGGGCGCTCGCGCTCTTCGGGCCGGTGGTGGCGGTCAGTTCGGCGTTCGGCGCCTTCCAGGCGGGCATCGCGGTCTACCAGCGCAGCTGGCGCCCCCGACCGCTGCTCGCCCTGGCCTCGGGGGCCAGCCTCGCCGTGTCGACCTTCGTCGGCTATCTCGCCGCCGGCAACCTCGCCCTCTTCGTCGCCGTGCTCGCCCTGTGGACCTTCGCCGCCGGACTCGCCTGGTCGATCGGTGTCACCGTCGGCGTCATCGCCGCCTCCAATGTCGCCATCATGCTGATCACCATCACCCTGCCCACCTCCGTGGCGACCGCCGCCGGACACGCCGCCGTGATCGCCGTCGGCGGGGCGGTCCAGGCGCTGCTGGTGCTGCTCTTCCCGGTACGGCGCTGGGGCGCCCAGCGGGACGCCCTCGCCGACGCCCTGGCCGCCGAGGCGGACTACGCGCGGCGGCTGCGCCACGACCCCGTCGCCTCCTTCGACCCCGAGCCCCTGATGGTCGCCCGCAGCGCCGCCGCCGTCACCCCCCGGCAGGCCCGCCGCAGACCGGCGGAGCTGCACGGCACCCGGGGCGTTGCCGAGCGGATCCGCCCGGTGCTGGCCTCCCTCGCCGACCCGGCCGTGGGCGTCCCCGAGGAGGGCCCGGAGCGCGACCGGGTCCGTGAACTGCTCGCCGCCGCCGGTGAGGTGCTGGACTGCGCCGCGCACGCGATCCGGCACGGCACCCCCGTACGGATCCCGCCCGCCGCCCGCGCCACCCTGCGCACACCGGACACCCTCGCCCTGCTGGCGGGCCCGCCCCGGCGCGCGGTGATCCGGCTGGCCGCGCTCCTCGACGACGTGGTCGAGGAGGCCAGGGGCGAGGGCGACGACGAGGGCCCGTACCGCGACCGTCCACCGCTGCGCCGGCTGCTCCCGGCCGCCGTCCGCCGGGTACGCGGGGAGCTGCGCCGGGGCTCCCCGGTGCTGCGCCACGCCATCCGGGTGTCGGCCGTGGTCTGCGCCGGCTATCTGCTGGGCACCGCGCTCCCCCTCGGCCATGGCTACTGGGCGCCGATGACCTCCGTCATGGTGATGCGCCCGGACTTCTCGCAGACCTACGCCCGGTCCGTGGCCCGCTTCGGCGGCACGTTGATCGGGGTGGGGGTCGCCACCGCCGTCGTCCAGACCGCGCACCCGGATGTCCTGCTCTCCGGGCTGCTCGCCGTGGTCTGCGCCTTCGGGACCTATCTGGTGATGCGGACGGGATACGCGGCGACCAATGTCGGGATCTCGGCGTATGTCGTCTTCCTGCTCGGCATGACCGGGCAGGAGGCGGGCCAGACCGTCCCCGACCGGGTCCTGCTCACCCTGCTCGGCGGGGTGCTCGCGATGCTGGCGTACGCCGTCTACCCCGCGTGGGAGACCCCACGGCTCCGCTATCGCCTCGCCGACTGGCTGAAGGCGGACGGCCGGTACGCGGCGGCCGTGATCGAGCATTACGCCCGCCCCGGCGATCCGGCCAGCCAGGAGATCCGTACGGCGCTGATCGCCGCGCGGGACGCCCGGATCGCCTGGCAGGCGGCGCTGGCACGGGCGGTGCACGAGCCGGTACGGAGCCGTGGTCTGACCCGGGCGGCGGCGGAGGCGGCCGAGCACGCGCTCGCGCAGATGGGGCGGAGCGCCATGCTGATGGAGGCTCATCTTCCGGAGCACGGTGCCGTGCCGGTGCCCGCCGCGCGGGGGCTCGCCGAGGCGCTGCGGCAGGACACCGAGCGCGCGGCGAAGGCCGTACGGGAGCGCCGTGTCCCGTCCTGGGACCGGGTACGGGCGGCCCTCGCCGCATGGGAGGAGGCCGAGCGGGGTCACCCTGTGCTCGGGAGCGGCGCCGAACTGCTCGCGGAGGCGCTGGACGAGCTGGCCGACGCCCTGGGCGACGGCGCACGATGACCCCCGGCGCCTCGGCCGGGGGTGCCGGGGAGCCGGACATCGCCGGCCCTCGCTCCCGTACCCGAATCCCGTCCCGAATCCCGTACCCGGGACCAGGGTTCCGGGGTCAGGACTCCGGCGAGCTGTCCCCGGTCCCCTGCCCGGACGGCAGCTTGCCGCTCTGCGCCTTCGCCAGGCTGTCCGTCAGCCCGTTCCCCCAGTCGACCACGAGCCGCTCGCCGTCGGCGGACTTGATCGTGCCCATGGTGCGTTCGGTGGCGCCGTCGGGGCACTTCAGCGACAGCATGAGATCCCCGTGGTCGGCGACCTCGCCCGCGCACGCGGTGCCGCCGCCCGCCACCAGGGTGACCTTGGTGCCGGTGACCGTGATCAGCAGCCCGGTGCCCTCGGTCTTCCCGGCCCACCGGCCCTGGACCGAGGTGGAGTCCACGGCGCCCGCGTCGCTCCCGGGGGAGTCGCCGGCCGCGGTGGCGGTCGGAGCGCCCGCGGTGGTCTCTGCCGGGTCCTTCTTCTTGTCACTGTCGTCGCCGCCGCAGCCCGTGAGGGCGAGTGCCGCGGCCGCGACAAATCCGGCCATGGCCCGGGAGGTACGTATACGCACGGAGCGCCCCTTGGTTGTCGGAAGAGGTCCGCGCCAAGCTACCAGGGTGTTCTCCTGGGGCCTGTGAGATGCGCAACTCCATCACCGGGAACCGGATATGGGCTATCACGCGAAGACGGGATCCTTGGGAGCCTTCGGAGCGTCATTCTTCGGTACAGGGGGATTCGCCGGGACGGACCGGCCCGGATGGCGCGGACCGCGCCATGGGCGGCGGCCGGTGTCCACGGCCCTTCTGAGAGCCGATACGCCATCGAACCGGATTGTGTCCGGACCTGTAACGGGCCGGACCTGTAACCACGGCAATACCGCGCGTGCACGTGCATATGCCCGTGCCAACGCTCGCGCATTCGCACGTGAAACAGAGCTATGATCCGGGACAGTTGACGAATGCATCTTGTAGCCCGGGAGCGTCCTGTGCACCACGCGTACAACGGCATGGCGGCCACCGAGCTGCGGGGGGTCGTCTGGCAGAAGAGCAGGCACAGCAACTCGCAGGGATCCTGCGTCGAGTTCGCCAGACTGCCCGGAGGAAATGTCGCCATGCGCAACTCGCGGCATCCGGAAGGGCCCGCGCTCGTCTATACGCCCGCGGAGATCGAGGCGATGCTGCTGGGCGTCAAGGACGGCGAGTTCGACCATTTGATCGCGGGACCCTGATCGCCGGATCCTGAACACCCGCCCGGAACACCGGCCGTGAACGTCGGCCCGGAACCACAGGCTCGGAACCACAGGCCCGGGACGAACCGGCCCGGAACGCACCGGCTCTGATCGCCGGGCCCGGCGCGTGCTCGTGTCACCCCGAAGTCCGCACCGCCCACCGCCGGTACGGAAGGGGAGTGGCGGGCCCGCCCCCCGATAGCCGGGCCCGCCACTCCCGGCTCATGGTGCGGCACCGTGCCGGTGCCGCTTCGCCGTTCCCGTAGGTATGAGGTAGGTCGTCCAGGGCCGCCTGGGCCGCCCGGTCGTCCCTAGTGCCCCGGCTGCCCCAGCCGGAACAACGCCCAGACCACCTTGCCGTGCAGCGCGCCGGCCAGCGGATGCCAGCCCCAGCTGTCGCTGAACGAGTCCACCAGGAAGAGCCCCCGGCCCGACTCCGCGGTCCCCTGGGGATCCGGGAAGGCCCCCGGCCCCGTCCCCGTACCACCCGGTGAATCCGGGCTCGGGTCGCGTACCGCGCACACCAGCCGTCCCGGCCAGCGCATCAGATGCAGCCGTACCGGGGGATCCTGCGGTTCACGCGGGGGATCGGCGGGCAGGGCGTGCCGCAGTGCGTTGGTGACGAGTTCGGAGACCACCAGCGCGATGTCGTCGAAACGGTCCCCCAGACTCCACTCCCCCAGGGTGGTCCGGGTGAACTGCCGTGCGCCGCGCACCGCTTCATAGCGGGCGGGCAGCGAGCAGGACGCGGAGCTGGAGACCTGTGCGGGATCGATGGGGGGAAGGCCCTGCCGTAACGGCGCGAGCATGGTCGATCCATTCGTTCCCATGCGAGGCACTCCCGGGGGAATCGCGGCTGTGGTGCAACAACACGGACGAGCACGCAGATGCGGCGAGGACCATGGTTCCGAATGCGTCAGGCAGATGCAAGGGCAGATGCACGTGCACGTGCCCGCCATGTCCACCTCCATCACAGTTGTGGGTGATATCTTTCCCCGATCTCTTCCATGGCTTCCCCAAGGTCTTCCCATTTCCGTAACTGCCCGAGTACGCCCCGAAGTGTTTTGGTGGCAGAATCCCGCACTTGAGGTCCGGGGGGTGCCTCAGTCTGTAGAGGGTCTGTAGAGGAACCGAACGAGACGCATGACGAGGATGGGGAGGGTTGGAGTCGTGACCGCAGCCGATTCATGGGCCGAAGGTCCGGGTGGGGGTTCCGTGGTGCGGCGCATCCTGTTGGGCTCGCAGCTGCGGAGACTGCGCGAATCGCGCGGCATCACCCGTGAGGCCGCCGGCTACTCGATCCGCGCATCGGAGTCAAAGATCAGCCGTATGGAGTTGGGCCGGGTGAGCTTCAAGGCGCGCGACGTGGAGGATCTGCTCACGCTCTACGGAGTCGCGGACGAAGCGGAGCGCGGCGCCCTGCTCGGCCTGGCCAAGGAGGCCAATGTCGCCGGGTGGTGGCACAGCTACAGCGATGTCCTCCCCGGCTGGTTTCAGACATATGTGGGGCTGGAGGCGGCGGCCTCCCATATCCGCCTCTACGAGGTGCAGTTCGTACACGGTCTGCTCCAGACCGAGTCCTATGCCCATGCGGTGGTCGCCCGGGGCATGCCCAACGCTCCCCAGGCGGAGATCGACCGCCGGGTCGCCCTCCGGCTCGAACGGCAGAAGCTCCTCGTCTCCGAGCGGGCCCCGCGCCTCCACGCCATCCTGGACGAGGCCGCGCTGCGCCGCCCCTATGGCGACCGCGCCGTGATGCAGGGGCAGTTGCGGCATCTGATCGAGATCTCCGAACAGCCGAATGTCACGCTCCAGGTCATGCCCTTCAGCTTTGGCGGGCATGCGGGCGAGAGCGGTTCTTTCGCGATGCTGCGCTTCCCGGAGTCCGACCTGTCCGACATCGTCTATCTCGAACAGCTCACCAGTGCGCTGTATCTGGACAAGCGCGAAGACGTCGCCCAGTACGAGAAGGCGATGACGCGACTAGGGGAGGACAGTCCGGACACGGAGGAAAGTCGTGATGTTCTGCGTGGTCTACTCCAACTTACCTAGCACAGACGTATAGTGACGTCGCATCAGACCCGAGCTGTGTGAGGTTCCGGCGTTCTGGCTGACGTTCTGGCCTTCTGGCGTTCCGCGGGGTCCGGGAGGCCCTGACGAGTTTCCGACGGGTAAGGGAATCGGATCATATGTCCTTGTTCAGCGAACTGGCCTACCAGTACATCGACGGCGAGTGGAGGCCCGGGAGCGGCTCCTGGGACATCATCGATTTCAATCCGTACGACGGGGAGAAGCTGGCTTCCATAACCGTCGCCACGGCCGCCGAAGTGGACCAGGCCTACCGCGCCGCCGAGCGGGCCCAGGTCGCCTGGGGCGAGACCAGCCCCTATGCCCGCCGCGCCGTCTTCGAGAACGCGCTGCGCATCATCGAGGAGCGCGAGCAGGAGATCACCGAGGCGATCATCGCCGAGCTGGGTGGCACCCACATCAAGGCCGGTTTCGAGCTGCATCTCGCCAAGGAATTCCTGCGCGAGGCGATTCAGCTGGCGCTGCGGCCCGAGGGGCGGATTCTTCCCTCCCCGGTCGACGGCAAGGAGAACCGGGTCTACCGGCTCCCGGTCGGGGTGGTGGGCGTCATCAGCCCGTTCAACTTCCCCTTCCTGCTCTCCATCAAGTCCGTCGCGCCCTCGCTGGCGCTCGGCAACGGTGTCGTTCTCAAGCCCCACCAGAACACCCCGATCTGCGGCGGCTCCCTGGTCGGCAAGGTATTCGAGGACGCCGGTCTGCCGCCGGGGCTGCTCAATGTCGTCATCACCGATATCGCCGAGATCGGTGACGCGCTCATCGAGCACCCGGTGCCGAAGGCCATCTCCTTCACCGGCTCCGACAAGGTCGGCCAGCATGTCGCCATGGTCTGCGCGGCCAATTTCAAGCGCGCGATCCTGGAACTCGGCGGCAACAGCGCGCTGATCGTGCTGGAGGACGCCGATATCGACTACGCCGTGGACGCCGCCGTCTTCAGCCGTTTCGTGCACCAGGGCCAGGTCTGTATGGCGGCCAACCGTGTGCTGGTGGACCGGCGGGTGGAGGAGGAGTTCACCGAGAAGTTCGTCGCCAAGGTGCGCACCCTCAAGGTGGGCGACCCGGCCGATCCGTCGACCCATATCGGGCCGCTGATCAACTCCCGGCAGGCGGACGCGGTGACCGCGCTGGTCGAGCAGACCCTCGCGGCGGGCGCCACCGCGCTGCTGCGGGGCGGGTCCGACGGCAATCTGGTGGAGCCCTCCGTGCTCACCGGTATCGCCACCGACTCCCCCGTCCTCGGGCAGGAGATCTTCGGCCCGGTGGCGCTGATCGTGCCCTTCGACGGGGAGGACGAGGCGGTCAGGATCGCCAATGACACCCCGTACGGGCTGAGCGGCGCCGTGCACACGGCCGATATCGAGCGCGGGGTGCGGATCGCCAAGCGGATCCACACAGGCATGATCCACATCAATGACTCCACCGTGCACGACGAGCCGATCGTGCCCTTCGGCGGGGAGAAGCACTCGGGCAGCGGCCGGCTCAACGGCGAGTCGATGATCGAGGCGTTCACCACCCAGAAGTGGATCTCGGTCCAGCACGGCCGGTCCCGGTTCCCCTTCTGATCGCCCTCCGGACCTGGGCTTGGACCCGGACCCGGACCCGGGCTTGGACGCTGTCCCTGGCCCGGCCGCGACAGCCCCGCGCCCCCGGCGCGACCGCCGATTCCCCGTACCCCGGGGGATCGGCGGTGCTGTTTCCGGGACGCGGCCATCACCGGGTCATCGCGGACCGTTTCTGTCCGCGATGGCTCGTAGGGTGAGCGATGTCGGACGGAGCGGAGGCCTGCGGCCCCGCCCCGGGAGAGCCGTTCGCGCGGCGTACACCAAGGCGTTCGCGCGGCGCACACGAAGGGTGGACACCATGGTCACGCATGTACCGGCGGAGGCCCACGGCGACGAGCGCGGCGCCCTCATCGCCTTCGCGGAGGCGCAGCGGGGCGCCCTGCGGCGGTCCGTCCTGGGGCTCACCGAGGAGCAGGCGGCGAGCCGCCCCAGCGCCAGCGAACTGTCCCTGTCCGGGCTGCTCAAGCATGTGGCGGAGGTCGAGCTGACCTGGCTGCGGATGGCCCAGCAGCGGCCGAACGAGCGGCAGCGGAGCCAGGACGACTGGGCGAACGGGTTCCGGCTCGCCGAGGATGAGTCGATCCCCCAGGTGCTGGAGTTCTGGGACGGGGTGGCCCGGGAGACCGAGGAGTTCATCCGTGCCGTGCCCAGCCTGGACGACACCTTTCCGCTGCCGCCCGCGCCGTGGTTCCCGAAGGACGGCCGGGTGTCGATGCGCTGGCTGATGCTCCATCTGGTCGAGGAGTTCGCCCGGCATGCGGGTCATGCCGACATCGTCCGGGAGTCCCTGGACGGGAAGGGCGCCTTCGAGCTGGTGGCCCTGGAGCGGGGCTGAGCCGTCCGGCCGGCTGAGCGGTCCGGCCGGGCTGGGCGGGCCGGCCGGCTGGGCGGTCCGGGGGGCCGGGGCCCCGGTCCGGGAGCCCC
The DNA here is from genome assembly GCF_040299965.1 of Streptomyces sp. NPDC000594. Taxonomy (NCBI): domain Bacteria; kingdom Bacillati; phylum Actinomycetota; class Actinomycetes; order Kitasatosporales; family Streptomycetaceae; genus Streptomyces; species Streptomyces sp. NPDC000594. Next base: position 75,933 of record NZ_JBEPCY010000003.1, on the reverse strand, counting down.
CGGCCCCGGCGGCCTCCGGACGTGTCAGGCCTCCTCGCGCAGCTCCGCCAGCCGCGCCAGGGTGTCCCGTACCTCCGTGCGCTGCTCCTCCGGCAGCCCGGCCGGGTTGATGCCCGCCGCCCGCTCCAGCCACTCGGCGCCCCGCCCGGTCTCACCGACCCGTACCGCGATGTCTCCGCGCAGCACCAGCAGCCTCAGCAGTTGCGCCGGAGTCGGTTCCTCCGTGCCGGTCCCGGTCAGCGCCCGGTCGATGATCTTCGCTGCCCCGGGCAGATCCTGCTTGGAGTCCACGAAGAGGTCGGCCAGATGCAGGGCGCGTTCGTACGTCCCCTTCGGTACCGGGCGATGACTCGGGTCCTCGCTGATCGTCTGACCCACCCGGATGCTGTTGCCGGTGGGGTCCGTCATCAGGAACTGCCGTACCCCGTACGACATGTCCTTGAGCGGTCCGATCCGGGGCAGCCCCCGGACCGGGACCTTTCCGTACATCTCCTTGAGCCCCGCGCGGAAGGTCTCGTAGAGCGCGTCCACGGCCTCCGTGAGGATGTAGCAGCCGGAGTACGACTCGGCGGGGTCGTACTCCTTCATCCCGAAGAACTGGAGTTCGATGGTGCCGTGTTCGACCACGGCGTAGGGATAGGGGCTCTTCTGAAAGAAGGTCGTCTCGAAGCCGAGGGCGGTATAGAAGTCGACCACCGACGGGAGCAGCTGCGTGCGGCAGGGGAGGAGCGGGATGGTCTTCTCGGTCATCCTCGCAGGCTAGTCAAAATTGGCTACATAGGTCAAAGTTGAATAGTGCCTTCATGGGGGCCGTCCGAGCGCGCCGGCGGGGAGGACGGGAGGATACGCAGAGCCGGGAACGGTGAGAACCCGAGCACCCAAGAGCGACGAGGAGAGAACCGGCCGATGTCAGCGATCCGTCTGCTGGTGCTCGGCGCCGTGCGTCAGCACGGCCGGGCCCATGGCTACCAGATCCGTAACGACCTGGAGTTCTGGGGCGCGCACGAGTGGTCCAACGCCAAGCCCGGCTCGATCTACCACGCCCTGAAGCAGCTGGCGAAACAGGCACTGCTGCACGCCCATGAGACCGCCCCCTCCCCGGCCGGCGGCCCGCCGAGGACCGAGTACGAGCTGACCGAGGCGGGCGGCGAGGAGTTCCTCCGGCTGCTCCGGGAGGCGCTGACCGCCCATGACCAGAAGCTGGACGTGCTCTCGGCGGGGATCGGCTTCATCGTCCATCTGCCCCGTGCCGAGGCGGTCGCGCTGCTGCGGGAGCGGGTGGCGGCGATGCGGGAGTGGCGAACGGCGGTGACCGACTACTACACCCCGGAGGAGGGGCCGGGGTCGCTGGGCCATATCGGCGAGATCATGGACTTCTGGGTCTCCTCGGCCGACTTCGGTGTCGAGTGGACGCTCGGGCTGATCCGGCGGATCGAGGGCGGCGCCTATGTGTTCGCCGGGGAGGGCGAGCTGCCGGTCACCGTCCTCGGGGAGGGTGACGAGAACCCGTACGCGACGGGGGAGCGCCACCCCGGCGACACCGCCTGACGGACCCACCGGACCCACCGGCCCCGGTGGGCTCAGCGGTGGGCGCGCCGGGCTCAGTGGTGGAAGGCGGTGGCCTTCGCCGTGTCCGGGCTCAGTGGGTACGGCTGTTTCCGCAGCTCCGGCAGGAGCCGGTCCAGATCCTCCGTCAGTACGGCGGCGAGGTCGGCGGAGAACCCATTGCGGCAGACCACCCGCAGGACGGACAGATCCTCCCGGTTTCTGGGGAACGTATAGGCGGGAACCAGCCATCCGTACTCACGCAGCCGACGGGAGACGTCGAAGACATCGAAGGCGGTGACCTCCGGTGCGGTGGTCACCGCGAAGACGGGCAACTGGTCGCCCCGGGTGAGCAGCCGGAACTCCGGGATCTCCGCGAAGCGCTCCGCGAGCCCGCACGCGACGTCCCGGGACGCCTGCTGGACCGCCCGGTAGCCGTCCCTGCCCAGGCGCAGGAAGCAGTAGTACTGCGCCGCGACCTGGGCGCCGGGCCGGGAGAAGTTGAGGGCGAAGGTCGGCATGTCCCCGCCGAGGTAGTTGACCCGGAAGACCAGCTCCTCGGGGAGTTCGGCGGCCGAGCGCCACAGTGCCCAGCCGACCCCCGGGTAGACCAGGCCGTACTTGTGCCCCGAGGTGTTGATCGAGGAGACCCGGGGCAGCCGGAAGTCCCACACCAGCTCCTCGTCGAGGAAGGGGGCGACCATCGCGCCCGACGCCCCGTCGACATGGACCGGCACATCGAGCCCCGTCCGCTCCTGGAGGGCGTCCAGGGCCGCGCAGATCCCGGCGACCGGCTCGTACGAACCGTCGAAGGTCGAGCCGAGCACGGCGACCACACCGATGGTGTTCTCGTCGCACAGCTCGGCGGCGGCCTCGGCGTCGAGGTGGAACCGCTCGCCCTCCATCGGCACCAGCCGCGCCTCGACCTCCCAGAAGGCGCAGAACTTCTCCCAGCAGACCTGGACATTGACGCCCATGACGAGGTTGGGCCGGGCGGTCGACGGATAGCGGTCCGCGTTCCGTTTGGCCCAGCGCCGCTTGAGGGCCATCCCGGCGAGCATGCACGCCTCACTGGAGCCGGTGGTGGAGCAGCCGACCGTCGCCGCCGGGTCGGGGGCGTGCCAGAGGTCGGCGAGCATCGCCACACAGCGCCGCTCCAGCTCGGCGGTGCGCGGATACTCGTCCTTGTCGATCATGTTCTTGTCGCGGCACTCGTTCATCAGCACCGCCGCCTGGGGCTCCATCCAGGTGGTGACGAAGGTGGCGAGATTGAGCCGGGAGTTGCCGTCCAGCATGAGTTCGTCGTGGACGAGCCGGTACGCGGTCAGCGGCGGCAGCGGGCCGTCGGGCAGCCGGTGGGTGGGCGGTGCCTCGGTCATCCCGCTGACCGGGTCGGCCTCCCCGTAGAAGGGGTTGAGCGAGAGCCGCCGCATCTCGCGGGAGGGTCCCGACCGCCGGTCCGTGCCCTGGTGGAGTGGCATCCGGTCGCGCCGCCCTTCGGTGTCCGTACGGGGTGGGGCCCGGTGCCCGTCCACCCGGGGCGGGGCCGGGCCGGGTCGACCACCACGCTGGTACGGGTGGGTGCCGCCCGCAACGCGGGAGCCGCCGTCCGCGTCCGGCGGCCGGGTCGTTGGTAGCGTGGGCGCGCGCCCCTTTCGTACGGGAGTGGCGCTCTTTCATATGATGTGTTCTCCGAGGTCAGGAGCCCGGCCCCGTGACCACCCTCGCGCTCGGCCCGGTGACGGACTTCGCTCTCGGGCCGGTGACGGATCTCGTGCTCGGGCCGGAGTGGCTCGACCCGGACCGGCTGATCGGCGCCTTCGGTCTGATCGGCGTCCTGGCCATCGTCTTCGCCGAGTCCGGACTGCTCATCGGCTTCTTCCTGCCGGGGGACTCGCTGCTGTTCACCACCGGGCTGCTGGTGGCCTCCGGCACGCTGGACACCCTGCCGCTGTGGGCCGTGTGCGTGCTGATCGTGGCCGCCGCCGTCGCCGGGGACCAGGTGGGCTATCTCTTCGGCCGGAAGGTGGGACCGGCGCTCTTCACCCGTCCCGACTCCCGTCTCTTCCACCGGGGGAACGTGGAGCGGGCGCACGCCTTCTTCGCCGCGTACGGGCGCAAGTCGCTGGTCCTCGCCCGCTTCGTCCCGGTGGTGCGGACCTTTGTCCCGGTGATCGCCGGGGTCAGCCGGATGGAGTACCGCTCCTTCGTGGTCTTCAATGTCGTCGGCGGGGTGCTCTGGGGCGCGGGGGTCACCCTGTTGGGCGCGGCCCTCGGCACGATCGATCTCGTCCACCGGCATATCGAGGCGATCCTGCTGCTGGTGGTGGCGGTGTCGGTGCTGCCGATCGCCGTCGAGCTGCTGCGGGCCGCGCGGGCGCGCCGCAGGGCGGGGCCGCCGGCGGCCTCCGCCGGACCTGGGCCTGGGCCTGGACCCATGGCCCCGGAGCCGGCCCGGCCCGGACCGGAAGCCCCGGAGTCGGCCCGGCCCGGGTCAGAAGCCGCGGGTCCGCTTCGCGGCGCGGCGGGGCTCGGCGGAAGCGCCGGTTCCGCGCACCCGGATGAACAGGCGTGAGGTCTCGCTCCCCAGGTTCACCCCGATCGCGATGGCCAGCGCCACCGCCGACGCCTTGGAGAGCGAGGCGAGACCGGTGTTCAGATCACCCTGGGCGATGGCCAGCAGACCGAAGTAGGTCGCACTGCCGGGGAGCAGCGGACCGATGGCGGCGGTGACGTACGGGAGTGCCGAGGCGAAGCGGTAGCGGGCGAGCATCTGCCCGAAGAGGCCGACGAGACCGGCCGCCGCGGCCGTCGCCGCGACCGGGTTCACGTCGGCGGTGTGCGCCAGGGCGCCGAAGATCACCCAGCCCACCCCGCCGTTCAGCGTCACCAGCCAGACGGTGTGCCGCTCCTGCTGGAGCAGGACGGCGAAGCACATCGACAGACCCATGGCCGCGAGCAGCTGGGTCACCGGGCGTTCCACCGGGAGCAGGGCGGTCTCGGGGGTGAGTCCGGCGCCCAGTGCGAGGCCCAGCGAGAGCACGATGAGCACACCGATGACGATGCCGACGATCAGATAGCCGACCTCCAGGAGCCGGGCGGCGGCGGTGATGTAGAAGCCGGTGAGCCCGTCCTGCACCCCGGCGACCAGGGCCCGTCCGGGGATCAGGGCGAAGAGCCCACCGGTGATCACGGCGGAGGCCCGGATGTCCAGCGGGGAGAGGGTCAGCGCCACGCCCATCATCGCCGGGGGCATGGCCGCCGCGACGAATTGGTAGAACTCCGGCAGTCCGCGCCCCGCGCAGAGCCAGGCGAAACGGTCGCCGAGGATGGCGCCGACCGTGGCGGCGAGGAAGACCAGGAGATCACCGCCGACGAGTACGGAGGCGGATCCGGCGAGCAGTCCGCCCGCGACGGTGAGGCCCCAGCCGGGGTAGGGGTGCCGGTTGCGCCGTATCTCGGCGAGCCTGCGGTAGGCGTCCTCCAGGGTGATCCCGGTGTCGGGCGAGCTGATGTCGTGGACCAGCCGGTAGACCGCGGCCAGCCGGGTGTAGTCGGTCCCCCGGCGGCGTACGGTCCGGTTGGCCGTCACCGGGTCGTCCACCAGGGACGGCTGATAGGTGATCGACAGCAGGGTGAAGGTGACGGTGGGCTCGCAGCGGTCCAGTCCGTACGAACGGGAGATGGCGAACATCGCCGCCTCGACGTCCTCGGCGCCCTCGCCGCCCGCGAGCAGCAGCTCGCCGATACGGAGGGTCAGGTCGAGCACCCGGGGGACCGCGGGCCCCGCCTCGTCGAGCTTCTGCACCGACTCGGGGACCGGGCGTTCGCCCACCGGCATCCGCAGCATGGTCCGCATCCGGTCCTGCCAGGGGGCGTCCTTGGTCAGCCGGACCTTGGGCAGGCCGTGCGACGGGGTGTACGCGGGCGGGGAGTGCCGGGCGCTGTAGACGCTGGGGGTGGCGAAGGCGGAACCTTCCTGCTCGGGCGGGGGCTCCGGGAGCGCGCCGTCGGGCAGGGCGAATTCCGAGGTGGTGTGGTCCTCGTCGGGGCTGTCGGGCAGCGCGACGCCGACGGGCGGGGTGAAGGCGCTGTGGGCCTCGTCGGAGGCGGCCTTGCGCTCCTCGGGGGGCCTGCCGTGGACGGTGGGGTCGGGGGAGGGGACGACGGGGGGCCGGGGCGGTACGGGCAGATCGGTGACCCGGGTGGTCTCAGTGGTCTCCCGGGGCTTCCCGGTCTCCCGGGTTTCCTCGGGCTCGCCCCCCGCCGGGCGGGGTGTGCCCGGCCTCGGGGTCTCCTGGGCTCCCGGCCGTTCCGGTCCCGGCCCGTCGGCCGGCCGCTTCGGCTCCGGATCGCCGCTCGGCCGTTCCGGTCCCGGGTCGCCGCTCGACCGCTTCGGTCCCGGACCGTCGGTGCCCTTCCGCGCGCCCCGGTCCGCCCGGTCGCCGCGTGCCCCGTCCCGGGGGCGCTCCCCGCCCCCGGAGGCCCGGTCGCCGGGGCCCGTTCCCGCTGCGGCCCCACCTTCCGGAACGTCCGGCTCCGCCACCACGTGCTGACCTCGCTCCCTCTCGCCCTCTCGTGTCGCCGGTGTCAGCCCAGTATGTGCGCGGTCCCGGCGGTGTACGACTCCGGGATCTCCTGCCCCGTACACGACGGGCGGGCACCTCCCCGAGGTGCCCGCCCGTCGCGGTGTGTGTCCGTGGACGGCCTCAGTGGGCGCCGCCCTGCGCCTCCAGGCGCTTGAAGGAGGCCTCGATCTCGGCCTCGGCCTCGGCGCGGCCGACCCAGTCCGCGCCCTCGACCGACTTGCCCGGCTCCAGGTCCTTGTAGACCTCGAAGAAGTGCTGGATCTCCAGGCGGTCGAACTCCGACACGTGGTGGATGTCGCGCAGGTGCTCCACCCGCGGGTCGGAGGCCGGGACGCAGAGCAGCTTGTCGTCGCCGCCCGCCTCGTCGGTCATCCGGAACATGCCGATGGCGCGGCACTTGATGAGGCAGCCCGGGAAGGTGGGCTCGTCCAGCAGGACCAGCGCGTCCAGCGGGTCGCCGTCCTCGCCCAGGGTGTTCTCGACGAATCCGTAGTCCGCCGGGTAGCTGGTCGAGGTGAAGAGTCGACGGTCCAGGCGGATACGACCCGTCTCGTGGTCCACTTCGTACTTGTTCCGCGAACCCTTCGGGATCTCGATGGTGACGTCGAACTCCACGGGTGACTCCTCCATGATCAACACATACGTCCGATAAGGCTGTGCCTCTCCGGGGAGCGATCCCCGGACCCCCAGCCGTATGGTCGCTGGCGCTGACCGGGTGCTGACCGGGGTGCCGTGCACACGGCAAGACGCAGTTCTGGTGATTAAGTGTCTCTCACGCAGGTGTGTGATCGCGAAAGGGGCTGGTGCGAGATGCCGATCATCAGAACATGGCAGCTCGTGGCGGGTGCCACCGCGGCCGGTCTGGCCCTCGCCGCCGGAGCCGTCGCCCTCGCCGGACCCTGGGAGTCGGGCCGTCGCACCGCCGAACGCGCCCAGGCGGCTGAACTGGAGTCCGAGAGACGTACGGGGCTCCGACCGGCCGCCGCCGGACCCGGGCGGCCCGCCCCCGCGCCCAGCGCACCCGGGGTGCTCGGCCCCCTCGGAGGCCGCGCCTCCGACCGGCCCGCCGACGGCAAGGCGGGCGGTCTCGGCGAGGAGCTGGGCCCCCTGCTGCGCGACCCCGGCCTCGGACCGCTCCGTACCGCCTCGGTGATCGACGCGGCCACCGGGCGGCAGCTGTACGGGCAGGGGGCGGACCGGCCCATGACCCCCGCCTCCACCATCAAGATCGCCACCGCGGTGGCGGCGCTGGACGCGCTCGGGCCCGAGCACCGCATCGCCACCACCGTGGTCGCCTCCGGGGACCGGCTCACCCTGGTGGGCGGCGGGGACGCCACCCTCACCCGGGCGGCCCTGCGCACCCTCGCCGAGCGCACCGCCCGCGCCCTCGCCGACCGGGGCCCCGGGACCGGGGACGGCGCGGCGCCCCGTACCGCCCCCGCGGGCTCACCGGACCGGCCGGTCCGGCTGGCGTACGACACCTCCCTCTACCGGGGCGGCCCGATCCACCCCATCGGCAGAAACGGCAATCTCGCCCCCGTCACCGCCCTGATGGCCGACGGCGCCCGGACCGATCCCCGGAGCACCGGCTACGCCGAGCGCAGTGACGATCCTGCGGGGGACGCCGCCCGTGCCTTCGCCGCACTGCTCCAGGACGAGGGGGTACGGGTCGCCGCCTCCCCGGCGCCCGGGAAGGCCACCCGGGGCGCCCGCCCGCTCGCCGCCGTCCACTCCGCGCCGCTGGCCGCCCTGGTGGAGCGGATGCTGACGGAGAGCGACAACGACGTGGCCGAGTCACTCGCCCGGCAGACCGCAGTGGCCGGAAACGAGCCCGCGAGCTTCGCGGGCGCCGAGCGCGCGGTACGGAAACGTCTCTCCGGGCTCGGACTCCCGCTGACCGGGGCGCGCTTCGCCGACGGCAGCGGCCTCGACCGGCGCGACCGGGTCACCGCCCGGCTGCTCACCACCCTGCTCGCCCGCGCGGCCGAACCCGGCCGCCCCGAACTGCGGCCCGCGCTCACCGGGCTGCCGGTCGCGGGGTTCACCGGCACCCTGGCCGGCCGCTACTCCGGCACCGACCCGGGCAGCGGCCTGGTCCGCGCCAAGACCGGCACCCTCACCGGGGTCGGCTCCCTCTCCGGCACCGTCACCGGCCCCGACGGGCGGCTGCTCGCCTTCGCCTTCCTCGCCGGACGCACCCCCTCACGGGACGCCTCCCAGGACGCCCTGGACCGCCTGGCCGGAGCACTGGCGCCGTAGCCGCCCCGTCATTACCTGCTTGGCACAGGCGCGCCGTGACGCAGCCCGGCCCCCTGACGCCCCTGCCCCCTCCGGGCGTACGGGAACCACCGGACAACCCCGGGGCGTCGTTCCCGGCGCCCGTACCGGCCCGTGCCGGGGCGGGTGAGGGTCCGGCACAAGACACCCGGGGGCGCCGATGATGTTCGGATACGCGGACGAGTGGTCGGCGGTCTTCCTCGTCCCGGCCCTGCTGTGGGTGCCGTTGGGCCCCGTCGCCATGGCGGCGCTCGGGGTGTGGTGCGCCCACCGCCCGGGGATGTGGCCCCGGCTCTGGTCGCTGCTGCTGCCCCTGCCGCCGGTCGCCGTCTCGGCGTGGATCGTCCTGCTGCCCGTCAGGAACTGGGATCACGACACCTACGGGGAGGACGTCACCGGCTATCTCCTGGTCTACCTCGGCGCGATCACCGTCCTGCCGTGGCTGCTGGGGTACGCCGTCACCCGGACCGTGCGCGCGATGCGCCCCCGCGCCGTACCGCCCCGGTGAGGAGCTTCCGCGAGGGCCTCCCGGAACCAGGAGAACCACCACCGCACCGGCCCAGCACGTACGGTTGACGCATGACGAGCATCGGTGGGGCCGAGATGGTCGACTGGAATCTCGCGGTGGCGACCGCGATCCGCTTCGTCCGGCCGGGGCCGGAGGTGAGCAAGGACGAGGCGCGCCGGGTCGTCGCCGAGCTGCGGCGGCACGCCAAGGCGTCGGAGGAGCACGTCCGGGGGTTCACCCGGATGATCCCCGAGGGCCATGAGCCCGAGGACACCCCCGTCCTCGTCGTGGACCGGGCGGGCTGGATCAAGGCCAATGTGGCCGGTTTCCGGCAGCTGCTCACCCCGCTCCTCGGCCGTATGCAGGAACGTCGCGGCGGGGGGCCCACCGGCGCCGTCCTCGGTGCCGTCGGCGGCAAGGTCACCGGCGTGGAGCTGGGGATGCTGCTGTCGTTCCTCGCCTCCCGGGTGCTCGGACAGTACGAGACCTTCGCCCCCGCCAGCCGTGAGCTGCCCGCCGGACCCGACGGCGGCGGACGGCTGCTGCTGGTCGCGCCCAACATCGTCCATGTCGAACGGGAGCTGGAGGTCGACCCGCACGACTTCCGGCTCTGGGTCGCGCTCCACGAGGAGACCCACCGCACCCAGTTCACCGGGGTGCCCTGGCTCCGCGACCATCTGGAGGGCGAGATCCAGTCCTTCCTCGGGGAGACCGACGTCGACCCGATGACCTTCCTGGAACGGCTCCGCGAGGCGGCCCAGTCGCTGGCCGGGGCCCGGCCCGAGGGCGAGGTGGGCGACGACTCCGGGCGCTCCCTGGTGGAACTGGTGCAGACCCCGGCGCAGCGGGAGATCCTCGGCCGGCTCACCGCCGTGATGTCCCTGCTGGAGGGGCACGCCGACTATGTGATGGACGGGGTGGGCCCCGACGTCGTCCCCTCCGTCGCCGAGATCCGGGAGAAGTTCCAGCAGCGCCGGGCCAGGGGCGCGGGCCGGCTCGACCTCGCGCTGCGCAAGCTGCTCGGGCTCGACGCCAAGCTGCGCCAGTACCGTGACGGCGAGCGGTTCGTCCGCGCCGTCGTGGACGAGGTCGGTATGGACGGCTTCAACCGCGTATGGACCTCCCCCAACACCCTCCCCACCAAGGCGGAGATCTCGAAACCGGCGGATTGGGTCGCGCGGGTGCACCGGCGGGCGGACGGGTGAGACCGGGCGCCGCCGCACGCCCCCCGGGGGCCGGGGGACGCCCCCGAGGGGGCGCAGCATCACCCATCCGAGGGACCCTGGTGGCCTAGGCAGCCGTGCGATGCTCGGAGAACGGCTCGGTTCTGTCACCATCGTCGCACTCTCAGTGACCGAGTCGGTCCGCCGGAGACGGACCGGGGCAGCCCCCGCAGCGGTGGTCGCCCCGGCCGCCGGAATCCGGCACGGAATGCCGAGACACCCCGTACCGATCTCTCCTCCACCCGAGGTACCCCCACCTCTTCACGAAGGGCACCGGACATGGGTCCCCATCCTGCGGTCGCGGCGATACGCCTGGCGGTCCGCCGCGTACTCCACGACCTGCTGACCGAGCACACCCCCCGGCTCGCCGAGCACACCCCCCAGCCCGCGGGGAGCCTCCCCGCCCCCCACGGCCCGCAGAACCCCTCCGCCCGGGGCGACCGGGTGGCCCGGCTCCGGCACTCCGCCGCCCCGGGCTGTTCCGCCGCCCGTGCCGCCACCGCCCCCGTCCCCCTGGTGCTCGTGGCCTGCTCCGGCGGCGCGGACTCCATGGCGCTCGCCTCGGCCCTCGCCTTCGAGGCCCGCAAGCTCTCCGTACGGGCCGGCGGCATCACCGTCGACCACGGTCTCCAGGACGGCTCCGACCTCCGCGCCACCGAGGTCGCCGCCCGCCTCACCGCCATGGGGCTCGACCCCGTCGAGGCGGTCTCGGTACGGGTCGGCCGCGACGGAGGCCCCGAGGCCGCCGCCCGGGACGCCCGCTACGCGGCCCTGGACGAGGTCGCCGACCGCCTGGGCGCCGCCGCGGTCCTCCTCGGCCACACCCGCGACGACCAAGCCGAAACCGTCCTGCTGGGACTCGCCCGGGGCTCCGGCATCCGCTCCCTGTCCGGCATGGCCGCCGTCTCCGGCGCCCGGGGCCGCTACCGCCGTCCCTTCCTCCAGATCGACCGGCAGACCGCCCGCAAGGCGTGCATGGTCCAGTCCCTCCCCGTCTGGGACGACCCCCACAACACCGATCCCGCCTACACCCGGTCCCGGCTGCGCCACGAGGGGCTGCCCGCCCTGGAGAAGGCGCTCGGCAAGGGCGTCGTCGAGGCGCTGGCCCGGACGGCGCAGCTCTCCCGCGACGACGCCGACGCCCTGGACACCTGGGCGGCCGACGCGGACGCCGCCGTCCGTGACGAGACCGGCCAGCTGGAGTGCGCCAAGCTGTACGCGCTGCCGCCCGCCGTGCGCCGCCGGGTGCTGCGCCGGGCCGTGATCGAGGCCGGTTCACCGGCCGGTTCGCTCTTCGCCCGCCATGTGGAGGAGGTCGACCGCCTGATCACCGGGTGGCGCGGCCAGGGAGCCATCAATCTGCCGGGGCGCGTCGAGGCGCGGCGGCAGAGTGGCAGACTTGTCATCCGGCAAGGCTGACCAGGCCCCGGTACCGCCCGGGGTGAGGTCACCCGGGAGCCCCGGCGAGGGCTTCCGGAGCCCGGCCCCCCGGAATCCGGCCGCGCCGGTCCGGGGACGGACCCCGGACCCCGGCGAGAGAAAGCGACCGCGTGAACGAGAAGGACATGGGCACGGACCTCCAGTCGGTGCTCATCACCAAAGAAGAGATCGACGCGAAGCTGGCCGAGCTGGCAGCGAAGATCGACGCGGAGTACGCGGGCAAGGATCTGCTCCTCGTCGGTGTCCTCAAGGGCGCGGTGATGGTCATGGCCGACCTGGCCCGTGCCGTCTCCACCCCCGTCACCATGGACTGGATGGCGGTGTCGTCGTACGGCGCGGGCACCCAGTCCTCCGGTGTCGTACGGATCCTCAAGGACCTCGACACCGACATCAAGGGCAAGCACGTCCTGATCGTCGAGGACATCATCGACTCCGGTCTGACCCTCTCCTGGCTCCTCTCCAACCTGGGGTCGCGCGAGCCCGCCTCGCTGGAGGTGTGCACGCTGCTGCGCAAGCCGGAGGCGGCCAAGGTCGCGATCGACGTCAAGTGGATCGGTTTCGACATCCCGAACGAGTTCGTCGTCGGCTATGGGCTGGACTACGCGGAGAAGTACCGCAACCTGCCCTTCGTCGGGACGCTCGCCCCGCACGTGTACGGCGGCTGACCGGCTCACGGGGGCGGCTGTGTCCGTCTCCTGGTCCCCGGGGGGCGGCCCCGCCCGCCCCCCGGGAACCAACCACCCACCCGGCGCGTTGGACCCCCGGAGGGCAGGTTTGTCCGCCACAGCGTGCGGTCAGCGCCGCGATGCTGGGGTACCGTCCGAAGAACAGTCTTTTCTCACAGCAGCATTTACCTACGGGCAGGAGGGACGGGGCGTTCTCGCTCCGTATGGATGGACGTGAAGCGATACTTCCGTGGGCCGGTCATGTGGATCGTGCTGGCCGTCCTCGCCGTGGTCGTGTTGATGCAGGTCGTCGGCTCGTCGGGCGGCTACAAGACAGTGGACACCGGCCAGGTCGTCCAGGCGATCGACAAGAACCAGGTCGACCAGGTCAAGCTGACCACCGGCGACGATCAGATCGTCAAGGTCGACCTCAAGGACGGCACCAAGGTCAAGGGCAGCGACAAGATCCAGGCGAGCTATATCGGCACCCAGGGTTCCGACCTGGCCGCCAAGCTCCAGGAAAAGTACGAGGCCGGTGAAATCCCCAAGGGGTACACCGTCTCGCCGTCGAAGCAGAGCCCCTTCATCTCGGTGCTGCTCTCGCTGCTGCCGTTCGTGCTGATCGTGCTGGTCTTCCTGTTCCTGATGAATCAGATGCAGGGCGGCGGCTCCCGGGTGATGAACTTCGGGAAGTCCAAGGCCAAGCTGATCACCAAGGACACCCCCAAGACCACCTTCGCCGATGTGGCCGGCTCCGATGAGGCCGTCGAGGAGCTCCAGGAGATCAAGGAGTTCCTCCAGGAGCCCGCGAAGTTCCAGGCCGTCGGCGCCAAGATCCCCAAGGGTGTGCTGCTGTACGGCCCGCCCGGCACCGGCAAGACCCTGCTGGCCCGCGCCGTCGCGGGCGAGGCGGGCGTGCCCTTCTACTCGATCTCCGGCTCCGACTTCGTGGAGATGTTCGTCGGTGTCGGCGCCTCCCGGGTGCGCGACCTCTTCGAGCAGGCCAAGGCGAACGCCCCGGCCATCGTCTTCGTGGACGAGATCGACGCCGTCGGCCGGCACCGCGGCGCGGGCCTCGGCGGCGGTCACGACGAGCGCGAGCAGACCCTCAACCAGCTCCTGGTCGAGATGGACGGCTTTGATGTCAAGGGCGGGGTCATCCTGATCGCCGCCACCAACCGGCCCGACATCCTGGACCCGGCGCTGCTGCGCCCCGGTCGCTTCGACCGTCAGATCGCCGTCGACCGCCCCGATATGCAGGGCCGTCTGGAGATCCTCAAGGTCCACCAGAAGGGCAAGCCGGTCGCCCCCGATGTGGACCTCGGCGCGGTCGCCCGCCGGACCCCCGGTTTCACCGGAGCCGACCTGTCGAACGTGCTGAACGAGGCGGCGCTGCTCACCGCCCGCAGCGACAAGAAGCTGATCGACAATCTGGCGCTGGACGAGGCCATCGACCGGGTGGTCGCGGGCCCGCAGAAGCGGACCCGGATCATGTCGGACAAGGAAAAGAAGATCACCGCGTACCACGAGGGCGGTCACGCCCTGGTCGCGGCGGCGCTGCCGAACTCCGACCCGGTGCACAAGATCACGATCCTCTCGCGCGGCCGGGCCCTGGGCTACACCATGGTCCTGCCCGAGGAGGACAAGTACTCCACCACGCGCAACGAGATGCTCGACCAGCTGGCCTACATGCTCGGCGGGCGCGCGGCGGAGGAGCTGGTCTTCCACGACCCGACCACCGGCGCGGCCAATGACATCGAGAAGGCCACCACCACGGCTCGGGCCATGGTCACCCAGTACGGCATGACCGAGCGCCTCGGTGCGATCAAGTTCGGCGGGGACAACACCGAGCCGTTCCTGGGCCGCGAGATGGCCCACCAGCGCGACTACTCGGAAGAGGTCGCGGCGCTGGTGGACGAAGAGGTCAAGAAGCTGATTGAGACCGCGCACAACGAGGCGTGGGAGATCCTGGTGGAGAACCGCGACGTCCTGGACAATCTCGTTCTCCAGCTGCTGGAGCGGGAGACCCTGGGCAAGGAGGAGATCGCCGAGATCTTCGCCCCGATCGTGAAGCGCCCGGCCCGTCCGGCGTGGACCGGCTCCTCCCGGCGTACCCCGTCCACCCGTCCCCCGGTGCTCTCGCCCAAGGAGCTGGCCCTGACCAATGGCGCGCTGAACGCGTCGGCGACCACGGACCTCACCAAGGACACCACGGCCGCCCCCGAGGAGCCTCCGGAGAGCTGATCCCCCCGGTGGGGCCCCGCCCCACCGGCCCCGGAATGAATGCCGCGTCCCCCCAGGTTCTAGCCTGGGGGGACGCGGCATTGTGCGCCGTGGACCGAGCAACAGGAACGAGGCACAGGATGACGGACCCGGTGACGCTGGACGGCGACGGCACGATCGGTGAGTTCGACGAGAAGCGTGCCGAGAACGCCGTTCGCGAGCTGCTGATAGCCGTCGGGGAGGACCCGGACCGCGAAGGGCTGCGGGAGACCCCGGCACGGGTGGCGCGGGCCTACCGTGAGCTGCTGGCGGGGCTGCGGCAGCAGCCCGAGGACGTCCTCACCACCACCTTCGACCTGGGCCATGACGAGATGGTCCTGGTGAAGGACATCGAGATCGTGAGCCTGTGCGAGCACCATCTGCTGCCGTTCCACGGCGTGGCGCACGTCGGCTACATCCCGGCGGACTCCGGGAAGATCACCGGGCTGTCGAAGCTGGCCCGGCTGGTCGAGGTGTTCGCCCGCCGTCCGCAGGTGCAGGAGCGGCTGACCACTCAGATCGCCGATTCCCTCATGCGGATCCTGGACGCGCGCGGCGCGATCGTGGTCATCGAGGCGGAGCACATGTGCATGTCGGTGCGCGGGATCCGCAAGCCGGGCGCGAAGACCACCACCTCGGCCGTCCGGGGACAGCTCCGGGACGCGACCACGCGCGCCGAGGCGATGAGCCTGATCCTGGCCCGCTGAGCCCGGACCGCTGAGCCCGGTGTGCCCGTCGGGGCCCGCCGGGCCGGTCGTGGAGAGCGGCCCGCCGGGCCGCTGGGTCCATCGGGTCCGCTGAACGCGGACCCGGGCCGGGGGTCAGGCGCGGGCCGGTCCGGTGCTGCCCGGGTGGGCGGTGTCCGGGTCGTCCGGCAGCCGGCAGACCCGCTCCAGGAAGAAGGCGGCGGCGATCACCGCGATCCCCGTGACCACCGAGAACCCGGCATAGATCGCCTGGTCCCGGCGGGCGGGCAGATCCAGGGAGCCGAGCAGGACCACCCCGACCCCGCCGTACGCCCCGCTCACCAGCGCCGCCACCAGGGCACTCGCCTGGCCGAAGACCACCGCGCGGGCCGCCATCAGCGGCTCCACGCCCTTGGCGCCGGGCCGGCGCTCCCGCTGGGCCTTCAGCCGGGAGCGCAGGGAGAGCGCGGTGGCGGTGAGGACCGCGGCGATGGCCGCCAGCACGATCGGGGCGGCCAGCGGAACGCTCGGCAGGGTGTCGTAGGACTCCCACAGCCGCGCGCCCGCCCAGGAGAGCAGCCCCGCTCCGGCGAAGAGAGCGGCCAGTACCCCGAGCCGTAGTTGCTTCACCGACCAAGCCGCCCTTCAGTCACCCTGCCGCCCTTCGGCCGCCGTCCCGAGCCATGAGCCTAACGACTACTCGGGCAGCCGGAGTTCCAGATCGGCCCGGGGTACCACGTCCGTGCGGTCGAGCCCGGCCAGCAGCTCCGCCACCGGGCCATGGCCCGGCAGCTCGGCGTCGGGGTCCACATCGTGCCAGGGCACCAGGACGAAGGCCCGCTGATGGGCCCGGGGGTGCGGCAGGGTGAGCACCGGGTCGTCGGAGAGATGGCCGGCGTAGGTCACGATGTCCACATCGATGGTGCGCGGACCCCAGCGCTCCTCCCGTACCCGGTCGAACGCCTCCTCGATGGCGTGTGCCCGCTCCAGCAGCGAGGCGGGCGGCAGGGTGGTCTTCAGCAGCACCACGGCGTTGAAGTACGAGGGCTGCGAGCCGGGCTCCACGCCCCAGGGCTCCGTCTCGTACACGGGGGAGACCGCCTTCACCCGGATACCGGGGGTGTCCTCCAGCGCGTCCACGGCGCCCTGGAGGGTCTCCAGCCGGTTCCCCAGATTGGAGCCGAGGGAGAGCACCGCCCGCCGGGGGTTGGAGAGGGTGATGTCGGCCGCGTCCACCTGCTCGACCACCGAGGCCGGAACGGGCTGCACCGTGGGGTCGCTCATGCCCGCCTCCGGGTGATGGTGACGGTGACATCGTCGAAGGGCACGGTGATCGGTGCGTCCGGCTTGTGCACCACCACCTCCACCTCCTGGACACCGTCGTGCCGGAGACAGGTCCGGGCGATCCGCTCGGCGAGCGTCTCGATCAGGTCCACCGGCTCTCCCTCGACCACGGCGACGACCTCCTCGGCCACCACGCCGTAGTGCACGGTCTTCGCCAGGTCGTCGTCGGCGGCGGCCGGACGGGTGTCCAGGCCGAGCACCAGGTCCACGATGAAGGTCTGACCCTCCTCGCGCTCCCGGGGGAAGACACCATGGTGCCCACGGGCCTTGAGGCCGCGCAGCGCGACACGATCCACGCGAATCACTCCTGCTCTCTCGTCCGACGGGCTCGGCGGGCGGTACGGCCGTACACGCGTACGCACCCGGAGCGCCCATGCGAATCTACCTGCGGACACCGACACCACCCCCGCGCGGGGGGCCGGTGTCGGCCCACCGGGGCCCGGGATCCGCCCCTGCCCCCTGCCAGAGGGGCCAAACCCCACCGGGGTTCCCGTACGCTCCCGTGCGCCCCCGCCACCCAGGGGCCGCGGGCCCCGGGCCCCGGCTACGCGGAGGGCTCCTCGTCCTGCTCGCCGCTGTCGTCGCCCTCCGTCAGCACGGGGGAGCCGTGGTGCGACCAGATGCGCCAGCCGTCCGGTGTGCGGCGGAACACATTGGTGGCGACGACCAGCTGCCCCATCAGCGGCCCCAGCTCCCCGGCCGACTCGGCCGGGCCGCCGCTGAGGATGTTCTCCGTACAGGTCACCAGCGCGGTGTCACCGGAGACGGCCACCTTCACATCGGTGAGGAAGAACTGGATGTACTCGGTGTTGGCCATGATCAGGGCGTACGAGCGCAGCACCTCGCCGCGGCCGGAGAGCACCGGCCACCCCGGGTGGACGCAGGAGATCTCGTCCTCCAGCCAGAGCCCGGAGAGCGCGTCGAAGTCGCCGCGCTCCATCGTCTCGTAGAAGAGGGTGTTGGCCGCCTCGACCGCCTCGATGTCGCCGCCGCTCACCGGGCGGCCCCGACGGCACGGGCGACCCGGACGGCGTCCGCGGTGGCCCGCACCTCGTGGACCCGGACGGCCCAGGCGCCCTCGTAGGCGGCGATGGCGGAGACGGCGGCGGTGGCCGCGTCCCGCTCCCGGGCCCTCGGCGGGGCGCCCTCGTCCCCGGCGAGCACATGGCCGAGGAAGCGCTTCCGGGACGCGGCGATCAGCAGCGGGCGGCCCAGGGCGTGCAGCTCGCGGAGGTGGGCGACCAGGGCGAGGTCGTGCCCGGCGTCCTTGGCGAAGCCGAGACCGGGGTCGATCACGATCCGCTCCGGCGCGATCCCGCCCGCGACGACCGCCTCCATCCGGGTGCGCAGCTCGGAGACGACCTCGGTGACCACATCGCCGTAGACCGCGCGGCCGGCCATGTCGGCGCTGAAGCCGCGCCAGTGCATCACCACGAAGGGGACCTCGGCGGCGGCGACCGCGGGCACCATCTCCGGGTCGGCGAGCCCGCCGCTGACATCGTTGACCAGGGTCGCCCCGGCGGCGACGGCACGGGCGGCGACCGAGGCGCGCATGGTGTCCACGGAGACGGTGACCCCCTCGGCGGCGAGCCCCCGCACCACCGGGATCACCCGGCGCAGCTCCTCCTCCTCGTCCACCCGGCTGGCGCCCGGACGGGTGGATTCACCCCCGACGTCCACCAGGTCCGCCCCATCGGCGACCAGATCGAGACCCCGCTTGACGGCGGCGGTGGTGTCGAACCAGCGACCGCCGTCGGAGAAGGAGTCGGGGGTCACATTGACGACACCCATGACCGCGCAGCGATCCCACTCCGGCAACCCGTTCAACGTACTCATACGCCCAGCCTAGGGCGCGGGGCGGACAAGGGCTTGCCCCGGGCGGCTCCGGGGCGGGTTCCCGGGGGCCGGGTCAGGGCTGGGTCCCGATGGACCTCAGGGTGACCTCGGCGCGCGGGATGTCCTGGGCGTCGGCGTCGATGGAGCGGCGCAGGGCCTCATGGAGGCGGGCGGGGGTGAGCACCCCGAGGAAGCGTCCGGTCGCCTCCGGGTCGATCACCGCGATCCACCCCGCGTCGTGCTGGAGCATGGTGGCGAAGGCCTGCTTGAGCGAGGCGCCCAGCGGCAGCCAGGCGTCCATCCGGCGGGCGTGGTCGCGGACGGTGCCCGCGCCGCCCGCCTGCTCGGCGGAGATCCAGCCGTGCAGATCGCCGGTGGTGTCCAGGACGACCGCCCAGCGCGCCCCCAGCTCCCGGGGGAGCGGGTCGTCGAGCCGGACCACGGGCGGCTGCTCCAGGTCGCTCTCCTCGATGGGGGTGACCGACAGCCGCTTCAGCCCCCGGTCCGCCCCCACGAAATCGGCCACATACGGGGTGGCGGGCGCCCCGAGCACCGCGGCGGGGGCGTCGAACTGCTCGATCCGGCCCTGCCCGTAGACGGCGATCCGGTCCCCCATCCGCACCGCCTCCTCGATGTCATGGGTGACCAGCAGCACGGTCTTGCGGACCTGGGCCTGGAGCCGGAGGAACTCGTTCTGGAGGTGCTCGCGGACCACCGGGTCGACGGCGCCGAAGGGCTCGTCCATCAGCAGCACGGGCGGGTCCGCGGCGAGGGCGCGGGCGACCCCGACGCGCTGGCGCTGGCCGCCGGAGAGCTGCTCGGGGTAGCGGGAGCCGTACACCGAGGGGTCGAGACCGACGAGGTCCAGCAGTTCGGCGGCGCGCGCCCGGGCCTGCGCCCGGGGTCGGCCGAGCAGATGGGGGACGGTGGCGGTGTTCTCCAGCACCGTCCGGTGCGGGAAGAGGCCGACCTGCTGGATGACATAGCCGATCCGGCGCCGCAGATCGACCGGGTCGACCGTGGAGACATCCCGCCCGTCCACGGATATCCGCCCCTCGGTGGGCTCGATCAGACGGTTGACCATTTTCATGGTGGTGGTCTTGCCGCAGCCCGAGGGTCCCACCAGAGTGACCAGTTCGCCCTGGGCCACCTCGAACGACAGATCGTCGACGGCGGTGGTGCCATCCGGATATCGCTTGGTGACGTGCTCGAAGCGGATCATGGCTCCCCATTGTGGTGGGCGGTGGGTGGCGTTGTGTGAAGGCCGTGTTGCGTGCCTGTGGCGGCTGCCGCGGAGTGTCAGTGGCCCAGGTTAAGGTCGTCAGACATATGTTCGGAATGCGCGGGGAGGCGGGGGGAGATGACGACACGTACGGCCATGGCGGAGAACTGCCTGACGGCCAATGACTGGATCTGCGGCGAATATCTGCGCACCCGTGCGCAGGAGCTGACCGACGCCACCGTGGAACATCTCTGGATCACCGGCCTCTCGGTCGTGATCGGTCTGCTGGTCGCCTTTCCCCTGGCGCTGCTCGCCCGGTCGCGCCCCGCCTTCGCCGGACCGGTCCTCGGACTGACCACCCTGCTCTACACGATCCCGTCGCTGGCCATGTTCTCCCTGCTGCTGCCGGTCTTCGGACTCTCGGCGGCACTGGTCGTCACCGGCCTGGTGCTCTACTCCCTCACCATCCTCGTCCGAAACATCCTCGCCGGGCTCGCCGCCGTCCCCGAGGAGGCCCGCGAGGCCGCCCGCGGCATGGGATACGGGCCCGGCAGGCTGCTCTGGGAGGTCGAGCTGCCGCTCGCCCTGCCCGCGCTGATGGCCGGGGTCCGGATGGCCACCGTGTCCACCGTCGCCCTCACCACCGTCGGCGCGCTGATCGGCCGGGGCGGGCTCGGCGACCTCATCGACGAAGGGGTGCAGACCACCTTCAAGGCCCAGGTGCTCACCGCCTCCGTGCTCTGTGTGCTGCTGGCCGTCGCGGCGGATCTGCTGCTCCTCGGGATCCAGCGGCTGCTCACCCCGTGGACCCGGATACGCCGGGCCGAGGAGGCTCTCTGATGGGAGTACTGGCCGACGCCTGGACCTGGCTCACCACCGCGTCCAACTGGTCCGGCGAGGACGGGGCCTGGAACCGGCTGGGCGAGCATGTGTACGTCAGCGGGGTCTCCCTCGCCCTCGCCTGTGCCATCGCCCTGCCGCTCGCCCTCTGGCTCGGGCACATCGGCAAGGGCGGCGCCCTCGCCGTCAACCTCTCCAACGCGGGCCGCGCGATCCCGGTCTTCGCGGTGCTCGCGCTGCTGATGCTCACCCCCCTGCGCACCGCGGGGTACACCCCCACCGTCATCGCCCTGGTGCTCTTCGCGATACCGCCGGTCCTGACCAACGCCTATGTCGGGATGCGGGAGGTGGACCGGGCGGTGGTGGAGGCCGCGCGCGGCATGGGCATGTCGGGGCGTCAGATCTTCCTCCGGGTGGAGCTGCCGCTCGCCTACCCCCTGCTGATGACGGGGGTGCGCTCGGCGGCCGTCCAGGTGGTCGCCACGGCCACCATCGCCTCGATGGTCGGCCAGGGCGGCCTCGGCCGCATCATCACCGCCGGTTTCAACACCCTCGACACCCCCCAGGTGGTGGCCGGGGCCCTGCTGGCGGCGGTGCTCGCCCTGCTGGTGGAGGCGGTGCTGGTCGCCGCCGACCGGCTGATCGACCCCCGCCGCCGGGCCGCGCGCCGCGCCGGCCCCTGAGTACCCACCCCTGAGCGACGGCCCGCCCGGGGCCACGACACGCCCGGGAACCCGACGGCCCAAAGATTCCGAAGTTTCCGACGACCCCGGACCTCTGGACGGAGCATCTGATGCGCAAGACCCCTCGTATCGCGGGAACGGTACTGGCCACAGCGGCGCTGACCGCCGCGCTCGCCGCGTGCGGCGGTGACAGCCTGGAGGACTCCGGCTCCGGCGGCGGATCCGGGAAGGGCGGGAAGAAGGGCTCCCTCGTCATCGGCTCCGCCTCCTTCACCGAGTCCAGGATCCTCGCCGAGCTGTACGCGGGCGTCCTCTCCGAAGCCGGTTACGGCACCTCCATCACCACCGTGAAGAACCGCGAACTGTACGAGCCCTCGCTGGAGAAGGGCGAGATCGACGTGGTGCCCGAATACGCCGCGACGCTCGCCGAATTCCTCAATGCGAAGGCGAACGGACCCAAGGCGCCGGAGGAGAAGCCGGTCGCCTCCAGCGATGTGAAGGCCACCGTCGCCGCACTCACTCAGCTCGCGGAACCGCGTGGACTGAAGGTCCTTCCGGCCGGGAAGGCGGTTGATCAGAACGCGTTCGCGGTGAGCCGGGAATTCGCGGAGAAGAACAACCTGAAGACCCTTTCCGACCTCGGCGAATCCGGCGTCGAGGTACGGATCGCGGCGGGCGACGAGTGCGCCGTGCGCCCCTTCTGCGCACCCGGGCTGAAGAGCGAGTACGGCATCGAGGTGAGCGGCATCGATCCCAAGGGCGTCGGCACGCCGCAGTCCAAACAGGCCGTCAGGGACGGCGCCGCACAGCTCGTCCTGACCACCACCACGGATGCCGTCATCGACGGCCTGGTCTTCCTGGAGGACGACAAGAAGCTCCAGAACGCGGACAACGTCCTGCCCGTCGTCAATGCGAAGGACGCGGGTGACCCCGGGATAGCGAGCGCGCTCGGCGGGCTGACGGAGGTGCTGACCACCGATGACCTCGCCGAGTTGAACCGGAAGGTGGACGCCGAACGGGCCAAGCCCAAGGACGTGGCCAAGGAGTATCTGGACTCCAAGGGGCTGCTCAAGAAGTAGGAATGGCTGTCGGATAGCCCGACCGGAACGCCACGACTTGCCCACGAGTGCCGGGTCGATATCCCCTTCCGCTTGTTCGCACGGTAAATTTCTGGCCATGCCACGTGGACGCCATCGTCATTCACCGCCCTTGCACAGGCTGCTTCCGCCCTCCGCGGTGGCCGGAGTTGCGGTGGTGTGCGCCGCCGGCTCGTGGCTGCTGACGGAACCGGCCCTGCTCAAAGCCCTGGCCACGGCCGCCGCGGCGGCGGCCGTCACCGGCGCGTTCCTGATGCGCCGTTGGGACCGTTCGGCGGGCCGTCAGGTCGCCGATCTCACTCGGGGGAGGGCCGGCGACGCCTGGCGCGCCGAGGAGCGGATCGCCGAGCTGGAGGCCGCCGCCGAGGAGGCCCGGGAGGCGCGCACCAAGCTGGACGCCAAGCTGCGGGCCAAGAGGATCGAGCTGGCCGGGCTGCGCGGGGAGCACGCGGCCCTGCTGCGCCGGTACGCGACCGCCGAGACCGAGCGGGCCAGTGTGCTGGAGGACCGCCGCCAGCTGGAGGTCGAGGGCCCCGGCGGGCACTCCGGCCCCGGTGGGCGCGGCCCCAAGGCGCTGCCCGCGGCGGGGACGGGTTCGACCCCGCCGCGCTATCTCCAGGCCGCCCAGGCGCTGGAGAACCTGGCCCGCAACGCGGCCGGTCAGCGGCGGGGCGCGCCGAACGCGCTGCCCGCAGCCCGGCCCGCCGAGCCGGCCCGGGGTGCGACGGGCCAGGAGGGGCGCCCGGTGCGGCCCGGTCCGGACGGGCCCAAGCAGCTCGGCCCCGGGGGAGCGCCCCGCGCCGCCGTGACGGCGGCCCCGGCCACCCGGGCCCCGGCGACCCCGGTGCCCGCGCCCGCTTCCGTACCGGCTCCGACTCCGGCTCCGGCCCCCGCTTCCGTACCGACCCCGGTGCCCGCTCCGGGACGGCCCGCACCGCAGGCCGCCGTCCGGCCCGGGACATCCGCCGCACCGGTCCCGGTCGGCCAGGCCACTCCGGTCCCGCCTGTCCCGGTCCCGGCGGCCCCCGCTCCGGTGCGGGCCCCCGCGCCCGTACCGGCCGCTGCTCCGGTGCACGCCGTGCCGCCGGCCGCCCCGGTGCCCGCGCCCGCCACTGTGCCCGCCACCGCGCCCGCCGCCGGTCCCGTACCGGCCCCCGCGCAGCCCGCCGAGGGCGCTGCGGGCGCCGGGGGGACGGCCCGGGGCGGGGCGGCGGCGATCGTCCCCTACGGCTCGCGCCGGGGCCCCGCCCCCGCCCGCCCCGAGGGGAACTTCGACTTCTTCGGCAACCACGCCGCCGCCACCCCCGAGCGGGCCCGGAAGGCGATCGAGGCCGTGCAGGAGGAGGACCTCGCCGATGTGGTGGGCGAGGAGGCGCTGGCCGAGCGGAAGGCCGAGCAGCAGGCCGACCGGACCGGCGGGCACCCCACCGGGACCGACCGGGCCGCCGCCGGCGATGTCATCGATCTGACCGCGCACGACGAGACCGAGAAGCTCGATCTGGGCGAGCTGCGCGACGCGGTCAGCTCCTGACCGCTCCGTACACCCCTCGCGCAGGGGTACGAGGAAAGGGCCCCGGGGACACGTCCCCGGGGCCCTTCCCCTTTCTTCCGATGGAGCGGCCGGCTTCCGCGATGGAGCGGCCGGGCTACTTGTCGATGTCGCCCACGACGAAGAAGAGCGAGCCCAGGATCGAGACCATGTCCGCCACCAGGGTCCCCGGCAGCAGCACCGCGAGGGCCTGGATGTTGTTGTACGAGGCGGAGCGCAGCTTCAGCCGGTACGGGGTCTTCTCGCCCTTGGAGACCAGGTAGTAGCCGTTGATCCCCAGCGGGTTCTCGGTCCAGGCGTAGGTGTGGCCCTCGGGCGCCTTCAGCACCTTCGGCAGCCGCTGGTTGACCGGGCCGGGCGGCAGTTCGTCGATCCGGTCCAGACAGGCGTCGGCCAGGTCCAGGGAGTTGTACGACTGCTCCAGCAGCACCTCGAACCGGGCCAGGCAGTCGCCCTCGGTCCGGGTGACCACCTTCAGGGTGTCCGCCAGCTCCCCGTACGCCAGATAGGGCTCGTCCCGGCGGAGGTCGAAGTCGACCCCGGAGGCGCGGGCGATGGGCCCGCTGACGCCGTAGGCGTGCACCGCCGCCGCCGGGAGCACCCCGACCGCGCGGGTACGGCCCCGGAAGATCTCGTTGCCGAGGACCAGCCGGTCGTACACATCCATCCGGGAGCGCACCTCGGCCACCGCCTGGCGGACCCGGCCGAGCCAGCCCGCCGGGAGGTCCTCCTTGAGGCCCCCGACCCGGTTGAACATGTAGTGCATCCGCCCGCCGGAGATCTCCTCCATGACGTTCTGGAGCACCTCGCGCTCCCGGAAGGCGTGGAAGACGGGGGTGATGCCGCCCAGCTCCAGCGGGTACGAGCCGAGGAACATCAGATGGTTGAGGATCCGGTTCAACTCGGCGAGCAGGGTCCGGGTCCACACGGCCCGCTCGGGGACCTCCATGCCGAGCATCCGCTCGACCGCCATGACGACGCCCAGCTCGTTGGAGAAGGCGGAGAGCCAGTCGTGGCGGTTGGCCAGCATCACGATCTGGCGGTAGTCCCGGGCCTCGAAGAGTTTCTCCGCGCCCCGGTGCATATAGCCGATGACGGGTTCGGCGTGCCGGACGACCTCGCCGTCGAGGACCAGACGGAGGCGGAGCACTCCGTGGGTGGAGGGGTGCTGGGGGCCGATGTTGAGCACCATGTCGGTGCTCTCCGCCGCGCCGCCGATGCCGAACGTGGTCTCCGTCATGCGGCCAGTATCCCCCGTGCCCGCGCGCGCCCCGGACCAGGTCCCGTACCAGGTCGCCGACCGGGCCGGGGAGCCACCCGGGGGAGCCGCCCGGTGGGCCACCCGGGTGGTTCGGGTCCGGTGACCGGTCCGGGGCGGCACCCCGGGTGGTCCGGGTCCGAGGGGATCACCCGGGTGGTCCGGGTCCGAGGGAATCACCCCGGGTGGTTCGGTCCGGGGGAGGCACCCGGGTGGCTCAGCCCCGGTGGGTCAGCCAGAGGAAGTCGCCCAGGCCGCCCCGGGCCGTCAGCTCCGCCGCCTCGCCCGCCGAGGCCAGGGCCCGGACGTACCCCGCCGGGTCCGTCCGCGCCAGCTCCAGCGGCGGGCGCTCCCCGGTGATCCCCAGCGCGCGCAGCGCCTCGCGCTGGGTGGTGAGCGAGTCGCCGGGCAGCGCACAGGCGTCCAGGGCGACATGCGCGGTGATGTCACAGCTCCCGTCCGGCACCGGCTTCACCTCGCGGCCCGCGCGGAAGCCGGTCAGGGTGCCGAAGAGCGGCCGGTCCTCAGCCCGGTGCGCGTAGTCCACCGCCACCACCGCCCCGGCCCGCAGCGCGGCCACCGCCGCCGCCCACGCGGTGTCCCGGGGGTGCCCGATCTCCGCCCGTGTCCCCGGTCCGGCCGACGGCCACCAGCGGTCGAGCCATCGGGCGTCGGCACCGTCGACCGGGGGTCCCAGCCGCTCCGTCCCGTCCGGCCGCACCAGCACCCGGCGCACCACCCCGTCCTCGTCGCACTCGGCCACGTCGACCGGGACATTGTCGAGCCACTCATTGGCGAAGATCAGTCCGCTGACCCCGTGCGGCAGCTCCGCCGTCCAGTGGATCCGGGGGTCCAGCCCGGCGGGCCGCTCCGCCCGCTCCACCGCCACCGCCCGGACCGGGAAGCCCGGGGGCAGCGCCGCCAGCACCCCCGTCAGCAGCTCCCCGCGCCCCGCGCCCATGTCGACGAGGTCCACCGGGCCGGCCGGGGAGCCGGGCCCGTCCAGCCGCTCCGCCGTCTCCCGCAGCAGCCGGGCGACCGCCCGGGCGAAGAGCGGGGAGGCGTGCACGGAGGTACGGAAGTGGCCGGCCGGGCCCTCGGGCCGCCGGTAGAAGCCCCCGGGGCCGTACAGCGCGGTCTCGGTCGCCTCCCGCCAGCCGCGCCAGTCACCGCCGGCCGGGCTCCCACCGCCGGCCGGGCTTCCGTCGCCGTCATCCGGGAGGTCGCCCTCCGGGAGGTCGCCCTCGGGGAGGCCGCTGTCCGGGAGGTCGCTTTTCGGGAGGCCGCCCGCCGGGGGAGCCTCGCCGACCGGCCGGTCAGTCGGTCCCCGCCCCGCCGCCCCCGGAGCCGTCATCCCGTACCCCGCTCGTTCTCCCGGTTCATGACACCGCCCGCTCTCCGTCTCGCGCACGCCGCCCAGTCTCCACCTTGGGGAGTACACGGCCGTCGCGGGGATCGCTCTGACGGTTGACCCCTACAGCTGTCGCCCTTCCCTACGCTGGGTTACGTGCATCGCGTCTATGAGTTCGTCCGCAGACACCCGACAGGGGTCGACACCTTCTGGGGTGTTGTCCTCCTGGCGGTCGCCCTGATGGACCTGTCCACGGTGACCCGGTACGACGCCGGGTGGATCGGCGTGCCCCTCTCGCTGGGGTTCGGCGTCGTGATCGCGCTGCGCCGCCGGATGCCGGAGCGGATGCTGCTGCTCACCCTGGTGCTGGGCCTGGTCCAGCTGGTCGCGGGTATCCAGATGTACCCGGGCGACTTCGCGATGCTGGTGATCATCTATACGGTCGCCGCCCATGACACCCCCCGCTGGGCCCGCCGGCTGGCCCTGGTCGCGGGGGCCGCGGCGGCGCCGATCTCCCAGATGGCCTGGCCGCCCCCGGACGACCTGGGGGTGACCGCCCAGATCTTCCTGATGATCATCCTGATCGTCCCCTTCGTCCTCGCCTGGGTCCTCGGGGACTCCATCCGTACCCGCCGGGCGTACTTCGCCCAGCTGGAGGAGCGGGCGCTCCAGCTGGAGAAGGAGCGCGAGGCCCAGGCCAAGGTCGCGGTCGCCGCCGAGCGGGCCCGGATCGCCCGGGAGCTGCACGATGTGGTCGCCCACAATGTCTCGGTGATGGTGGTCCAGGCGGATGGCGCCGCCTATGTCCTGGAGGTCGCCCCCGACCAGGCGAAACAGGCCCTGGAGACCATCTCCTCCACCGGTCGCCAGGCCCTCGCCGAGATGCGCAGGCTGCTGGGTGTGCTGCGGACCGGCGACGGCCCGGAGGGCGGTGAGTACGTCCCCCAGCCCGATGTGCAGCAGATCGAGGATCTGGTCGAACAGGTGCGCAAGGCGGGGACCATGGTCGACTTCCGGGTCGAGGGCACCCCGCGCCCGCTGCCCAGCGGGGTGGAGCTGACCGCGTACCGCATCGTCCAGGAGGCGCTCACCAATACCCGCAAGCACGGGGGACCCCAGGTCGGCGCCAGTGTCCGGCTGGTCTACTTCGACGACGGCCTCGGACTCCTTGTCGAGGACGACGGGCGGGGCTCCGCGCATGAGCTGTACGAGGACGGCGGCGCGGACGGCAAGGGCCATGGGCTCATCGGCATGCGGGAGAGGGTCGGCATGGTGGGCGGCACACTGGACGCGGGGCCCCGGCCCGGTGGAGGCTTCCGTATCAGCGCGCTGCTGCCGCTGAAGTCCGCCTGAGCCGCCGGTGCCCCCGTACCCCCCCCGCACCCCCCGTACCCCCGTATCCCGGTAAAAGGCCCCGGCCGACGCGGTCGCACCGCCCGTAACCCCTGAACCACAGAGACGTACCCCCTGAACCACAGAGAGCTAGAGGAATCGGCTGATATGTCCATCAAGGTGATGCTCGTGGACGACCAGGTGCTGCTCCGCACCGGATTCCGCATGGTGCTCGCCGCCCAGCCGGACATGGAGGTCGTCGCGGAGGCGGGCGACGGTGCGGAGGCGATCGAGCTGCTGCGTTCCACGGCGGTGGACGTGGTCCTGATGGACGTCCGGATGCCCCGGCTGGACGGGGTCGAGGCGACCCGCCGGATCTGCGCCCAGACCGACCCGCCGAAGGTGCTCATCCTGACCACCTTCGACCTGGACGAGTACGCCTTCTCCGGGCTGAAGGCGGGCGCCAGCGGCTTCATGCTCAAGGATGTGCCCCCCGGCGAGCTGCTGGCGGCGATCCGCTCCGTGCACAGCGGGGACGCGGTGGTCGCCCCCTCCACCACCCGGCGGCTCCTCGACCGCTTCTCGCCGATGCTGCCCAGCGGCAACCCCGAGCCCCGGCACAAGGACCTGGAACGCCTCACCGAGCGCGAGCGCGAGGTGATGCTGCTGGTCGCCCAGGGGCTCTCCAACGGTGAGATCGCCGGACGGCTGGTGCTCTCCGAGGCGACCGTGAAGACCCATGTGGGACGGATCCTCACCAAGCTGAATCTGCGGGACCGGGTCCAGGTCGTGGTGCTCGCGTACGAGACCGGCCTGGTCCGCGCGGGTGGCGGCCCCGCCCCCCGCTGACCTCCCGCCCGCCCGCAGGGGTCCGGGGCCGGCGCCTCAGCGCAGCACCGTCTCCAGGAAGTCGCTGCCCAGCCGGGCCACCGCGCCCACATCCAGCTGGTGCAGCACATACCGCCCCCGGCGGCGGGTGCTCACCAGCTGGGCCCGCTTCAGCACCCCCAGATGCCGGGAGACCTCCGGCGCGGTGATCCCGAACGACTCCACCAGCTCACTCGTGGTGTACGGGGCCCGCGCCAGATGGCGGCAGAGCCGCATCCGCAGCGGGTGCGACAGCGCCGCCATCCGGCGCTGGAGCAGCTCCACCGGGGCGGCGCCGGGCAGCGAGGGCGAGCCCACCGGATAGTGGATCACCGGCCGCCAGCCGGGGGCGTGCAGCACCATCAGATGCGGCCAGCCATGGCTGGAGGGAAGCAGGGTGAGCCCCGCGCCGACCGCCCGGTCCACGGCGGTGGCCCGGCCCTCCCCGAGCTTGTCGGCGGTGATACGGGTGTGCTCCTCGTCCACCGTCAGCGCGGGCGACACCGCGCGCAGGGCGTCGGCGAGGCCCTTGCGGCGCAGCAGCTCCGTCTTGTGCCGGGCGTCCGCCGCGAGGGTGGGCAGCACCCGTGCCCAGGTGTCGGCGAAGAACGCCCGGTCGCAGTCCTCGAAGAGGCGGCGCAGCCAGGCCCGTACCCCGGTGGGGTCGCGCAGCAGCCGCCGGGTGAAGTCGAGCTGGCGGGGTCCGCGCAGGGTCGCCAGCTCCAGCGCCCGGTCCCGGCGGCGCGGGTCGAGGAGGGCCGAGGGGCCGCCCTCGGTGTAGTCCGAGCTGCACACGAACTCCAGCGCCGCCGAGACGAACCGTTCGTCATCCAGCCGGTCCAGCAGATCGAGGTCCTCCGCGAGGGTGGCCCCCGGGGCGCCGCCACCGGAGATGGTGGGGGCACCTGAGGCACCTGAGGTGGCAGAGGCGGCGGAGACGGCGGAGGCGAGGCCCGCGAAGGGCATGAAGACATCGGAGAACGTCTGCCGCCACAGGAAGTCCGCCTCGCAGAGCCGGTCGGCCAGATCCGGCTTGAGCCCGGCGGAGGTCGCGGTGGCCCAGCCGTGCAGAGCGGGATGGTGCCCCGGCTCGGCGAGGGCGTGCAGGGCCATGCCCAGCTCGGCGAGGGGCGAGATCTCGAAGACGATGCGCTCCTGCGGGAGCCCGCTGATGTCGATGGTGACGCTCACGGGTCCATGGTGCGGGGTACGGCACGGTGCCCGTCACGCCGTTTGACGCGGGACGTCAATCGACGGGACGGCCGAGGGCCGAGGGGGGCCGTACGGGCCGTGAGCCGGAGGGACGCGACCCAGGGGCATCCGCTCACCTCCACCGCGCCGCCGCCCCCGCCGTACGCCGCAGGGCCTGCCTCCCGCCCCGCCCTCCGCGCCCTCCTCCGTACCCTCCGGACCCCCTGTACCGCCCCCGCCGCCCCGGTCGCGGCTGACCCGGGGCGCCCGGGGCCGCTGGCGTAGCATGACGGGCACATCGTCCGGTACCCGCCGAGGACTGGAACGGAAGGCACCGTGAACCCCACCGCACCCCCCGACCCGCAAGCCCGCCCCGCCCGGCTCACCGTCGGCGTCGTCGGCGCGGGCCGGGTCGGTCCCGCGCTCGCCGCCTCGCTGAGCCTGGCCGGGCACCGGCCGGTCGCCGCCTCCGGTGTCTCCGACGCCTCCCGCCGCCGGGCCGCCGAGCTGCTCCCCGGAGTCCCCCTGGTCACCCCCGCCGAGGTGCTGGCCCGCAGCGAGCTGGTGCTGCTGACCGTCCCCGACGACGCCCTGCCCGCCCTGGTCGAAGGGCTGGTGGAGACCGGCGCCGTACGCCCCGGGCAGCTGCTCGCGCACACCTCCGGGCGGTACGGGGCCGCCGTCCTCGACCCGGCGACCCGGGCCGGCGCCCTGCCGCTCGCGCTCCACCCGGCGATGACCTTCACCGGCACCGCCGTCGACATCCAGCGCCTCGCGGGCTGCTCCTTCGGCGTCACCGCCCCCGAGGAGCTGCGGCTGGCCGCCGAGGCCCTGGTGATCGAGATGGGCGGGGAGCCCGAGTGGATCGCCGAGGAGTCCCGCCCGCTCTACCACGCGGCCCTCGCCCTCGGCGCCAACCACCTGGTCACCCTGGTCGCCCAGTCGATGGAGCTGCTGCGCGCCGCCGGGGTCGGCGCCCCCGACCGGATGCTCGGCCCGCTGCTGGGCGCCGCCCTCGACAACGCCCTGCGCTCCGGCGACGCCGCCCTCACCGGCCCGGTCGCCCGGGGTGACGCCGGGACCGTCGCCGCGCACATCGCGGAGCTGCGCCGGCACGCCCCCGGGGCGGTCGCCGGCTATCTCGCCATGGCCCGCACCACCGCCGACCGGGCCCTGGCCCATGGACTGCTCAAACCGGAGCTTGCCGAGGACCTGCTCGGCGTACTGGCGGAGGACGACCGGTGACCACCACTCCCACCACCCGGCCCGACCCCGGACCCGGCGCCGGGTTCGCCCTGGTCCCCGACGCGGCGGAGCTGCGCGCGACCCTCGCCCGGCGGGCCGCCCCCGGCCGCACCGCCGTGGTGATGACCATGGGCGCGCTCCACCGGGGCCATGCCTCGCTGATCCGCGCCGCCCGGGAGCGCGTCGGCCCGGACGGCACCGTCACCGTCACCGTCTTCGTCAACCCGCTCCAGTTCGGCGCGGGCGAGGACCTGGACCGCTACCCCCGTACCCTCGACGCCGATCTCGCCCTGGCGAAGGAGGCGGGCGCGGACATCGTCTTCGCCCCGTCCACCGGGGAGATGTACCCCACCGGCGCCCCCCGGGTGCGGATCGCCGCGGGCGCCATGGGAGAGGTGCTGGAGGGCGCGAGCCGCCCCGGCCACTTCGACGGCATGCTCACCGTCGTCGCCAAGCTGCTCCATCTGGTCCGGCCCGACGTCGCGCACTTCGGGCGCAAGGACGCCCAGCAGCTGGCGCTGATCCGCCGGATGGTCCACGACCTGGACTTCCCGGTGGAGATCGTGGCCGAGGAGACCGTACGGGAGGA
Source organism: Streptomyces sp. NPDC000594 (assembly GCF_040299965.1). NCBI lineage: Bacteria > Bacillati > Actinomycetota > Actinomycetes > Kitasatosporales > Streptomycetaceae > Streptomyces > Streptomyces sp. NPDC000594. Next base: position 44,334 of record NZ_JBEPCY010000003.1, on the reverse strand, counting down.
CGACGGGCTCGCCCTCTCCAGCCGGAACCGCTATCTCTCGCCCGAGGAGCGGGAGACCGCGCTCGCGCTCTCCCGGGCCCTCTTCGCCGCGCGCGACCGGCTCGCCGCCCAGCAGGCCCTGTCGGCCCGTGCGGACGCCACCGGCGCCACCCTGGAGCGGGCCGCCGCCCTCTCCGCGCTGGGCGAGGCCCGGCTCGCCGCCGACGCCGCCGCCGTCGCCCAGGCCGTCCCCGGCCACGCCGACGCGGTCCGCGCGGCGGCCCGTACCGTCCTCGACGAGGCGGGCCGGGCCACCACGCCGCTGGAGCTGGACTATCTGGCCCTGCGCGACCCGGCCGACTTCACCGAGGTCGGCGCCGACCACGAGGGCGAGGCGCTGCTGCTGATCGCCGCCCGGGTCGGCACCACCCGGCTGATCGACAACATCACGCTCAGATTCGGAGCCCACCCGTGACCGGCATACGGCTCGCCGCCCCCGCCCCCGGCTGGTCCATCGACGCCGATGTCGTCGTGGTCGGCTCCGGGGTCGCCGGGCTGACCGCCGCCCTGCGGTGCGCCGCCGCCGGGCTGGCCGTCGCCGTGGTGACCAAGGCCCGGCTGGACGACGGCTCCACCCGCTGGGCCCAGGGCGGCATCGCCGCCGCCCTCGGCGACGGCGACACCCCCGCCCAGCACCGGGACGACACCCTGGTCGCGGGCGCCGGGCTCTGCTCCGAGGCGGCCGTGGACGCCCTGGTCACCGAGGGCCCCGGCGCGGTCCACCGGCTGATCGCCACCGGCGCCCGCTTCGACCTGGACGACGCCGGGGCCATCGCCCTCACCCGCGAGGGCGGCCACCACCGCCGCCGGATAGCCCACGCGGGCGGCGACGCCACCGGCGCGGAGATCTCCCGCGCCCTGGTGGACGCGGTACGCGACGCGGGCCTGCGCACCATCGAGAACGCGCTGGTCCTGGATCTGCTCCTGGACGACCGGGGCCGCACCGCCGGGGTCACCCTCCATGTGATGGGCGAGGGCCAGCACGACGGGGTCGGCGCGGTCCGCGCCCCCGCCGTGGTGCTCGCCACCGGCGGCATGGGCCAGGTCTTCTCCGCGACCTCCAACCCCGCGGTCTCCACCGGCGACGGGGTCGCGCTGGCGCTGCGCGCCGGGGCGGAGGTCTCCGACCTGGAGTTCGTGCAGTTCCATCCGACGGTGCTCTTCCTCGGCCCGGACTCCCAGGGCCAGCAGCCGCTGGTCTCCGAGGCGGTACGGGGCGAGGGCGCCCATCTCGTGGACGCGGCGGGTGTCCGCTTCATGACCGGCACCCATGAGCTGGCCGAGCTGGCGCCCCGGGACATCGTCGCCAAGGCGATCACCCGGCGGATGCGCGAGCAGGGCGCCGACCACATGTATCTCGACGCCCGGCACTTCGGCGCCGAGATGTGGGAGCGGCGCTTCCCCACCATCCTCGCCGCCTGCCGGGCCCATGGCATCGACCCGGTCACCGAGCCGGTCCCGGTGGTCCCGGCGGCCCACTACGCCTCCGGCGGGGTCCGGACCGATCTGCGCGGCCGTACCACCGTCCCCGGCCTGTGGGCCTGCGGCGAAGTGGCCTGTACGGGGGTGCACGGAGCCAACCGTCTCGCCTCGAACTCGCTGCTGGAGGGGCTGGTCTTCGCGGAGCGGATCGCCGAGGACATCGCGGCCGCTCCCCTGGATCCGCCGGCCCCCCTGTCCGGTACGGAGCCGGCACCCCTGTCCGGTACGGAGGCGGCATCCGGTACGGCGCCCGCCACGGTGCTGCCCCTGATCGACCCCGCCGCCCGTGCCGCCATCCAGCGGATCATGTCCCATGGCGTGGGCGTACTCCGCTCCGACGCCGGGCTGCGGGAGGCCGCCGCCGCCCTGGACGCCGTCCACCGGGACGCCCTGGAGGCCGCCGCCGCGGGCCACGGCGGAAGCGAGCGGCCGGGCACCGGCCGGGGCAAGACCGCCGAGCCCGGCGTCGAGTCCTGGGAGACCTCCAACCTCCTCTGTGTCGCCCGGGTGCTGACCGCCGCCGCCCTCGCCCGCGAGGAGACCCGGGGCAGCCACTGGCGCGAGGACCACCCCGAGCGGGACGACACCCGCTGGCGGCGCCATCTCGTCGTCCGGACCACCCCCGACCGTTCGCTCGTCGTCACCCGTACCGACGGCACCGACTTCCCATCCACCGCCCCGAGGGAGCAGCAGCAGTGAGCACGCCCGACGACCGTCCGCACACCCCCGGCGCCGCCGTCCCGCCCGTCCCGCTGATCGAGAGCGGCGGCTGCGGCGACTCCTGCGGCTGCGACGGCGGCGGCGAGGAGATCGAGTGCGGGCTCGACCCCGCGCTCGCCGCGCTGCTGGCGGCGCAGGGACTCGACCCCGTACAGATCGAGGACATCGCCCATGTGGCACTGGGCGAGGACCTCGACGGCGGGGTCGATGTCACCAGCGTCGCCACCGTCCCCGAGGACGCCGTCGCCACCGGGGACTTCACCGCCCGGGAGGCGGGCACCGTCGCCGGGCTCCAGATCGCCGAGGCGGTGCTCTCGGTGATCGCCACCGACGACTTCACCGTCGAGCGCCATGTCGCCGACGGCGACCGGGTGGTCGCCGGCCAGAAGCTGCTCTCCGTCACCACCACCACCCGTGAACTGCTGACCGGCGAGCGCAGCGCGCTCAACCTCCTCGGCCGGCTCTCCGGGATCGCCACCGCCACCCGCGCCTGGGCGGACGCCCTGGAGGGGACCGGGGCCAAGGTCCGGGACACCCGTAAGACCACCGCCGGGCTGCGCGCCCTGGAGAAGTACGCGGTCCGCTGCGGCGGCGGGGTCAACCACCGGATGTCGCTCTCCGACGCGGCCCTGGTCAAGGACAACCACGTGGTCGCGGCGGGCGGGGTCGCCGAGGCGTTCAAGGCGGTACGGGACGCCTTCCCCGGGGTGCCCGTCGAGGTCGAGGTGGACACCCTGGAGCAGGTGCGGGAGGTGCTGGACGCGGGCGCCGATCTGATCCTGCTGGACAACTTCGGCCCCGCCGAGACCGCCGAGGCGGTGGCCCTGACCGGGGGCCGCGCCCTGCTGGAGTCCTCCGGCCGGCTCACCCTGGAGAACGCCCGCGCCTACGCCGACACCGGTGTCGACTTCCTCGCGGTGGGCGCGCTCACCCACTCGGCGCGGGTCCTGGACATCGGGCTCGATCTGCGGGAGGCGGACCACTGATGCTGCTCACCATCGACGTCGGCAACACCCATACGGTCCTCGGCCTCTTCGACGGCGAGGAGATCGTGGAGCACTGGCGCATCTCGACGGACGCCCGGCGCACCGCGGACGAGCTGGCGGTGCTGCTCCAGGGGCTGATGGGGATGCATCCGCTGCTCGGCATGGAGCTGGGCGACGGCATCGAGGGCATCGCGATCAGCTCCACCGTCCCCTCGGTCCTGCACGAGCTGCGCGAGGTCACCCGCCGCTACTACGGCGATGTCCCGGCGGTGCTGGTCGAGCCGGGCGTCAAGACCGGGGTGCCGATCCTCACGGACAACCCGAAGGAGGTCGGCGCCGACCGCATCATCAACGCGGTGGCGGCGGTCGAGCTGTACGGGGGTCCGGCGATCGTGGTCGACTTCGGCACGGCGACCACCTTTGACGCGGTCAGCGTCTCCGGCGCCTACACCGGCGGGGTGATCGCCCCGGGGATCGAGATCTCCGTGGACGCCCTGGGGGTCAAGGGCGCCCAGCTCCGCAAGATCGAGCTGGCCCGGCCGCGCAGTGTGATCGGCAAGAACACCGTCGAGGCGATGCAGTCGGGCATCGTGTACGGCTTCGCGGGCCAGGTCGACGGGGTCGTCCGGCGGATGAAGACCGAGCTGGCGCCGGAGCGGCCCGAGGATGTCACGGTGATCGCGACCGGCGGCCTCGCGCCGATGGTGCTGGGGGAGTCCTCCGAGATCGACGAGCACGAGCCCTGGCTCACCCTGATCGGGCTGCGCCTGGTGTACGAGCGCAACATCGCCCGGATGTGAGTCCCGGCGCGCCGCGCGGCCTCCGTGCGGCGCGCCCGGCTTGTCGGGATTAAGTCGATTTTGTCGAAGTCGCACGTATGGTCGGCGCATGCCCACGCCATACGGTTCCCGCGGCGGCATGGCCTTCAGCGCAGACGAGCTGCGTGTGCTCCGACGCGCCCTCGCCGTCGCCCTCCATCCCGCCCCGCTCCCCGACGAGGATGTCCAGGACTGTCTCCGGCTGGCCGACTCCGTCGACGAGGTCACCCGGGAGGCGGGGCGGCTGCGCGCCTTTCTGCTGGCCGATCTCGCCCGCTACCGCTCCGCCCTGCCCGGGTCGGCCATGAGCTATCTGGAGCTGCTCCAGGACGCGCTCGCCGCCGGGTACGACCCCCTGCCGGAGGATCTGGCGGCGCTGAGCGCGCTGGACGGCTCCCCGGTGGCGGCGGCGCTGCTGGCGCGGTGCCGGATCCCGGCGGGCCGTGCCGCCCCGGCCGGGCCCCGGTGGGCGCCCCCGCTGCCGCGCACCCGGCTGCTCGCCCTCCCGGGTGGCCGGGTCGAGGCGGCCGGGGAGGACGGGGAGCCCGCCCCGAGGCCCCGGCCGAAGCCCGCGCCCGCCGCCCCGAAACCCCCCGCCCCCGCGCCCGGCGAGCGGCCGGTGCCCAAGCCCTCCGAGGTGTTCCCGCCCCGCCGCCGCCCCGCGCCCCCGCCCCAGCAGCGGGCCGTTTAACCTGGCTCCATGGACTATGTATCCGCCCTGCTGCCGCCGGCTGTCATGGCCACCTTCTTCACCGCCCTGATCGTGACGATCGTCAAGACCCAGGGCGGCCCGAACAAGGCCAAGGAGGACGCGATCGTGGACGCGGCGTTCGCCCGTGCCGACGCCGGCCCCCGGTCCGGCCGCGAGGACGACTGACCCTCCGCACCGGGCGGAAAGCCCTCGCGGAAATCCCCCCGTGCTCATACGGCGCGGTGTCACGGCCGTGCCCCGCACGGGCCGGGCATATGGACGTACGGAAGACCTTCGGGTCGACCGTACGTCCTTTTTGTTACGTCATTACCGGGAAATCCTGATTCCACAACTATGGTGGTAATGTGCCCCGCCAATTGGGAGAGCTGGAAGACGCCGTCATGACCCGGGTCTGGCAATGGAACCGACCGGTCACCGTCCGGGAAGTCCTGGAAGACCTTCAGCAGGAACGGTCCATCGCCTACACGACGGTGATGACCGTAATGGACAATCTCCATCAGAAGGGCTGGGTCCGCAGGGAAGTCGAGGGCCGCGCCTATCGATATACGGCGGTCTCCACCCGCGCCGCCTACTCGGCCGCACTGATGAACGACGCGTGGTCCAAGAGTGACAACCCGGCCGCCGCTCTCGTCGCCTTCTTCGGGATGATGTCGGCCGAGCAGCGGGAGTCCTTGCGGGCGGCCGTCCGTATGGTTCAGGACGACCCCGACCCCGGCCCCGGCGACAACCCCGGCGACGGCGAAGGTGCCGACGAAGGGGCCGGGGAAGGACCCGAAGAGGAAGTTCCTGGTGGCCGGGGTGGTGGCGGGGGGACATCGGCCGGGCGATAGCGTCAACCCATGTCTTATACCGCCCCGAATGGCAGCGTCACCGTCCGCCGTGCCCGGACGGTCGATGTCCACGCGGTACGCCGCCTGGTCGATCCGTATGTCGGGGAAGGCATCCTGCTCGACAAAGCGACGGTCACCCTTTACGAGTCCATCCAGGAGTTCTGGGTCGCCGAACGTGACGAGGACGGTACGGTGGTCGGCTGCGGTGCGCTGCACGTCATGTGGGAAGACCTCGCCGAAGTGCGCACTCTCGCGGTCGACCCCGCCTTCACCGGCCAGGGCATCGGTCATCTGATCCTGGACGAGTTGCTGGGATGTGCCCGCCGACTGGGGGTGCGGCGGGTATTCTGCCTCACCTTCGAAGTGGACTTCTTCGCCCGGCACGGCTTCCAGGAGATCGGTGAGACCCCGGTCGACACAGATGTCTACGCCGAGCTGCTGCGTTCCTATGACGAGGGTGTCGCCGAGTTCCTGGGACTCGAACGTGTGAAGCCGAACACCTTGGGCAACAGCCGGATGCTTCTGCACCTGTGATCACCTCTTCCGGGGCAACCGGAGGCGATCCCTATGTCCGAATCGCGTACGTTTCCCGCGTTCTTGAGGTTCTGAACCTCTCCCAAGGGTTTGTGTTTTTCGGGGAAAAGCGGTTTCCTTTCCGCGTAGTGCTTTTTCGATGAAAGGAAATCCGGTGGCACAGAAGGTTCAGGTCCTTCTTGTCGACGACCTCGACGGTGGCGAGGCGGACGAGACGGTGACGTTCGCGCTGGACGGCAAGACCTACGAGATCGACCTCACCACCGCCAATGCGGACAAGCTCCGCAACCTCCTTGAGCCGTACGCGAAGAACGGCCGGCGCACCGGTGGCCGTGCTTCCTCCGGTCGGGGCAAGGGTCGTGCGGCGGCGAGCGGCAACAAGGACACGGCGGAAATCCGTGCGTGGGCCAAGGCGAACGGCTACGAGGTCAACGACCGCGGTCGTGTCCCCGCCACGGTTCGTGAGGCATACGAGAAGGCGAACGGCTGAGCACCGGGCTCAGCGGGCTCTTAATCGGCCGAGTATTCGCAGGCTGCGTATTTGTACGCGTTCGCACATCCATGCGCGCGGACATTCCGTGGCCGACGGACCCGGCGGACCCCGGTACCGGGGCGACCGCCGTGTCCAGGAGCCGTACCGCTCCGGGGCACCCGCGCGGTGCCCACGGTGGGGACCCCCGTACCGCGCGCGGACGGGGACCGGGCCGGAAGGGCCGGCTCCACCTCCTTCCCGGCTCCTTCCCGGCACGGGGGGCCGCAGCGGGAAGGCGGCCCCCTCGGGTGCCGTCCGGGCCGTTCCGCCGGAGGTGCTCCATCACAGGGCGATCACCCGGCGTGTCCGCGCGTGTGCCGTATGCGAGGAAAACGGGGGAGCCCGAAGCCCTTCGGGGGCGCGACGTTGTTCGCCCGTAGCTGAGGGAACCGGTGTGCGCCGCATGGACTGTCAGTGATTGCGGGTAAGACATTCCTCGTGGGGAGGGGCGACACGCCCCCAGGTCGGTCTCACGTTCGCCATCGGCGTAGTGATGGTGAGGGTAACTGCCTGGCCTGCGGGAACATCGTCTCGCACCATCGGGTTGGAGCAGTTGTCGGCGTTCAGGGGTCAGGAGGCCACAGACGGGTGTCGGCAGTTGGAATGAGCGGTCCCCGCTTGCGGGACTAAGCTGCGGAAGGACAGGGAGGGGACCGACCCCTTACTGCCTGACCGCTCTGAGGAGCGATTAACGATGTTCGAGAGGTTCACCGACCGCGCGCGGCGGGTTGTCGTCCTGGCTCAGGAAGAAGCCCGGATGCTCAACCACAACTACATCGGCACCGAGCACATCCTCCTGGGCCTTATCCACGAGGGTGAGGGTGTCGCCGCTAAGGCCCTGGAGAGCCTCGGGATTTCGCTCGAGGCGGTCCGCCAGCAGGTGGAGGAGATCATCGGCCAGGGCCAGCAGGCCCCGTCCGGGCACATCCCCTTCACGCCCCGTGCCAAGAAGGTCCTGGAGCTGTCGCTCCGGGAGGCCCTCCAGCTGGGCCACAACTACATCGGCACCGAGCACATCCTGCTCGGTCTGATCCGCGAGGGCGAGGGCGTCGCCGCCCAGGTCCTCGTCAAGCTGGGCGCCGATCTGAACCGGGTGCGGCAGCAGGTCATCCAGCTGCTCTCCGGGTACTCCGGCGGCAAGGAGGCGGCCACCGCGGGTGGCCCCGCCGAGGGCACCCCCTCCACCTCGCTCGTCCTGGACCAGTTCGGCCGCAATCTGACGCAGGCCGCCCGTGAGTCCAAGCTCGACCCGGTCATCGGGCGCGAGAAGGAGATCGAGCGGGTCATGCAGGTGCTCTCCCGCCGCACCAAGAACAACCCCGTGCTCATCGGCGAGCCCGGCGTCGGCAAGACCGCCGTCGTCGAGGGCCTCGCGCAGGCCATCGTCAAGGGCGAGGTGCCCGAGACCCTCAAGGACAAGCACCTCTACACCCTCGACCTGGGCGCGCTCGTCGCCGGCTCCCGCTACCGCGGTGACTTCGAGGAGCGCCTGAAGAAGGTCCTCAAGGAGATCCGCACCCGCGGCGACATCATCCTGTTCATCGACGAGCTGCACACGCTCGTCGGCGCGGGTGCCGCCGAGGGCGCCATCGACGCGGCCAGCATCCTCAAGCCGATGCTCGCCCGGGGTGAGCTCCAGACCATCGGTGCCACCACGCTGGACGAGTACCGCAAGCACCTGGAGAAGGACGCCGCGCTGGAGCGCCGCTTCCAGCCCATCCAGGTCGCCGAGCCGTCGCTGCCGCACACCATCGAGATCCTCAAGGGTCTGCGCGACCGGTACGAGGCCCACCACCGGGTCTCCATCACCGACGAGGCGCTGGTCCAGGCCGCCACCCTGGCCGACCGGTACATCTCGGACCGCTTCCTGCCGGACAAGGCGATCGACCTGATCGACGAGGCCGGATCCCGGATGCGCATCCGCCGGATGACCGCGCCGCCGGACCTCCGCGAGTTCGACGAGAAGATCGCCGGAGTCCGCCGGGACAAGGAGTCCGCGATCGACTCGCAGGACTTCGAGAAGGCCGCTTCCCTCCGTGACAAGGAGAAGCAGCTCCTCGCCGCGAAGGCCAAGCGGGAGAAGGAGTGGAAGGCCGGCGACATGGACGTCGTCGCCGAGGTCGACGGCGAGCTGATCGCCGAGGTCCTCGCCACGGCGACCGGCATTCCCGTCTTCAAGCTCACCGAGGAGGAGTCCTCCCGGCTGCTCCGCATGGAAGACGAGCTGCACAAGCGCGTCATCGGCCAGAAGGACGCCATCAAGGCGCTCTCCCAGGCGATTCGCCGTACCCGCGCCGGTCTGAAGGACCCCAAGCGCCCCGGCGGCTCGTTCATCTTCGCCGGTCCGTCCGGTGTCGGTAAGACCGAGCTGTCCAAGACGCTCGCCGAATTCCTCTTCGGCGACGAGGACGCGCTGATCTCCCTCGACATGTCGGAGTTCAGCGAGAAGCACACGGTTTCCCGCCTCTTCGGTTCCCCGCCCGGATACGTCGGGTACGAAGAGGGCGGCCAGCTCACCGAGAAGGTGCGCCGCAAGCCGTTCTCCGTCGTCCTCTTCGACGAGGTCGAGAAGGCCCACCCCGATATCTTCAATTCCCTTCTCCAGATCCTGGAGGACGGTCGTCTGACCGACTCCCAGGGCCGGGTCGTGGACTTCAAGAACACGGTCATCATCATGACGACCAACCTCGGGACCCGGGACATCTCCAAGGGATTCAACCTGGGCTTCGCCGCGCAGGGCGATGTGAAGACCGGCTATGAGCGGATGAAGGCGAAGGTCAACGAAGAGCTGAAGCAGCACTTCCGGCCCGAGTTCCTCAACCGTGTCGACGACACCGTCGTCTTCCACCAGCTCACCGAGGAAGACATCATCCAGATCGTCGACCTCATGATCGACAAGGTGGACGAGCGGCTGAAGGACCGCGACATGGGCCTGGAGCTGAGCGCCACGGCCAAGTCGCTCCTCGCGAAGAAGGGCTACGACCCCGTGCTGGGCGCCCGGCCGCTGCGCCGGACCATCCAGCGCGAGATCGAGGACATCCTCTCCGAGAAGATCCTCTTCGGCGAGCTGCGCCCCGGCCACATCGTGGTCGTGGACACCGACGGTGAGGGCGAGGAGAAGAAGTTCACCTTCCGCGGCGAGGAGAAGTCGGCGCTGCCCGACGTCCCGCCGATCGAGGCGGCCGGCGGCCCCGGCCCGAACCTCTCCAAGGAAGCCTGACGCTTCCGGCGGAAACCGTTTCAGGGGGCTGCCCCGGACCACACGGTCCGGGGCAGCCCCCTTTTTCCTGCCCTTTCCGTACCTGGGTCAGGGGGAGAGGGTGAGTCGCCCGCCGAAGCCGCTCCGGCCCCGGAGCTGCCCCTTGGGCACCCCTCTGATCGTGACCGACAGCTCGGGCAGATCCCGCAGCGGAGCCAGGCTCAGCCGGTCCTCCTCCAGGATCGGGTTGTCCAGGATGAGCACGCGCAGCCCTGGGATCCGCGCGATCACCGCTAGGGCGCCCTGGGAAATCCTCGTATCCTCCAGATGCAGGCCGTGCAGACCGCGCAGCTCCGCCAGGGCCGTGTAGTCATGGACTCTCCGGCAGCCCAGCAGCGTCAGCTCGCCGATCCGACAGGTGGGCGGCAGCGCCCGTAGATCGGTCAGGGGCAGTCCCGCGAGGGTCAGGGCCCGTATCTCGCGGCCGTCCAGAGCGTCGGCCAGTGGCTGCGGCGAGCCCGCTTCGCCGGTGACCATCAGATCACCGAGGGCGGGGAGCAGCCGCAGCGCCGTCAGCTGCTCCTTGGTGAAGACGGTCACCGGCACGGCCACCGGGAGAGTGGCGAGCACCCGGGTCGCGTACTCCTGGACGGGATAATCTCCCCAGCCACCGGCGAGATGGAAGGCCACCCGGGGCTCCCCGCCGCGCAGCTTCGCCAGGGTCACTGTGTACTCCAGCGCGGCGGGCCCGCCGATGACGGCCAACAGGGCGATCACCTCGACCAACTCACTGGTGTGCAGCTCTGCGGAGTCCGGCAGCAGCGGCACCACGGAGGGGCCGAGCCTGGCCAGTGACCGGTGGGCGTCGCGGTTCGCCGGGGGCAGGACCGAGCGCAGCGCCGACTCCACCCGGTCGCGGGTGCGCTCGTCCAGCCAGGCGGCGTGCTCCGCGCAGAGCGCCGCCAGCACATAGAGGGCGGTCCGCCGAGTGCCCCGGGAGCGGATGCCCGCGCCCGCCCTCAGCACCCCGTTGACCAGGTGGGGCAGCTCGCGCCGGGAGCAGTGGCCCGCCGCGAGGAGCAGCACATCGTGCCACTGCTCCTCGGCCGCGTGCAGCACCAGTTCCCCGATCTGGTCGCCCTCGATGAACTCCTTCGCCGCCAGGAAGTCCTGGAAGGTGCGATGGGAGAAGTGGAAGACATCGTCGGTCCGCTCCTGGAGCAGCCCGCTGCGGTTCAGCAGATGGATGAACACCCGATCGGGCGAGCCCTGCCCCCGTACCCGGGGCATGCCCGCCAGCGCCAGCTCGATCTGGTGCAGTGCCTGGGCCCGCGAGAACTCCGTCTGCCCGCCCCGTACCAGCCAGACCGCTATCCGCTGGAGCAGCTGCTGATGCTCCTCCACCGAGAGGGTGATCCCCTCCGGGGTGCCGATCCTGCGGCGTTTGTCCCGTTCGCCGAGGAGCATCTCCAGGGCGGAGCGGTAGAGCGCCCACCTGGTGTCCGGGAGGAAGCCCTCGCGGATCCGGTGGAGGGCGCAGATCACGGCGCAGAGCAGGGGGGTACGGGCGAGGTCGCGCAGGGTGGGGTTGGTCTGGAACTGCTGGGCCAGATCCCGTTCCAGTAGCCGCAGGGTGGGGTGGTCGTCGTCGTCCAGCCGGGCGGCGGCGTGCCAGTTGGCGACGAAGGCCCGGATGTCCTCGTCCCCCATGGGCAGCAGCCGTACCTCGTCGAAGCCGGCCGTCCGCAGCCAGTCGGAGGGCACGGCCAAGGGGCGGACGGTGGCGAGGCAGCGGGTGCGGGGGTACTCCGTGAGCAGCTCCGAGAGCCACTGATGGGCGTCGGCCCGGTCCTCCCCGGGTATCTCGTCCAACCCGTCCACCAGCAGCAGCGCCCGCCCGGATGCCAGTACGGAGCGGGCCCAGCCCTCGGGTGCGTGCCCGCCGACCGGCAGCCGGGAGACCGAGGGGAGCAGCTCGGGGCCGGGGAATCCGGCGCCCTGGGCGCGCAGGGTGCGCAGGGGGACCACGAACGGCACCAGGCCGTTGAGCGCGTCGAGCCGCCGGTCGAGGGTGCGGGCGGCGGCATGGGCGGCGAGCCACCAGATCAGGGTGGTCTTCCCGGCCCCGGCGTCACCGCGCAGCAGGACCCGGGGGCGGGTGGCGAGCAGGGTCTCGACCCGCTGCGGCACCGCGTCGGCGGCGGTGGTGCCCGGCTTGCCGTCCCGGCATCCCCGGGGGGTGGCCTCCAGGCTGAGATAGGCCGTGTCCAGGTCCCATTCGGCGTCCCGTTTGCCGAGGTCGTCGAGGCCGAAGACCCGGGTCCTGCGGTACTGCGCTCCGAGCGCCTGGGCGTACGCCTGCTCGTAGCCCTCGCTCTCCGTTACGTCCATGGCCCGGACCGTAGCGCCGTACGGTCCGGGCCGGGGCGGTTTCAGCAGAAGTCGGGCTTGCGCCAGGAACACTCGCCGTCGTGCGGGATGCCGCCGTCCGTGCCCTGGTGAGCGGCGGTGTCGGCGGTACGGGAGGGGCTGGGCGTGACGGAGCGGATGGTCCCGGCGGCGGTGTCCGAGCGGGCCAGGGTCACCACGATCGCGTCCTCCACGCTCTTCACCGAGGAGGCCAGATAGTGGTTGAGGACGATACTGAAGGCCAGTTCCCGCCCGGCGGCGTCCTTCACATAGCCGGAGAGGGCGGACGCGCCGGTCAGTGAGCCGGTCTTGGCGCGGGCGTTGAGGGCGGCCGGGGTGTTGCACATCCGGGTGCGCAGGGTGCCGCCGACGGCCCGGTCGGCGGCGCAGGCCACCGGCAGCGAGGCGTGCCACTCCCGGTACCAGTCGGCGTCGCGCACGCCGAGCAGCAGCCGGGTGAGCTGTTCGGCGGAGATGAGGTTCATCCGGGAGAGCCCGGAGCCGTCCGCCTGCCGCAGAGTGGTGGTGTCGACGCCCTCGGAGCGCAGATAGCCGCCGATGGCGGAGAGTCCGGCGCCCCAGGTGCCGCTGTCCGCCTGCTTTCTGCCGATGGCCTTGGTCAGCGTCTCGGCGTGCATGTTGTTGGAGAGCTTCATGAACGGCAGGACCAGTTCCCGCAGCGGCATCGAGCGGTGGGTGGCGAGCACCCGCGCCCCGGCGGGGGTGGCCCGGCCCAGCCGGGTGGCCTCGTCGACCCGTACCCCATGGCGCTTCAGGGCGTCCCTGAAGACGGCGGCGGCATAGCCGGTGGGCTCCCAGACCGCGATCCACTCCTTGGTGGCGCTCGCGCCGATGGGGATGGAGCCGCTGATGGTGACGGTGTTGCCACCGTGGTCGCGGCCGATGGAGAGGGTGTCGGTGCCGCCCTGCGCGATGGTGGTGCCCTGGTTGGCGACTCGTACATAGGAGGTCTTGGGGGTGATGGTCACCTGGGGCCGGTCACCGGGGCGGGCGCCGGGCACGGCCTCCACGACGACCGTGCCGGAGTCGTAGTCGGTGTCGGGGGCGACGGTGAGCGGGGAGATCTGCGCGGAGTAGTAGGCCGCCTCGTCGTCGGCGGCCCAGGAGCGGCCGAGGCGTTCGCGGTCGAAGCGGGTGTCGTCGGCGACCAGCCGTCCGGTGACCCGGGTGATCCCGGCGGCGGCCACATCGGCGGCGAGCCGGTCGTAGTCCTTGGCGAGGGTGGTGGGGTCGCCGCCGCCGCGCAGATAGAGGTCGCCCCGGAGGGTGGCGCCGTCCTTGCGGGCCGGGGTGAGCACCTCGGTGGTGAACCGGTGGTCGGGCCCGAGCAGGGCCATCGCCGCCGCCGAGGTGGGGATCTTGGTGTTGGAGGCGGGCATCAGCCGGTCGCCGCCGCCGCGTTGGTAGAGCCGTTCCCCGGTGGTGGCGTCGGCGATGACGACGCTCACCGCCCCGCCCGTGAGCCGGCTGTCGGCGAGGATGGTGTCGACGGCCTTCTTGAGCCCGGTGTCCGAAGGGCCCGCTCCGGCCGGGCTGCTCCAGGTGAGGGCGGTCGCCAGCACACAGACGGCGGCGGCCGCCAGCGGCCGGACCCGGCGCCTGGTCCGGCCGGGCGGGGGTGGTGTCGGTCGGTTCTCGGATGCGGTCATGGGACAGGAGGATCCCGGAAGCGGCGGACGGGGTGAAGGAGGCGGCACGATCGGGGGCCTCTTTCCGGTACGGGGGTCCTCGTACGGGACAGCATGTGGCGGTGTCAGACCAGGACCAGCCGGTCGCGGAAGAACTCCCCGCCCCTGATCCGGACCTGGGTCCGCTCCGGGTGATGGATCTGGATCCGCAGCTCCGGCAGGGACCGCAGCGGCCGCAGATCGATCGTGTATCCCTCCACCGCGCGGGGCTCCACGGACAGCCGCAGCATGCGCAGCGCGGGGAAGACCCGGGCCAGCCCCTCCGTACCGAGGCGGCACGCCCGCCCGGTCAGCGAGAGCTGGCTGATCCCGGGGACCGGCACGGCCCGCCCCAGAGAGCCGATGACACCCGAGGTCAGATGGAGATGGGCGAGGCGAGGCAGCCCGGCCATCTGCTCCGTCAGCGGCTCGATCCGCGCGGGGGTGCCGACGGCCAGCTGGCGGATGCCGGACCAGCGGGTCAGGGCGGTGTAGGGCGGTTCGGCCGGGCCCAGGAGATGGAGCACGGTGGGCAGCGGAAGCCGCCCGGGGAGGGAGAGGTGTTCCGCCTCCATGGCCAGCAGCCACAGCCCCCGCCCGGCGATGTCCTCGAAGGTCTCCAGCGCGGGACAGCGGTAGACGGTGAGGGACTTGATGGAGCGGCGGCCCACGAGCGGGGTGAGCCGGGTGAGCCGGTCGTTGCCCATGAGCGACAGATGGTCGATTCCGGTACGGGGCAGACAGGCGTCCAGCAGCTCGGCGTCATAGGCCCCGTCGACCAGGAGGTTCGGTGCGGAGCCGCAGTGGTGCACCTGACGTAACTGCTCACCGGTGACCACGCGCAGATCGACATCGGCCAGATCCAGTACGGCGAGCACCTCCCGGGCGTAGGCCTCGGTGGGCAGTTGGGACCAGGCGTTCGCCAGCGTACGGCGGATCTCCCAGCCCGCCTCGCCGGTGAAGCGGGCCAGCCTCTCCACGCCCGCCGTGCCGCCGATCCGCGCGATGGTCTGCACGATGCCGATATCGGTGGCGGTCCCGCCGGTCGGCCCGGGGAGGAAAGGCAGCGCGGACTCCCCGAAGGAGGCCAGCTCGGAGACCTCGTCGGCGGTCCGGGGCGGCATCAGGGCCCGGACCCTGCCCTCCGCCTCCGCGCGCAGCCGTCCGTCGAGGAAGACGGCGGAGACCGCGCAGTACCCGGCCAGCAGATGGAGGGAGCGGCCCCGCTCGGGGTCGCTGTCGCCCCGGCCGATCAGCTGCCGGACCAGATCGGCGACATGGGTGCGGTCGAAGTGGCCGACGGAGAGCCGGATGACATCGCGCCACTGCTCGTCCCCGGCGTGCTGGAGCAGCTCCCCGACGCTGCCGGTCTCGGCGAACTCCTTGGCGGCCAGATAGTCCTGGAAGGTGCGGTGGATGAACTGGACGGCGTCCCCGGTGCGCTGCTGGAGCAGGCCGCTGCGGTTGAGCAGATGGGTGAGCACCCGCCGGGGGTCGCCCTGGGCGAGGACCTGCGGCATGGCGTCCAGGGCCAGTTCGATCCGGCGGGTGGCCTCCTCGGGGGTGAGCTGGGTACGTCCGCTCCGTACCAGCCAGACGGCGATGTGCTGGAGGAGCAGCTTGTGTTCCTCCACGCCCAGGGTGAAGCCCTCGGGGGCGTCGATGCCGCGCCCCCGGTCGCGGTTGCCGAGCAGCATGTCGAGGGTGGCCCGGTACAGCTCCCACCGGGTGTGCGGGAGCGCGCCCCGGCGTTTGCGGTGCAGGGCGCAGATGACGGCGCAGAGCAGGGGGGTACGGGCGAGGTCGCGCAGGACGCGGTTGTTGGCCAGCTCCCGGCCGAGCCGCTCCTGGAGGTCGACCAGGGTCCGGCCCTCGGCCCCGGCGCGGGCGGCGTCCAGGGCCCGGTACTCCTGCCGGGCGGCGCGGTGCCAGGCGGCGATGAACTTCTCGATGTCGTCGTCGCTCATGGGCAGCAGCAGCAGATCGGCGAAGTCCCGGTCGGCGAGCCACTCCGTGCCGACCGCGCCGGGCCGTACGGTCACCAGCACCCGGATGCCCTCGTACCGGTCGATCAGCCCGGTGAGCCAGATACGGGCCCCCTCGCGCTCCGCCCGGGGGAGTTCGTCCAGTCCGTCGACGAGGAGCAGGGCCCGGCCGGCGGTCAGGACCCGTTCCGCCCAGCCGGCGGGGGCGGCGGGGACGGCGAGTGAGGCGGCCTCGGGGAGCGCCGCGGGGCCGGGGAAGCCCTCGCCGTGGGCGTGGACGCTGCGCAGCGGGACGACCAGGGGCACCAGACCGTTCAGCTCACCCAGCTGTGCGGGGAGGGTGCCGCAGGCGGCATGGGCGGCGAGCCACCACACCAGGGTGGTCTTGCCGGCCCCCGCCTCACCGCGCAGCAGGGTCCGCCGGCCGCCGCTCAGCAGCTCCTCGACCCGCCGCGGCCGGCGCACCGGGACGTCGGCGGGCCGGTCGGTCCGCCCGCTCAGCGGGGTGGCCTCCAGGCTGAGATAGGCGGTGTCCAGATCCCAGGTGGACTCGCTGACACCGAGTTCGTCGATGCCGAAGACCTCCAGCTTGCCGTAGTGGCGCTTGAGGGCGGTGGCGTAGCTCCGCTCGTACGGGATGTCCTCCGGGTGGGAGCCGGTCATGTCCAGCGGGCTCGGCAGCCGTACGTCCGTCGCGGAGTGCAGGGCGTCCCGGACGGTCTCGATGGGGACGACCCTCAGCAGACGGTCGTCGGTGACCGGTGCCTCGGGCAGGGCCAGGCCCAGCAGGATGTCCCCCCGGAAGAAGGGCCCCAGGTCGCTCCGGTGCACCGGGGCGGCCAGCAGGAGGTGATGGCGCCGCCCCGAGGGCGAGGGGACCGCGGCTCCGGGGTGGCTGTGGCCGTGGCCATGGACCCGGCAGCCCTCCAGGAGGGGGCCCGTGGACCAGCTTCCGAGCCGCAGGGGCGGCAGCTCATGGGGGGAGACCAGGTCGTCCTCGGCGCGCAGCAGGGCGGTCCCGGTCCTGAAGGGGTCGCTCCACATCAGCAGACAGTGCCGTGCGGGGCCGTCGTGGGGCGGGGTCACCTGGGCGGACTCCCGGTCGCGCATGACATCGGCGCAGGTCAGAACGGTCCGTGGGTCGATCAGCACCCCGGTGGTGGGGTATCGCCCCCGGATGAGGACCAGCCACGGGGCCACGCTCTCGTCCAAGGCTCCCCCACCCCCTTTTCCGCTCGAACCCTAGTGGCCCAGGCCACTTTTCGCCGGGGATTCCGGTGACCCGGGCCACAGGCGGCCCCGGCCCGCCGGTGACAAGGCACACAGGCCCCATCGGGCCTACTAGGCGCGCTAGGAGCGGTGTACGGGGGTGGGGGCGGTGCGCGGGTCCCGCCGGGGGCGGGTTCCGGGCCCCGGCGGACCGAGGGTGCCGGGGGTGCGGGCCGGGAGGGGTGGCGGGCCATGCCCGGCATGGGCGTAAACCGCATCCGGGTGAAGATCTTTCCGCTCGCGCGGCGGGCTCCCCGATCAAGGAACGGGGGTGTCAAGGGCCCCGATCACGTCGCCCTGGCTACGACTTTATGTCGTAGATGGGGGGGTTGAGTCGATATGGGCGATTCGGTTACCAAGGTAGAGCCAACGCAGCCCGGCACACGTTCCCGTGCCGGGTCACTTATTGCCCGGAGGCTTCACCGAATGTCGCGCTTCACCATCCGCCGTCCCCGTCTCTCCGACCTTCGTACCCGTTCCGCCGTGCTGGCCGTCGGCGCCGGAGCGGTGGCGGTGCTCGGTACGGGAGCCGCGTTCGCAGCCGAGGCCGCCGCTCCCGCGGCGCCCGCGAGCGCTTCCAAGGCCGTCGCCGCCCAGGCGCAGGCCCAGAGCAAGGCCGCCGAGGTCAAGAAGGCCACGGTCGCCAAGGCCGCCGCCAAGCCCGCCGCCGTCTCGGCGAGCGGCTGGTCCAAGCCGCTCGACAGCTACGTCCTGAGCGCCACCTACGGCAAGGCCGGCGGCATGTGGGCCAGCAACCACTCCGGCCAGGACTTCGCCGTCCCGACCGGCACCGTGGTCAAGTCCGTCGGCCCCGGCACCGTCGTGAAGGCCGGCCCGAACGGCGCCGGTGACGGCCCCGCCTACGGCAACGCCGTCGTCGTCAAGCACGGCAACGTCTACTCGCAGTACGCCCACCTGTCCCGCATCGACGTCAAGGTCGGCCAGCAGGTCCAGGGCGGCCAGCAGATCGCCCTGTCCGGCAACACCGGCAACTCCAGCGGTCCGCACCTGCACATGGAGATCCGCTCCACCCCGAACTACGGCAGCGCGATCAACCCGATCGCCCACCTGCGTTCCGTCGGCGTCACCCTCTGACGCACCGGTGACCCCGGTGACACCCGCTGTCACCAGTACCACCGAACCCCGAGGCCCCCGCGCACAGCCGTGCACGGGGGCCTCGGGGCGTTTCGCGGTGGTGTTACGGGCTTCTCAGCCCACGACCCGGCCGTCCAGCGGCAGCACCGGGAAGCTCCCGGTGTCCGTCGGCGCGTGCTCCGGCAGCCAGAGGACCGCGATGGCGCCCTCCGCCGGAACCGGAACCGGAACCGGAGCCGTGTCCGTGGCCGGGGCCTGATCAGTGGCCGTAGCGTCGGCCGTCCCGGAGGCCGTCCCGGAGGCCGGAGCGGACGACCCGGCCGCCGCCGACGCCGCCGGGGTCACATTGCGGAAGGTGAGCCGCGCCCCCAGCACCCGGGCCTGCCCCGCCGCGATGGTCAGCCCCAGACCGTGACCGGTGCCCGCCCGGTCGCTCGCCCCCGTACGGAACCTGCTCGGCCCCTCCCGCAGCAGCGCCTCCGGGAACCCCGGACCGTGGTCGCGCACCCGCACCACCCGGCCCTCCACCGTCACCTCCACCGGCGTCTTCCCGTGCTTCGCCGCGTTCGTCAGCAGATTGAGCAGGATGCGCTCCAGCCGCCGGGGATCGGTGTTCACCCAGGACTCGTGCACCACATGCACCGGCACCGCCGGATTGAGCGTCCGCACCCGCCGGGTCACGAACTCGCCCAGCGCTATCTCCTGCAACTCGGCCCGCTCCGACGCGCTGTCCAGCCGGGCCACCTCCAGCACGTCCTCCACCAGCGTCCGCATCGCCTGCGCCCGGTCCCGTACCAGCTCGGAAGGGCGTCCCGGCGGCAGCAGCTCGGCCGCCGTCAGCAGCCCGGTGACCGGGGTGCGCAGCTCATGGGCGATATCCGCGGTGACCCGCCGCTCCGCCTCGATCCGGGCGTTCAGCGCGTCGGTGAGCGCGTCGATCGCCCGCGCCAGCTCATCGGTCTCATCACGGACCACCCCGCCGATGGCGTCCCGTACCCGGACATCCGTCTGCCCCTCGGCCACCTGCGACGCCGCCCCCGCGGCCTTGCGCAGCCGGCGCGAGAGCTGCCCGCCGATCAGCACCCCCAGCGCACAGCCGCCGACGACCACCGAGACCGAGCCGATGATCAGCGCCCGGTCGAGATCCTTGAGGATGGCGCTGCTGCGCGTACTGATCTCCGAGTGGAGCGAGATCACATCGCCGTTGGCGAGCGGCACCGCCGCCCAGATCTGCGTCGGGCCGTCCCCCCGGTCGTCGACATAGGTGCCCCGGCGGTTCTCCGCCATCAGCCGGCGCAGCTCCCGGGGGAGCGAGGGATCGTTGATCCGCGCCCGGGAGCGGAGGTTCTTCGCCGCGCCGGTCTCATAGGTCCGCTGCGCCAGATGGACCCGGTCCATCTGGACCTCGCGCGCGTTGTCCAGCATCGACACCCGGGCGGCGTTACGGACGACCAGGCTCAGTGCCACGGCGGTGAGCGCCCCGACCGCGGTGATCGCTATGGCGATCTTCCAGCGGACACCGGTGCGCAGTACGGGCAGTCTCATCCCTTGAGCTTGTATCCGAAGCCGCGGACCGTCTCGATCCTGTCCTGGCCGATCTTGGCGCGCAGTCGCTGCACATGGACGTCGACCACCCGGGTGTCGCCGCCCCAGCCGTAGTCCCAGACCCGTTCCAGGAGCCGGTCCCGGGAGAGCACGGTGCCCGGCACGGAGGAGAACTCCAGCAGCAGCCGCATCTCCGTCGGGGTCAGCGCCACCTGCATCCCGTCCCGGCGTACCTCCATGCCCTCGGTGTCCACCTCCAGATCACCGAAGGTCAGCAGGGCCCCGGGGGTCTCGGGCCCCCCGCTCGCCGGGGCGGCGGTCCCCGCGTGGCCGAAACGGCGCAGCACCGCGCGGATCCGCGCGACCAGCACCGCGCCGTCGAAGGGCTTGGTCACATAGTCGTCGGCGCCCGCCTCCAGACCGAGGACGACATCGATCGAGTCGGCCCGGGCGGAGAGCATGATCACGGGGACGGTGGACTCGTCGCGGATACGGCGGCACAGGCTCACCCCGTCGAGGCCGGGGACCATCACATCGAGCAGCGCGATGTCCGGGCGGCTCGACCGGAACGCCTCCAGCCCCTCCAGCCCGTCGGGGACGGCGGTGACGACAAAGCCGTGCCGCTCCAGCGCCAGCTGGGTCGCCTCGCGAATGACGTCGTCGTCCTCGACGAACAGGACATGGGTGTCGGCCATCCGGCTGCTCTCAGTTCTCGTTCTTCGGGGGGTTCACTTCGGATGCGGTCAGCTCGTCCTGGCCCACCGCGCCACTGTTCTTGTCGAGGGACCAGTGCGCCCGCTCGAACTTCCGCTCCTTCCAGCGGTAGATCACCCGCTCCACCGCGGACGGGTTGGAGGCGGGGTCCTTCTCGCCGTAGATCTCCCGGGTCACCTCGAGGTCGCCCCGGTCGATCACCGCGTTGACGCCGGGCTCCTCCAGGCTGAAGACATTCTCGTACCGGGTGTCGTCCACCCGGTAGACAAAGGTGGCGAGGCCGACCCCGTCGGTGCAGCTCAGCACATTGACCACCACATCGGGGACGCGCCCGCCGGTGAGATAGCCGTAGGAGGTGTGGACCGGGAAGTCGTCGGCCTGGTTCCCGCCGGTGCAGCCCTTCAGCTCGGTCCGCACCCAGTCACCGGCCTTGGCGTCCTGGCGCAGCAGCTTCACCACATCCACATCGAGCGGGTCGCCCACCTTCAGCCCCAGCGGGCCGCCGGTGGGGCGGGGCTTCGGCGCGGCGGCTCCGGTGGCGCCGGTGCTCGGCGCGGAACCCTCGTCCTGGACCCCGTCGCCCCCCGTGGAGCACGCGGCGGTGAACAGCCCGACGGCGGCGAGCACGACCACCGTCGCCCCCACCGCCAGTCCGCCCCGCGGGGCCGGGCGCCCCGCGCCGAACGCCCCCGCGCCTCTCAGGCCGCGCACCGCTCCTGCCCCCGCTCGTCGTCCCTCAGACCGTGCCGCACCCCCGGCAGCCGCCGGGCCCCGCCGCCGGCACCGGCCGCCTGGCCGCGCTCCAGC
Source organism: Streptomyces sp. NPDC000594 (assembly GCF_040299965.1). Lineage (NCBI taxonomy): Bacteria > Bacillati > Actinomycetota > Actinomycetes > Kitasatosporales > Streptomycetaceae > Streptomyces > Streptomyces sp. NPDC000594. The sequence continues at coordinate 22,970 of NZ_JBEPCY010000003.1, read as the reverse complement.
GCCCTGGCGTCCAGGTCCCGGCTCTCCAGCTCCTGGCGGAGCCGGGCCAGGGCCCGGTGCAGAGTGCTCTTCACGGTACCCGTCGACATGCCCAGCGCGGCAGCCGTCTCCTCGGTGCTCATCTGCTCCCAGTGGCGCAGGACCACCACACTGCGCTGCTTGGGGGCGAGCACCTTGAGGACCTCCATCAGCAGCGCCCGGTCGGCGCGCTGGTCACTGCCGTCCTCGATGCACGCGTCGGGCAGCTGCTCGGTGGGGACCTCCTCCAGCTTGCGGGCCCGCCACCACTCCGTACGGGTGTTGATCATCACCCGGCGGAGGTAGGCGTCGGCGAGGGACTTGTCGGCGATGCCGTCCCAGCGGCCGTAGGTCCGGGCCAGCGCGGTCTGGAGCAGGTCCTGGGCGTCGATCGGGTCCGGCACGAGCCGACGGGCACTGCGCAGCAGCGCCTCCTGCCGGGTGCGCACGTACTCCTCAAAGCCGAGTACCTCGCCATATGCCATGCCGACCCCTCCGTCCCCGCGACAGTCCCCGCGTCAGTCCCGCGTTCCGCTTACGTTCGAGAAGGTACGGAGCGGTTGTCACGGCGCTGTGCGGAGCAGCCGTCGGACGGCGCACGGGCGGCCATCGGTTGTGTAACAGCGGGGAGGGAAACCGCTGGCCGGGTGGACAGGGTGGGGACCCGGCCAGCGATTGTCACCCTCAGCCCCCGGGCGGTGACGGGCTGCTGCGGACGGTTGTGCGGTCGGTTGTTACGGGTGGCCGCGCGGCTCCGGTCCGGCGGACGGCCGGCCGGCTCCCGCCGTGCGGCCGTCTCCCGCCGTGCCGACGGTGGTACGGGCGTGCGGGGCCGCGCGCGGGCCGGTCAGGCGGGCAGCCGGTAGAAGCCGTCCGCGAGCGGTTCGACCAGTCCGTCGGCGACCAGTCCGTCCAGCGCCCGTGCCCGCTGCACCGGCTCCTGCCAGACCGCGTCCAGGGCCTGGCGCGGCACCGGGCCCCGGGCGTCCCGCAACACCGCGAGCAGCTTCCCGCGCACCTGGCGGTCGGTGCCCGCATAGGTCTGGCCCTTGCGCGCGGGCCCTTCGTGCGCGGGCTTCCCCGCCAGCCGCCAGGTGCAGCGGTCGGCGATGGGGCACCGCCCGCACGACTCATTGCGCGCGGTGCACACCAGCGCGCCCAGCTCCATGGAGGCGGCGGCCCAGCGGGACGCGGTGGTGTCGTCGTCGGGGAGCAGCGCCCGCGCCAGCTTCCGCTCGGCGGCGGTGGTCGCCGTCGGCGGGTACTGGATCCCGGTCGCGGCCCGGGCGAACACCCGCCGCACATTGGTGTCCAGGACGGCGTGGCGCTGCCCGTACGCGAAGGAGGCCACCGCCGCCGCCGTGTACTCGCCGATCCCGGGGAGCGCCAGCAGCTGGGCGTGTTCGCTGGGTACGTCGCCGCCGTGCCGCTCCGTTATCGCCTGGGCGGCTCCGTGCAGCCGCAGCGCCCGGCGGGGGTAGCCGAGCCGGCCCCAGGCGCGGACCGCCTCACCGGGCGCCTCGGCGGCCAGGTCGGCGGGGCGGGGCCAGCGGGCCACCCACTGCTCGTAGACGGGGAGCACCCGGTTCACCGGGGTCTGCTGGAGCATGAACTCGCTGACCATCACCCCCCACGCACCCGCCTCGGGGCGCCGCCACGGCAGATCGCGGGCGTGCTGGTCGAACCAGGCGATGACGGGGAGGTGGAGGGAGGTGGCGTCGGGGGCGAGAGCTGTGGTGGTGTCAGTCATGGCACCCCCGATCCTGGCACGGCCGGGGCGATGGGTGTCGCATCCGCTCCGGGGCATGGGCTAAGCGGCGCAGAACCCGTGGTGTGGAAGGCAGGCGCTGAAGCAGGCGCGCCCCGGGCCCGCGAACCGGGTCGCGGCGCCGTCGCGGCCGGTCCGCACCGTGGCCGTACGGCTCCCACCTGTGGCGATGATGGTGAGCCACCTCTGACGGGCGTGGCGGGGGACGGGGCCGGCCCGAAGCGGAGGAAGATGTTCCGTGATGATGATCGGCAGAACATGCCGCGCGGGCGGCGGGTACGAGCCGAGTGGGCCCCGTTCTCTCGTAGAGTTCGGTCCGTGGGATCTCTGCGCAATCCGATCGGGCCGCTTCCCTCCACCATTTACTGGCGCCGGAGGGCCATCGCTCTGTCGCTCGTAGCGCTGCTTGTCGCGCTCGGCGTCTGGGCACTCGTCTTCGGCGGGGGTGACGAGGACCGTGCCGACAACGCCAACGGCGCCTCCGCGTCCGCCCCTTCGACCATCGGACCGGGTCCCTCCCAGTCCGGCCCCGCGATCGGCACCCAGCCGGGCGGCCGGGACGAGCCCGGCGGCTCGGGCTCCGGCTCCGGCGGTGGCTCGGAAGGCGGCGACGGCTCCGGGGACGACGGCGGCGACGGCGGTACGGGCTCCGGCGGCTCCGGCTCCGGCCAGGGTTCCGGCTCGGGCTCCGGGAGCGGCGGCTCCGGCGGCGGTACGGGCGGCTCGGCGGGCTCCACCGGTTCCACCGGCTCATCGGGGCCGGTCGCCGCGGCACCGGCCGGTGAGCGGGTCGCGGCGGGCTCCCCGCTCCCCGACTGCCCTTCCGGCGCGCTGAAGTTGACCCCCGGCACCCGCAATGAGTTCACCCCCGGGGAGAAGCCCTCCTTCGTCCTCAATGTGACCAACCGGTCCAAGGAGACCTGCAAGGTGGATGTCGGGCCGAGGGCGGCCGTCTTCACCATCACCGACCCGGAGGGCGCGGTGTGGTCCTCCGAGGACTGCCCGGCCGCCGGTGAGCGCGCGGTGCTGAGGGTCCCGGCGGGTGCCACCGTCGGCCACACCGTCACCTGGGACCGCACCCGCAGCGAGCCCAAGTGCGCGACGCCGGAGCCGGGCGCGGTGCCCGCCGGTACCTATGTGGTGGAGCTGGAGTACCCCGGCAAGCCCGCGTGGGAGCGGTCGTTCGTCCTCACCAAGGACTGAGGCCCGCCGAGGCCGCCGAGCCGCCGACAGCCGAGCCGCCGGGCGCGGGGCCCGGCGGCCGGATCGGAGGTGCGTGAGGTACCCCGAGGTGTGTGAGGTGCCCGAGGGATGTAAGGCCGGACCCCCGGATCAGACGTACCGCTCCAGGATGGACGACTCGGCGAGCCGGGAGAGCCCCTCCCGCACGCTTCTGGCCCGCGCCTCGCCCACCCCGTCGACCGCCTGGAGGTCGTCCACACTGGCGGCGAGCAGCTTCTGGAGCCCGCCGAAGTGCTCCACCAGCCGCTCGATGATCGCGCCCGGCAGCCTCGGCACCTTCGCCAGCAGGCGGTAACCGCGCGGCGACACCGCCGAGTCCAGCGTCTCGGGAGAGCCGCTGTACCCCAGCGCCCTGGCCACGATGGGCAGTTCCAGCAGTTCGGCGTGGGAGAGCGCGTCCAGCTCCGCGAGGGCCTCGTCCACCGTCCGGGACCGCTGCGGGCCCCGCCCGGCCGAGGCCCTGGGGGAGGAGGCCTCCGGCACATAGTCGCGGACGACCAGCTCCCGCTCCGGCTCCACGCCCGCGATCAACTCGTCCAGCTGGAGCGAGAGCAGCCGGCCGTCGGTGCCCAACTCCACCACATACTCGGCGATCTCGGTCGCGATCCGGCGGACCATCTCCAGCCGCTGCGCCACCGCGGTCACATCCCGGACCGTGACCAGGTCCTCGATCTCCAGCGCGGAGAGGGTGCCCGCCACCTCGTCCAGCCGGAGCTTGTACCGCTCCAGGGTGGCCAGTGCCTGATTGGCCCGGGAGAGGATCGCCGCCGACTCCTCCAGTACCCGGCGCTCACCGTCCACATAGAGCGCGATCAGCCGCATGGACTGGGAGACCGAGACCACCGGGAACCCGCACTGCCGGGAGACCCGGTCGGCGGTGCGATGGCGGGTACCGGTCTCCTCGGTGGGGATGGAGGCGTCCGGGACCAGCTGCACCCCGGCCCGGTGGATCTTGCTGATGTCCTTGTCCAGGATGAGCGCGCCGTCCAGCTTGCACAGCTCACGCAGGCGGGTGGCGGTGAACTCCACATCGAGGACGAAGCCGCCGGTGCACATCGACTCGACGGTTCTGTCCATGCCCAGCACGATCAGCGCGCCCGTGTTGCCGCGGAGGATGCGCTCCAGGCCGTCCCGCAGGGCGGTGCCCGGGGCGACCGCGCTCAGCGCGGCACGGATCTGCGCTTCATTGCCTGAGCCCGCGCCGGACTTTCCGGGTGCTGATGCCCGGTCGTTGACTGCCACTGCGCTCCTCCGGCTCGTACGGGTGGGCGAGACCAGGGCAAAGTCTACCGGCGAGTGTCGACGCTCCGTGGGGCGTCCATGCGCTCCGTGCAAGGGACCCCCTCCCGGGCGGCGGACACGGCCGCTCCCCGGTCAGTCACCGGGCCCGGCGGACCCGCCCGGAGCACCCCCGCCGGACCCCTCCGCGGCGCCCTTCGGCGCCCGTGCCCGGCCCCGGGGCAGCACCCGCAGCGCCTCGCCCACATCCGCCACTTCCGTGACCCGCATCCCCGGCGGCACCTTGCCCGGATCCGCCGGGACCAGGGCATGGGTGAAGCCGAGCCGATGGGCCTCGGCCAGCCGCCGCTGGACCCCGGTGACCCGCCGGACCTCGCCCGCGAGCCCCACCTCGCCGATGGCCACCAGATTCTTGGGCAGCGGGGTGTCGCTCGCCGCCGACGCCAGCGCCAGCGCCACCGCGAGATCGGCGGCCGGCTCCGTCAGCTTCACCCCGCCCACGGTCGCGCTGTAGATGTCCCGCTTGCCCAGCGCGCTGATCCGGCCCCGCTGCTCCAGCACGGCCAGCATCATCGACACCCGGGAGGTCTCCAGCCCCGAGGTGGTGCGCCGGGGGGAGGGGATCTGCGAGTCCACCGTCAGTGCCTGCACCTCCGCGACCAGCGGCCGGCGCCCCTCCAGGGTGACCGTCAGACAGGTGCCGGGGACGGCTTCGGCCCGGCGGGTGAGAAAGAGCCCCGAGGGGTCGGCCAGACCGGTGATGCCCTCGTCGTGCAGCTCGAAGCAGCCGACCTCGTCCGTCGCCCCGTAGCGGTTCTTCACCCCGCGGACCAGGCGCAGCCGGGCGTGCCGGTCGCCCTCGAAGTGGAGGACCACATCGACCAGGTGCTCCAGCAGCCGGGGCCCGGCGATGGCGCCGTCCTTGGTGACATGGCCGACGAGCAGGGTGGACATCCCGCGCTCCTTGGAGGCCCGGATCAGCGCCCCCGCGACCTCCCGCACCTGGGCCATCCCGCCGGGCGCCCCGTCGATCTCCGGGGATGCGACCGTCTGCACCGAGTCCATGATCAGCAGGGAGGGGCCGACCGCCTCCACATGGCCGAGCACGGCGGAGAGATCGGTCTCGGCGGCGAGGAAGAGATGGTCGTGGAGGGCCTTGATGCGGTCGGCGCGCAGCCGCACCTGGCTCGCCGACTCCTCGCCGGTGACATAGAGGGTCGGGTGGTCGGCGCTGGCGGCCTTGGCGGCGACATCGAGGAGCAGTGTCGACTTGCCGACGCCGGGCTCGCCCGCGAGCAGCACCACGGCACCGGGCACCAGCCCGCCGCCGAGCACCCGGTCCAGCTCGTCCACGCCGGTGGAGCGGGCCTTGGCCTGCCGCACGTCGACCTCGCCGATGGGGACGGCGGCCGTGGTGACCCGGCCCGCCGCGGTGGTGCGCACGGCGGGGGTGCCGTGCTCCTCGACGGTCCCCCACGCCTGGCACTCGGGGCAGCGGCCGAGCCACTTTGCGGTGGTCCAGCCGCACTCGGTGCAGCGATAGGAAGGCCTGTCCTTGGCGGTTTTCGTACGGGCAGCCATGCGGAAACCGTAACCGCCCGCACTGACAGCGGATCCCGCGCCGCCCGCAGCGCGCCGTACCGGCCCTCCCGGGTGCGCCGCTCCCCGCCCCGGCGACCGGTTCCGCCCGCTCCCGCGGTCCTTCGGACCGGTGGTGATCGTTTCTGTTCCCCGTCGAGCGCACTGTTCACCCGTACGAGGTAAAACCGCTCAAGAGTTACGAAACGACTGCGCCCGCCCCCTACCGTCTCGGCGTGACGAGCAGCAGGCTTGAACGACCGACGCACACCACCGGCGCACACCGGGCGGCGCGGCGTGCGCCACAGCCGCCGGCCGACCAGGACCCCACCCGCCACGGGTCCCGCCCGGAGTCCTGTGCCGAGCCCCGCTCCGACTCCCGCCCGGAGTCTCGGCACGGGTCCCGCCCGGAGCCCCGCCCCCCGCTCGCCCGCGACGCCCGCCTCGACGGCCTGTTCACCTACTGCCTCACCGCCCTCGGCGACCACGACGACGCCACCGCCGCCCTCGCCGATGTCCTGAGGACCGCCGAGCGCCACCGGGGCCGCCGCCCCGCCACCGAACCCACCCGCACGGCCTGGCTCTACGCCCTGGCCCGCTGGGCCTGTCTGCGCACCCTCGCCGACCGGCGCCCACGCCCCGGCGCGCACACCGGCCGCCCGCGCGCCGCCGAGGACGGCCCCCGCCCGCCGGAGGGGACCGCCGAGCGCCGCCGCGCCGAGATCGCCCTGCTGGCCTGGCCCGAGGCGGCCGGAACCACCCCGGAGCAGCGCGACGCCCTGGAGCTGGCCGTCCGCCACGGCCTCGGCCACCGCCAGGTCGCCGCCGTCCTCGGCCTCGACCCCATCGCCGCCCGGGAGCTGCTCGCCACCGCCGCCTGCGAGGTCGAGCGCACCCGTACCGCACTCACCGTGGCGGCCGAGGGCGGCTGCCCCGCCGTCACCCGTACCGCCGGTGACCGGGACGCGCTCTCCCCGGCGCTCCGCGCCGAACTCGTCCGCCATGTGGACGACTGCCCGCGCTGCCGCCGTGCCGCCGAGCGCGCCGGGGCCGCCGCGCCCTGGCCCGGCCAGCCCCGTACCCCCGACACCCTGCCGCTGCTGCCCGCGCCCCCGATGGAGGGCGATGCCGTCCAGCTCTCGATACGCCGCACCCGGCACGCCCGTCCCGCCCCCCGCTTCGGCCCCGACGGATTCCCGCTCGACCCCCAGGACCACGCCGCCCGCCGGGACCGGCTGCGGGCCCGCGCGGTGACCACGGCGGTCGTCGCGGCCGTCGTCGCCGCCCCCCTGTTCGCCCTCTGGGCGGCCTACCGGGGCGCCCCGCTCATCGGCGAGGGCCACGACGGCACCACCTCGGTCAGCGCGGCCGAGAACGGCGACCCCCTCGGCGACGAGCCCCAGGACCGCTACCAGAACGCCGGGAGGTCCGGCGGCGGCGCCGCGCCCGGCCTCACCGCCGGATCCCGCTCCCCCGATGTGTCGGTGGAGGTCGGCGGAGCCCCCGGGGCGCCCGCCCGGCCCGGCTCGCCCGGCCCCGGGCGGCTCACCGTCGAGGCCCGGCCCCAGGGCGACGCCACCCTGATCACCCTGCGGGCCCGGGGCGGCGGCGATCCGGCGGGCGTCCGTTGGTCGCTCTCGACCGACGCCCCCTGGCTGCGGCCGAACCGCGCCGGGGGCACCCTCGCCCCCGGCACGTCCGTCACCGTCCTGATCGCCGTGGTCCCGGACCGGCAGCCCGCCGGGTACTGGCGGGCCCGGGTCGCCGTGGCACCCGCCGGAGCGGTGGTCACCATCGAGGGCCGGGGCCCGCACGCCCCCGAACCACCCCGGCCCCGGCCCACCGCCGCACCGCCGACCGTCGCCCCCACCACGGAGCCGGCACCGCCGACCAGCGACCCCACCGGGGAGCCGGTCACCCCGCCCCCGGCCACCGGGGAACCCACGCCGCCCCCGGGCTGAGCCCACCCGGCCCGCCGGGCTCAGCGGTCAGCAGCTGCCGCAGCCCCCGGCCCCGTCACCCGTCCCGGTATTGGCGATCGTCAGCGGAAGCCGTCGTCCCTCGTCCGCCGGGTGCGGCGCCATCAGCGGCAGCCGCGAGGCGAGCCGCGCCTCGCACAGCTCCACCAGCACCTTGTACGCCTTCTTGCCCATCATCTCGACCAGCTCCGCCCGGTACGAGACATAGACCGGATCCCCGGCCCCGTGCGCCGAGGTCGCCGAGGTGCACCACCAGTGCAGATCATGACCGCCCGGCCCCCACCCCCGCCGGTCGTACTCGCCGATCGACACCTGGAGCACCTTGGTGTCGTCCGGCCGCTCGATCCAGTCGTACGTCCGCCGCACCGGCAGCTGCCAGCACACATCCGGCTTGGTCTCCAGCGGCTCCCGGCCCTCCCGCAGAGCCAGGATGTGCAGCGCGCACCCGACACCCCCGGAGAACCCCGGCCGGTTCTGGAAGATGCACGACCCCTTCCAGCGGCGGGTCTGCCGCTCGCCGTCGTCGTCCACCCCGACCCAGCCGGTATCCGCCCCCACCTCGTGGAACTGCCACATCTCCGGAGTGAGCCGGGCCACATGCCCCGCGACCCGCTCCTCGTCCTCCTCGTCGGAGAAGTGCGCCCCCAGCGTGCAGCAGCCGTCGTCCGCCCGGCCCGCCCGGATCCCCTGGCAGCCACTGCCGAAGATGCAGTTCCACCGCGAGGTCAGCCAGGTCAGATCGCACCGGAAGACCTGCTCCTCGTCGGCGGGGTCCGGGAACTCCACCCACGCCCGGGGGAAGTCCAGGCCCTTCTCGTCGTCCCGGAGGGTCTCCTCGGACACGTCCTGGATCTTCACCGAAGACCGGACCTCATCGTTTTTTACCGTTTTCGGTGGTTTCGGCTTTTTCGTCTTTGGCACACGGCAAGGGTATGTCCGTGCGCGCAGTAGCGTGTCAGTCCATGAGACTCGGAGTCCTCGACGTCGGTTCGAACACGGTGCACCTCCTGGTAGTGGACGCGCACCCCGGCGCCCGCCCCCTGCCCGCCCACTCCCACAAGGCCGAGCTGCGCCTCGCCGAACTCCTCGAAGACGACGGAGCCATCGGAACCGCCGGCATAGACCGGCTCATCTCCACCATCCACCGTGCCGTCCAGGCCGCCGAGGACCAGGGGTGCGAGCAGGTGCTCGCCTTCGCCACCTCCGCCGTCCGCGAGGCCAGCAACGCCGACCTCGTCCTCGCCCGGGTACGGGCCGAGACCGAGGTCGACCTCCAGGTCCTCACCGGGGCCGAGGAGGCCCGTCTCACCTTCCTCGCCGTCCGCCGCTGGTTCGGCTGGTCCGCCGGGAAGCTGCTCGTCCTCGACATCGGCGGCGGCTCGCTGGAGATCGCCTACGGCATCGACGAGGAACCCGACGCCGCCGTCTCGCTCCCCCTCGGCGCAGGCCGCCTCACCGCCTCCTCGCTCCCCGGCGACCCGCCCGGCGCCGATGACGTCCGCGCGCTGCGCCGCCATGTCCGTACCGAGATCGCCCGGACGGTCGGCGAATTCAGCCGCTTCGGCCGCCCCGACCACATCGTGGCCACCTCCAAGACCTTCAAGCAGCTCGCCCGGATCGGCGGCGCCGCCCGGGACGCCGACGGCCTCTACGTCCAGCGCGAGCTGAGCCGCAAGTCGCTCCAGGAGTGGGTGCCGAAACTCGCCGCCATGACCGTCGAGGAGCGCGCCGCGCTCCCCGGGGTCAGCCTGGGCCGCGCCCGCCAGCTGCTGGCGGGCGCCCTGGTGGCGGAGGCCGCCATGGACCTCTTCGGCGCCCTGGAGCTGGAGATCTGCCCCTGGGCCCTGCGGGAGGGCGTCATCCTGCGGCGCCTGGACCACCTCCCCGTCGGCTGACGGCGGCTCCCGGCCGTCCCGGGGGCCCGTACGCTGTCTCCGTGGCAGATCCCGTGGCAGATTCCGTGGCGCGTACCCCCGGCGTGAAGGTCGCCCTGTCGACCGCCTCGGTCTATCCGGAGTCGACGGCGACGGCCTTCGAGATCGCCGCCCGGCTGGGGTACGACGGTGTCGAGGTCATGGTCTGGACGGACCCGGTCAGCCAGGACATCGAGGCGCTGCGCCGGCTCTCCGACTACCACGGGGTGCCCGTCCTCGCCGTCCACGCGCCCTGTCTGCTGATCACCCAGCGGGTCTGGTCCACCGACCCCTGGGTGAAGCTCCAGCGGGCCCGGTCCGCCGCCGAGCGGCTGGGCGCGTCGACCGTGGTCGTCCACCCGCCGTTCCGCTGGCAGCGCCAGTACGCCCGGGACTTCATCGCCGGGATCGGACGGATGGCGGACGAGACGGACGTCCGGTTCGCCGTGGAGAACATGTACCCGTGGCGCTACCGCGACCGGGAGATGCTGGCGTACGCCCCGGAGTGGGATGTCACCAAGGACGACTACCGCCACTTCACGATCGACCTCTCGCACACCGCGACCTCCCGCAGCGACACCCTCGCCATGCTGGACCGGATGGGCGACCGGCTGGGCCATGTCCATCTCGCCGACGGCAACGGCTCGGCCAAGGACGAGCACCTCGTCCCCGGGCGGGGCAAGCAGCCCTGTGCCGAGGTGCTGCACCGGCTGAACCGCTCCGGGTTCGAGGGCCATGTGGTGATCGAGGTCAACACCCGCCGGGCCGAGTCCGCCGCCGTCCGCGAGGCGGATCTGGCGGAGGCGCTGGCCTTCGCCCGCCGCCATCTCACCTGGCCGGTGCCGGACCTCCCCGACCTCTCCGCTCTCCCTGATCTCTCCGACCTTTCCGGAATCTCCAGGACCCCGCCGTCCGACGACCCGGCGCCCGCGGTGACCGACGACGCCGGGCCGGAGTCGGAGCAGGAGCAGGAGGCGGGGCCCGCCCCGGAGACCGAAGGGCGGCGCGGCCGGGGTGCCGGACAGCGGCCGCGCAAGGGCCGGACGGTACGGGACGGAGTGCGCGGCACCTGAGCCCGTACCGCGCGTCCCGGGCCCGTACCGCGCGCACCTCCCCGTACATCCCCGTACACCCCCGGACAACCGCCTGTGCACTCGTACAACAGTCTGCGCACTTGGCCGACGACCATGGCGGTACGGTCCGTAAAGCCGCAGGTCCGGCCCGGAGGGAAGGCCCACGGAGGGTTCGCCCGATCCGGGGCGATCGTTCCGGATCCCGGACACAGTGTCCGGATCTTGGTCGTCGGGCGTAGGCTCGTACCCGGGTCACCGAGACCCATCGACGTAACCCATCCGAGGAGCGAGCGACGATGCCCGAGCTGAGGTCCCGCACAGTCACCCACGGCCGCAACATGGCGGGCGCACGCGCCCTGATGCGCGCTTCGGGCGTAGCCAGTGCGGACATCGGCAAGCCGATCATCGCCGTCGCCAACTCCTTCACGGAGTTCGTCCCCGGCCACACCCACCTCCAGCCGGTCGGCCGGATCGTCAGCGAGGCGATCCTGGCCGCCGGGGCGGTCCCCCGCGAGTTCAACACCATCGCGGTGGACGACGGCATCGCCATGGGCCACGGCGGGATGCTCTACTCCCTGCCCTCCCGCGACCTGATCGCGGACAGCGTCGAGTACATGGTCGAGGCCCACTGCGCCGACGCCCTGATCTGCATCTCCAACTGCGACAAGATCACGCCCGGGATGCTGATGGCCGCACTGCGCCTGAACATCCCCACCGTCTTCGTCTCCGGCGGCCCCATGGAGGCGGGGCAGGCCACCCTGGTCGACGGCACCGTCCGAAAACTCGACCTGGTGAACGCGATCGTGGACGCCGTGGACGAGAGCATCTCGGACGAGGACATCCTCCGCATCGAGGAGAACGCCTGCCCCACCTGCGGCTCCTGTTCCGGCATGTTCACCGCGAACTCCATGAACTGCCTCACCGAGGCCATCGGCCTCTCCCTGCCGGGCAATGGCTCCGTCCTCGCCACCCACACCGCCCGCCGCGCCCTCTACGAGAACGCCGCCCGCACGGTCGTGGACATCACCCGGCGATACTACGAAGGCGACGACGCGAGCGTGCTGCCGCGCTCCATCGCCACCTACGCCGCCTTCGAGAACGCCATGGCGCTCGACATCTCCATGGGCGGCTCCACCAACACCATCCTCCATCTGCTGGCCGCCGCGCAGGAGGCCGAGCTGGACTACGGCCTCGCCGACATGGACGCCGTCTCCCGCCGGGTGCCCTGTCTGGCGAAGGTCGCGCCCAATGTCGCCCCCGGCGGCACCTACTACATGGAGGATGTGCACCGGGCCGGTGGCATCCCCGCGATCCTGGGCGAGCTGTACCGCGCGGGCCTGCTCAACGAGGACGTCCACACCGTCCACTCCCGTTCGATCAAGGAGTGGCTCGGCACCTGGGACGTGCGCGGCGGCACCCCCTCCGACGAGGCGGTCGAGCTGTGGCACGCCGCCCCCGGCTGCAAGCGCTCGGCGGAGGCCTTCTCCCAGTCCGAGCGGTGGGATTCGCTGGACACCGACGCCGCGGGCGGCTGCATCCGTGACGCCGCCCACGCCTACAGCAAGGACGGCGGCCTCGCCGTGCTGCGGGGCAATATCGCCGTCGACGGCTCCGTCGTGAAGACCGCCGGTGTCGACGAGTCGATCTGGACCTTCGAGGGACCCGCCGTGGTCTGCGAGTCCCAGGACGAGGCCGTCGACAAGATCCTCCGCAAGGAGATCACCGCGGGCGATGTCGTCGTCATCCGGTACGAGGGGCCGCGCGGCGGCCCCGGGATGCAGGAGATGCTCTACCCGACCTCCTTCCTCAAGGGGCGGGGCCTGGGCAAGTCCTGCGCGCTGATCACCGACGGCCGCTTCTCCGGCGGCACCTCCGGCCTCTCCATCGGCCATGTCTCCCCGGAGGCCGCGGCCGGCGGCACGATCGCCCTGGTCCAGGACGGCGACCGGATCCGGATCGACATCTCGGGGCGCAGCGTCGAGCTGCTGGTCACCGAGGAGGAGCTGGCCGCCCGCCGCGAGGCCCTCGGCGGGGTGTACGCCCCGAAGAACCGCGAGCGCAAGGTCTCGGCCGCGCTGCGCGCCTATGCGGCGATGGCGACGAGCGCGGACCGCGGCGCGGTCCGGGATGTCTCCCTGCTCGGCTGAGCCCTCTCACCTTTTGACGCCCCGGTTCCGGTTCGCCCGGCCGGGGCGTCGGCGTTCCCGAATCCCGTGCCACCCCGGTCCCGTGCGGTTCCCGGGTCCCGGGCACCCGGGTGCGTCTCACCAGCCTGCGGGCCGCCGTGCGTCCACCGCGAAGACCGAGCCGTCCGGCGCCGCCCCGAAGACCCGGTCGCCCACCACCACCGGCAGCGGCAGCCGCGCCGCGAAGGTGTGCTCGGCGTCGCCCATCCGGGGCTTGGTCTGCCCCGTGATCACCCCGCGCCGGGTGTCCAGCGCCAGCAGCCGCCCGTCCCCGGCCGTCACATGGACCGTGTTCCCGTGCGGCACCGGCGGGGAGAGATGCGAGGCCATGGTCTCCCGGCGCCACTTCTGCCGTCCGTCCCGCGCGTCCAGCGCCAGCACCGAGCCGGTGCCCCCGCCCGCGCTGACATAGACGACACCACCGGCCACGGCGGCCCGGCCCTGGTCGACCGGGGCCGCGATCGGGAACCTCCGCACCGCGCCCCCGCCCGTACCGCCTCCCGTACCGCCGGAACGGGCCCGCAGATCCAGCCGGACGACCGCGTCCGTGAACTGGTCCCGGTCGGTGGAGAGCAGATAGAGCGCGCCCCCGGAGAGCTGGAAGGGCTGGAGGTTCCCGGCGAGCCGCTCGGTCCACAGCCGCTTCCCGGTCCCCGGGTCGACCGCGGTGACCACCGTGGAGCGGCCGTCCGCCGAAGGGGCGGCCCGCAGCAGCGGCGAACCCTTCCCGCCCGGATGGGCGCCCACCCACTGGGCGCCGACCTCACCGCCCGGCAGCGACCAGCGCTCCCGGCCGTCCGCCGCCCCCAGGGCCCGGACCCGGCCGTCCGCCGAGGTCAGCAACACCAGATCGCCGAGGTGCCGTACGGAGGCGTACGCGGCGGTGCTCATCTCCCACCGCGCCTTTCCGGTACGGGGGTCCAGCGCTTCGAGCCGCCGGTCACCGGCGGCGACCACCTGGACCAGACCGCCCGCCAGCACCGGGGGCCCGGCCGCGTCGGAGCCCGCGCCCCGCGCCGGAACCGACCACACCGTCCGTCCGGTGGCCGGATCCAGACGGGCGGCATGGATCCCGGGAGCCGCGCAGAACACCCCGGACACCCCCGCCGTCGCGGTGCACTGCGGTGTCCGGTTCCCGCCGCCACCGCGCCGCAGCACCACACTCCAGCCGTCGAACGTCCCCTTCCCGGCGGTGGGCGCCGTACCCCCGCCGCCGCGCCCCGGGCCGTCACCGCCCGGCACACCCAGGACGAGCACCCCGGCGGTCGCCAGGGCCGCGAGCGCCGCCCCGCCGACGGCCAGCAGGGGCCCGCGCCGCCGTATCCGGCCCGCCGCCGCCTTCGGTGACACCCGGGAGCCCGCGTCGTCCTTGACGTACCGGTCCCCGAAGTCCGCGGGGGCGTACTCATCCGCCACCCGCTCCACCGGGTCGGGCGTACGCGGCGCCGGGATATGGGCCTGGGTGTCGTACGAGGCGGCGGCCGTCGCCTCCCGCAGCGCCACCATCACCTCGTACGGGGTCGGCCGCAGCGCCGGGTCCTTCTCCAGACAACGGCTCAGCAGCGGTACGAGGTCCGCCGGCACCCCCGACAGATCCGGCTCGTCATGGACGACCTGGTACGCCACGATGTACGGGCTGTCCGAGTCGAAGGGCCCCCGCCCGGTCGCCGCGTGCACCAGCACCGACCCCAGGGCGAAGACATCGGCCGCCGGGCCGACCTCCCTCGGCCGCTGGAACTGCTCGGGCGCCATGAACGGCGGTGTCCCGATCAGCTTCCCCGTCTCCGTACGAAGATCACTGTCCGTAGGGCGCGAGATCCCGAAATCAATCACCTTCGGACCGTCCGGCGCGAGCAGCACATTGCTCGGTTTCAGATCCCGGTGGACCACGCCGGCCCGGTGGATGTCCCGCAGCGCCTCCGCGAGCCCGGCCCCCATCCGCCGTAGCTCGGCCCCCTCCAGAGGATTCCGCTTCACTCGCTCGGAGAGGGTCGGCCCATCAATGAACAAGGTGGCCATCCAGGGCCGCCCGGCCCCCGGGTCCGCATCGACCACCGAGGCCGTAAAGGCTCCGCTGACCCGCCGCGCCGCCGTGACCTCCTGCCGGAAACGCGCCCTGAACTCGGGATCCGAGGCGTGCTCGGCATGGATGACCTTGACCGCGAGGCGAAGCCCCGAATCGGAGACGGCGAGATGCACCACCCCCATGCCACCGGTGCCCAGACATGCCTCAAGGCGGTACTGGCCGGCGTATTCCGGGCGTTCCGCTTCCGGGTGCTGCCCGGGATTGCGCAGCGGCGGCATCTCCTACCCCTGTTCCTCTGGGCGCGCGCACGCGACTCACGGAGCCTAGTCGATGGTGCGTGCGATCGGAGGGTGGCTTGTTAGCCTTCCTCCGACGTACCGTGCGTATCCGCACATACAACAACGGGGGAGATTTCGATGGCACTTGAAGAAGTACGTCCGGAAACAGTTGATCTTGGCGGTGTGGAAACCATCGCCGAACCCCTGCTGACCACCCGTTCCGCCAAGCGGTACCCGGTCGCCCCGGGACACCGGGTCAATGTCCGCAGCGGCCCCGGCACCGGCTACGACGTCGTCCGCGTCCTGGCCTACAACGCCCGGGTCCCGATCAACTGCCAGAAGACGGGGGAGCGCGTGAGCGGCCCCTACGGCACCACCAACATCTGGGACTGCATCGGCAGCGGCGAGTTCATCTCCGACGCCTATGTCCAGACCGGCAGCGACGGCTACGTCGCCATCCGCTGCTCCTAGGTCGTCTCTTTCGGATCTTGCTGGGCTCGCGTGCCCTGGCACCGCACTCCCCCTGGGCCCCCGGGGACCCGGGCGCGCTCCCGGGGATAATCGACCCCGTGAGCGACGAGAAGGACTCCAGCCAGAACGAACGCCCCGGCGGCGACACGGGCCCGCGCCCCGAACCCCTCCGCTTCTTCGGTACGACCTGGGTCGACCACAGCGGCGGGTACGGACCGCGCCGGGCCGGTGTCGCCGTCGGCGCGCTGGCCGCGGCCGTCGCGGGATTCCTGGTGCTGCTCCTCGGCTACCAGGGGCTGACCATCGCCGACGTGGGCGGCTTTGTGAACGGGCTGGTCATCGTGATGTTCGCGGTGTGCAGCGCCATCGCCTTCCGCAAGACCTGGGAGGGCTTCGGCCGCCGCCCCAGCGGCACCGGACCCGACCAGCTCTACAGCCTCAAGGCCATCGGCTTCGTCGGCATCTTCCTGGCCTACAGCGTCCGCGCCCTGATCGAGGCGCCCGGCGAGAAGCTGCACCGCGAGGAGTACGAGGCCGCCCGCGCCCGCTGGGAACGCCGCCGGGGCACGCGCAGCGGCAACCCGGCCGCGCGGCGACGCAAGCGCCGCTAGGTACGGCCATCCCCGTGGGGCCTTGACGCGGCGCTGTCGGGCCGCGCGAGTATGGGGCATACGAGCTGTGGATCTTCGCGGTCCCCTGGGCCGTGGGGCCTGGGGAGGCCCCATGCCAGGCCTGAACGGCCCGGGGAAGCCCCCTGAGCCCGGTGGTCCGGGGAGGCGCCGTCGCCGGGCGGTGGGGGTCCATGGCAAGCACCGCACCGGCCCCCGCCGGCTCCGCCGGCCACCGCGCCCCGCACCGAAAGGTCACCATGGCCCACGCGACACCCGCACCCCTCCATGACCCCTCCGGAACGGGCCCCGGGCCCACCTCGGACCTCTGGCAGGAGACCGGCCGCGCCCTCTCCTTCGGCCGGGCCGCCGACCAGTACGACACCGCCCGCCCCGGCTACCCGCCCGTCCTCTTCGAGACCGTCGAACGGGAGCTGGGCCGCCCCCTGCGCGGCGCCGACACCGTCGACGTCGGCGCGGGTACGGGCATCGCCACCCGGCTCCTCGTCGACCGCGGCGCCCGGGTCGTCGCCGTCGAACCCGGCGACGGCATGGCCGCCCGCTTCCGCCGCACCCTGCCCGGCACCCCCGTCGTCCGCGCCATCGGCGACCGGCTGCCCCTCGCCGACCACAGCGCCGACCTCATCACCTACGCCCAGTCCTGGCACTGGACCGACCCCCGCCGGGCCCTCCCCGAGGCCCTGCGGGTCCTGCGCCCCGGCGGAGCGCTCGCCCTGTGGTGGAACACCGCCGACCGCACGGTCCCCTGGATCGCCGCCCAGTCCGAACGGCTCGTCGAACGCCTCGGCAACGACACCCTCGGCGCCCCCGGCAACGCCCGCCGCCTTCCCGACGGCGCCCCCGCCTCGGTCCTGCACTCCCTGCGCTGGACCCGCGACATCCCCCTCGACACCCACCTCGCCAACATCGGCAGCCACTCCGCCTTCCTGACCGCCGACCCGCAGGCCGCCGACGACGCCCTGCGCCGCGAACGGACCGAACTGCTCCGTCTCTTCCCCGACGGCCGGATCACCGAGGAGTACACCGTTCTGCTGACCGTCATGCCCGCGCCGCGGAACACCGCCCGCTGAGGGAGAGAGGCAAGCGACCATGGCCGAACTGACCTACTTCGAGCAGGAACGCAGCCGCCTCTGGGGCATCGCCTACCGGATCACCGGTTCGGTCGCCGACGCCGAGGACGCCGTCCAGGACGCCTGGCTCCGCTGGCAGGCACTCCCCGACGACCGGGCGGACAACCCCCGCGCCTATCTCACCACCGTCGTCAGCCGTATCTGTTACGACCAGCTGACCTCCGCCCGCGCCCGCCGGGAGACCTACACCGGGACCTGGCTCCCCGAACCCGTCGTCACCGGGAACAGCCCCGAGGACCGGGTCACCCTGGACGACACCCTCGGCACCGCCCTGCTCACCCTGCTGGAACGGCTCACCCCCGCCGAACGCACCGCCTTCGTCCTCCACGACATCTTCGCCGTGCCCTTCGGCGAGATCGCCGAGGCCGTCGGCCGCACCCCCGAATCCGTACGCCAGCTCGCCTCCCGCGCCCGCCGCCGGGTCCGCGCCGAGGAACCCCGCCGCACCGTCGACCGGGGCGAGCACCGCCGCGCCCTCGACGCCTTCCTCGCCGCCGTCACCGCGGGCGACCTCGACGGCCTGCTCAAGATCCTCGACCCCGAGGTCGTCTGGCGCTCCGACGGCGGCGGCAAGGTCCTCGCCGCACGCGTGCCCGTCCTCGGCCGGGAGAAGGTCGCCCACTTCATCGCCCACATCGTGGCCCGCGGCCTCACCCCGGGCGTCGCCGTGCTCACCGTCCAGGAGGTCAACGGCGCCCCCGGTGTCGTCTTCCAGGACCCGACCACCGGCATCCGCGGCGTCTACGCCATCACCGTCGACCAGGGCCTGATCACCGGGGTCGACGCCGTCCTCAACCCCGACAAGCTCAGCCACCTCGACTTCGACACCCTGGTCCGCCCGAGCCCCACCACGCCGTAACCACATCCGTAGCCGTAACCGCAGCGGCCCGGAGTGCGACAGCGGGGGACCGGTCTCCGGTCACCCTCCGGCCCCGGTCATACCCCGGGCCGCTGTCACACTCCGGGCCGCGCTGTCGTCACCAGGGCATGAACACCACCCCACAGCGCACCCAGCGGCACATCATCGTCCTCGGCGCCGGATACGGAGGTCTCCTCGCCGCCCTCCGGCTCGCCCCCCACACCCGCGTCACCCTGATCGACCCCGCCGACCACTTCACCGAGCGGGTCCGCCTCCATGAACGCGCCACCCGCCCCACCACCGTCACCCACCCCCTCGGCGCCCTCCTCAAGGGCACCGGAATCCGCCATGTCGCCCGCCGCGCCACCGCCCTCGACCCCACCGCCCGGCAGGTCACCACCGACGACGGCGAACACCACGGCTACGACCGGCTGATCTACGCCCTCGGCAGCCGCACCCCCGACATCCCCGGCGAAAACGTCTACACCGCCGAATCCGCCGACGCCCTGCGCAAGCGGCTCCAGGACCGCCCCGGCACCCTCGCCGTCGTCGGCGGCGGCCTCACCGGGATTGAGATCGCCGCCGAGATCGCCGAGAGCCACCCCGACTGGCGGGTCCGGCTCCACTCCACAACGCCCATCGGCGCCGACCACAGCCCCCGCGCCCGCGACCACCTGCACACCGCCCTCAGCCGGCTCGGCGTCCGCACCGAGGAGGGCCGGGTCACCGGACCCGACTCCCTCGACTCCGACGCCGTCGTCTGGGCCGCCGGAATGGTCCCCAACACCGCCCTCGCCGCCTCCGCCGGACTCACCCTCGACCCGCACACCTCCCGCGTCGCCGTCGACGCCACCCTGCGCTCGCTCAGCCACCCCGACATCTACGCCGTCGGCGACGCCGCGGCCGCCCACTCCGGACCGGCCGGAGAGATCCGGATGGGCTGCGCCGGAGCCCTCCCCACCGGCTCCCACGCCGCCTCCGCGATCCTCGCCGAGGGCCGCGGCCACCAGCCCCCACCCCTGGACTTCGCCTTTGTGATGCGGTGCGTCAGCCTCGGCCGCCAGGACGGCCTGATCCAGTTCGTCCGCGCCGACGACACCCCCCGCGACCGGATCCTGACCGGCCGCGCCGCCGCCCGTACCAAGGAACAGATCGTGCGCCACACCGTCCGTGTCCTGCGCCTCGCCCGGCACACCCCCGGCGCGGTCACCCTCCTGCCCGGCCTCGGCTGAGCCCACCCGGCCCCTCACCCGGCCCTTCACCCCCGTACCGCCACTCCCATCGCCGTCTCCCCGCCCCATTCCCACTCCCGCTCTCGCTCCCCGCCCGACAGCAGCACCGCCAGCGCCGCCCGGCCCCGCGACAGCCGAGCCTTCACCGTCCCCGGCGGCGCCTGGGTCCGCGCCGCCACCTGCTCCACACTCCAGTCGCACAGGTGATGCAGGACCACCGCGTCCCGCTGCGCCCTCGGCAGCCGCCGCAACGCCTGGACCAGCACCGTGTGCTCCGGCCCCGGCCCCGGCACCCCGTCCGGCGCCGCGCCCGGGCCCACCAGCTCCCGCCATCGCCGCGCCCGCCGCCGACGGCTGATCACCAGCCGTACCGCCACCGTCCGGATCCATGCCTCCGGAGCCGCCTCCACCCGCAGACCGCTCCGCCGGCACCAGGCCCGCAGAAACGCCTCCTGCACCGCGTCCTGCGCCTCCCCCTCATCCCTGGTCACCGCCGCCAGCTGCCCCACCAGCCGGGGAAAGGCCGTCGTATAGAAAGCGTCGAACTCTTCCTCTGTCACGAGCCCTAGGAGATCCCACAAGCACCACAGGTTTCAGTAGTCCCATTTCGCACCAACCGTCACACCCCTCAGTCGTCCTCCCATCCGCCCCTCGGACACCCCGGCACCGTCCCGCACGCGGTGCGAGGATGAGCCCACGACCCCCCACCGGCGAGGTGAACAGAGCCATGACCCAGACAGTTGCCGTGCTCGGTACCGGAAAGATCGGCGAAGCGCTGCTCAGCGGGATGATCCGGGCCGGCTGGCGCCCCGCCGATCTGCTGGTCACCACCCGCCGCCCGGAACGCGCCGAGGAGCTGCGCTCCCGCCATGGCGTCGAGCCGGTCACCAACGCCGAGGCGGCCAAGCGCGCCGACACCCTCATCCTCGCCGTGAAGCCCCAGGACATGGCCCGGCTGCTGGATGAACTCGCCCCCCACCTCGGCCAGGACCGCCTGGTCATCAGCGCCGCCGCCGGCATCCCCACCTCCTTCATCGAGGAACGGCTGACCGCCGGCACCCCCGTCGTCCGGGTCATGCCCAACACCCCCGTCCTCGTCGACGAGGGGATGTCCGTGATCTCCGGCGGCAGCCATGCCACCGCCGACCACCTCGCCCACACCGAGGAGATCTTCGGCGGCGTCGGCAAGACCCTGAGGGTCCCCGAGTCCCAGCAGGACGCCGCCACCGCGCTCTCCGGCTCCGGACCGGCGTACTTCTACTACCTCGTCGAGGCCATGACCGACGCGGGCATCCTCCTCGGCCTCCCCCGGGCCCAGGCCCATGACCTCATCGTCCAGGCCGCCATCGGCGCCGCCGTCATGCTCCGCGACAGCGGCGAGCACCCCGTCAAGCTCCGTGAGGCGGTCACCTCCCCCGCGGGCACCACGATCAGCGCCATCCGCGAACTGGAGAACCACGGGGTGCGCGCCGCCCTGATCGCGGCCCTGGAGGCGGCCCGCGACCGCAGCCGGGAACTGGCCTCCGGCAACGGCTGACCACAGCGACGGAGCGGTCCGCCGCCCGGTGAGGTGCACCGGACAGCGGACCGCCGCCCCGTCGCCGGGGCGTGCCGCCACGGGCGTCCCCCGGGGGACGCCCGCCGCTCAGCCCGCCGGCAGCAGCCCGACCGCCGCATAGGCCGCGTCGACCCGGGGCCGGGCCAGGGCACTCGCCCGCTCGGCGCCCGCCCTCAGCACCTCGTCCACATAGCCGCCGCCGTCCGAGGCCAGCTCCGCATGGCGCTCCCGCACCGGCCGCAGCAGCTCCACCACCGCGTCGGCGGTGTCCCGCTTCAGATCCCCGTACGACCGGTACGCACCGGCCAGCTCCGCAGGGTCACCGCCCGAGCAGGCGGCCAGGATCTCCAGGAGATTGGTGACCCCCGGACTCTCCTCCCGGTCGTACCGGACCTCGCTCCCGCTGTCGGTCACCGCCCGCATCACCTTCTTACGGGTCGTGTCCGGGTCGTCCAGCAGATAGACGATCCCGTTCCCCGGCTCGTGCGACTTGCCCATCTTCGACGTCGGGTCCTGGAGATCCATGACCCGGGCGGCCACCGGCGGATGCGTGGCCCTCGGCACCGTGAAGACATGCCCGTACCGCTGGTTGAACCGGAGCGCCAGATCCCGGGTCAGCTCCACATGCTGGGTCTGGTCCTCGCCCACCGGCACCTCGTCCGTGCCATGGGCCAGGATGTCCGCCGCCATCAGCACCGGATAGGTCAGCAGCGACAGCCGTACGCTCTGCCCCGCCGCCCGGGCCCGCGTCCCCTTCTCCTTGTACTGGATCATCCGCCGCAGCTCACCGTCGGTGGCGGTGCACTCCAGCAGATACGAGAGCCTGGTGTGCGCGTCCACATGGCTCTGGACGAAGACGGTGCAGCGCTCCGGGTCCAGCCCCGCCGCCAGCATCAGCGCCGCCGCCTGCCGGCTGAGCCTGCGCACCCGTGCGGGGTCGTGCTCGACGGTCAGCGCGTGCAGGTCGACCACGCTGAAGAGCGCGTCCGCCCGGTGCTGATCGACCTCGACCCAGCGCCGCAGCGCCCCGAGGTAGTTGCCCAGCGTCAGATGGCCCGTGGGCTTGATCCCGCTGAAGATGCGCTTCATCCCGCTCTCCGTTCCGATCGGGACCACCGCGCCCGGTCGGCCGAACCCTGGGAGGGGATACGAAAAAGGCCGCCGGAGCGGCGGCCTGTGAGTACATGCTCAGGGAGTGGCCGCCGTCAGGCGGGCCACCACTGAAGGGAGCATGTACGGGTTGTCATGCGGGTGAGCGTACGGGACCGAGGGACCGGGTTGACAGTGCCTGGACGGAGTCCGTAGTGTTCTCCGAGTTGCCCGACGTGAGCGCCGACTTCGGTTGGTCCCCGGGCGACCATCCCGTAAGACCTCATCACAACGAGCGACGCTCTGTCGCCTGGTTTTTGGTGTCCGTCTTTTCGGGGTGAGGAATCCGCGGCCATCCGGTCGCCACCTCGATTGGCATCGAGGTGAAGGAATCCGCTAAAGTCTCACTCGTCGGAACGGCCCAACAGCCGGAAAGACAACCCGATTTCGACCGGGAATCAGGCCCGAAAGGATCTGATAAAGTCGGAGCAGCCGAAAGGCAAAAGGCCGGTCCAACTGGCCGCTGGATCCGAAAGGTCCGAATCCCGGGAGACCGGGGGGCGGGAAAAGGATCTGGTAGAGTTGGAAACGCCGAAAGGCAAGAAAGACCGAAGGGAAAAGCCCGGAGGGCCCCGTGAGACGGGCTCGAAGGAAGCGTCCGTTCCTTGAGAACTCAACAGCGTGCCAAAAGTCAACGCCAGA